>NZ_ATHQ01000001.1:495000-647500 GCF_000523275.1 Lebetimonas sp. JH292 | reverse complement strand
CGTACCCAAAAAGATACCGGTGGGACTAAGCTAAGACCTTGTGAGTAGCTCGGGACACGTGTTATCCTGAGTGAAGATGGGAGGACCACCTTCCAAGGCTAAATACTCCTGCCAGACCGATAGTGCACAAGTACCGTGAGGGAAAGGTGAAAAGAACCCCAGTGAGGGGAGTGAAATAGAACCTGAAACCGTTTGCCTACAATCATTCGGAGCCCTATTGTCTTCGGACAAGGGTGACGGACTGCCTTTTGCATAATGAGCCTGCGAGTTGTGGTTACTGGCGAGGTTAACCCGAGAGGGGGAGCCGAAGCGAAAGCGAGTCAGTAGCTGCAGACCCGAAGCTGAGTGATCTATCCATGGGCAGGTTGAAGCGGGTGTAAGAGCCCGTGGAGGACCGAACCGGTAGGCGTTGAAAAGCCTTCGGATGACCTGTGGATAGGGGTGAAAGGCCAATCAAACTCAGTGATAGCTGGTTCTCTCCGAAATGCATTTAGGTGCAGCGTTAAGAGGTAGCCATAGGGGGTAGAGCACTGATAGGGCTAGGGCGGCCCACAGCTGTACCAAACCCTGTCAAACTCCGAATACCTATGGTGTAATCTTAGCAGTGAGGCGTAGGGTGATAAAATCCTATGTCGAGAGGGGAACAACCCAGACTACCGACTAAGGTCCCAAAGTTAAACTTAAGTGGAAAAGGAGGTTTTCCTGCTTAAACAACCAGGAGGTTGGCTTAGAAGCAGCCATCCTTTAAAGAAAGCGTAACAGCTCACTGGTCGAGCGGGGAGGCGCCGAAAATATAACGGGGCTAAAAGTTTACACCGAAGTCGTAGATTCTTACTTTGTAAGAGTGGTAGGAGAGCGTTGATGACAGCGTAGAAGCCGTACCGGTAAGGAGCGGTGGAGCCTCATCAAGTGAGCATGCAGGCATGAGTAGCGATAAAATGGGTGAGAATCCCATTCGCCGAAAGCCCAAGGTTTCCTACACGATGTTCGTCAGTGTAGGGTTAGTCGGGGCCTAAGATGAGGCCGAAAGGCGTAGTCGATGGGGAAACGGTTAATATTCCGTTACCTACTAACAATGAGCCGAAGGGGGGACGCTTGGGGTTAACCGAGGTCACTGATGGAATAGTGGTTCGAAGGGTGTAGGGTGAAGAGTAGGCAAATCCGCTCTTCAATAGCCCGAGACCCGACAGGCCTCCAAAGCTCTTCGGAGCGGAGGGGGAATCGGAGATGCCCTGAGCCGAGAAAAGCCTCTAAGGCGATTGAGTTGTTAGTAGCCCGTACCGTAAACCGACACAGGTGGGCGGGATGAGTATTCTAAGGCGCGTGGAAGAACCCTCTCTAAGGAACTCGGCAAACTGACACCGTAACTTCGGGATAAGGTGTGCCCCGAGTAGGTGAAGGGACTTGCTCCTGGAGCCGAAAGGGGTCGCAGCACAGCGCTCTTGTCGACTGTTTACCAAAAACACAGCACTCTGCTAACTCGTAAGAGGAGGTATAGGGTGTGACGCCTGCCCGGTGCCGGAAGGTTAAGGGGATCCGTTAGCCCTCGGGCGAAGCGGTGAACTGAAGCCCCGGTAAACGGCGGCCGTAACTATAACGGTCCTAAGGTAGCGAAATTCCTTGTCGGTTAAATACCGACCTGCATGAATGGCGTAACGAATGAGGGGCTGTCTCAGAGAGGGATCCAGTGAAATTGTAGTGGAGGTGAAAATTCCTCCTACCCGCGGCAAGACGGAAAGACCCCGTGGACCTTTACTACAGCTTGGCATTGTAGGTGGGATATCCATGTGCAGGATAGGTGGGAGGCTGAGAAGCCAGGGCGCCAGCTCTGGTGGAGCCGATCTTGAGATACCACCCTTGGATATCCTGCCTACTAACCCGCAGGAGTAATCCTTCTGGGGGACAGTGCCTGGCGGGTAGTTTGACTGGGGCGGTCGCCTCCTAAAGAGTAACGGAGGCTCACAAAGGTTGGCTCAAGGCGGTTGGAAATCGTCTGAAGAGTGTAAAGGCACAAGCCAGCCTGACTGCGAGAGAGACACCTCGAGCAGAGACGAAAGTCGGTCTTAGTGATCCGGTGGTTCTGAGTGGAAGGGCCATCGCTCAAAGGATAAAAGGTACCCCGGGGATAACAGGCTGATCTCCCCCGAGAGCTCACATCGACGGGGAGGTTTGGCACCTCGATGTCGGCTCATCGCATCCTGGGGCTGGAGCAGGTCCCAAGGGTATGGCTGTTCGCCATTTAAAGCGGTACGCGAGCTGGGTTCAGAACGTCGTGAGACAGTTCGGTCCCTATCTGCCGTGGGCGCAGGAAGGTTGAGGAGAGCTAACCCTAGTACGAGAGGACCGGGTTGGACGAGCCACTGGTGTACCAGTTGTCCTGCCAAGGGCAGCGCTGGGTAGCCAAGCTCGGAAGGGATAACCGCTGAAAGCATCTAAGCGGGAAGCCCACTCCAAGATGAGCCTTCCCATGAGGGTGCAGGAAGACTACCTGCTTGATAGGCTGGGGGTGTAAGCCCTGCAAGGGGTTGAGCTGACCAGTACTAATAACCCGAATGGCTTTTAAGCGGACGTGAGACAAGACTTTTAACAGCTAATTTTTAATTTATAAGATAATATATTTAAGCTTAGTGGGCAAAGCGGAGGGGAAACACCCTGAACCATTCCGAACCAGGAAGTTAAGCCCTCCAGCGCTGATGATACTGCACCCTGCGGGTGTGGGAAAGTAGGTCCTTGCTAAGCTTTAATATGTTATCTTCTTTATCATTAATCCTTTTTTATTATTTATTTATTATTATTTGGGTCTGGCACCTTTGATATACAGAGTATAATATTCATTATCTCCTTTATATATATTGTTTATTTATAGCTCCTTTGCTTATCTTTTAATTTATTTATATTAATTATTCATTCTTTTATATTAAATTTATTAAAATGGCATAAAATGTAGATTCAAACTTCTGTCGATTATCCATAAAATGGATAAAAAAATTGTTATATAAATTATAATTTTGATATATTTTGCTTTTTCTAAAATATTAACGAGCAAAAAAAAAGAGACCGTTCATAATTCCGTGTCAGCTGAGGAAATTATATCATAACTTTAAAGCATCATCCAGTCTTCCCTCAAAGAAAATTGCCAGTTGAGAGAGTGTAAGATTCCAGTTTTTAATAGGCATAGTCCATTTTTTCTCTGCATTTTGTATACCCATATAGAGTAATTTCAGTAAGCTGTTTTCATTTGGAAAAGCGCCTTTAGTTTTGGTTAATTTCCTAAATTGTCTATGAACCGATTCAATAATATTGGTTGTATAAATTACTTTTCTTATAGGTTTTGGATATTTAAAATAATTAGATAAATTATTCCACTTGTTTCTCCAGGATTTAATGACTATAGGATATTTATCTCCCCATTTTTCTTCAATATTGTCAAGTTCAGTTTCAGCCTGTTCTTTGGATATTGCCTGATATACTTTTTTTAAATCTTTCATAAACTCTTTTTTATCTTTAGAAGCTACATATTTTAATGAATTCCTAACCTGATGAATTATACATAACTGAACCTCTGTTTTTGGAAATATTGAATTAATGGCTTCCGGAAATCCTTTAAGTCCATCTATACTTGCAATAAGTATATCCTCTACTCCTCTGTTATTTAAATCTGTTAAAACCTGAAGCCAGAAATTTGCTCCTTCACTTTCACTTAAATAAAGTCCTAAAATTTCTTTTTTTCCTCTTATATTAATTCCCAATATAGTATAAACCGCTTTATTTACATATTTCCCATCTTCTTTGATTTTATAATGAATTGCATCCATAAATACAAATGGATATATATTCTCTAAAGGTCTTGATTGCCACTCTTTGATTTTTGGTATTATTTTATCCGTTATTGCATTTATTGTAGCTGATGAAATAGAAATTTGATAAAGCTCTTCAATATGTGATTTTATATCTTTGTAGCTCATTCCAAGTGCATATAATGATAATATCTTCTCTTCTATTTCATCACTTATCGTTGTTTGATGTTTTTTTATTATTTGAGGCTCAAATCTACCCTCTCTATCTCTTGGAGTAGCTAATTCAAATTCTCCAGATGTTGATTTTAACTGTTTTTCTGTTATAACCGTTTCTTCTATTTCTTTTACCTTCTAAAACTTCATCTGCAATATGAGATTCTATTTCTGCTTCAAGTGCAGCTTCTACCAATTCTTTAATTAATGGAGCTAATACTCCATCTTTCCCACCTATCTTTTTACCTGCTAATAAATCTTTTACTGCTTTGTCAAAATTAAATTTCTCCATGTCAGTCCTGTCTTCTTTAGTATTTTACCTTGACTGACACGGAATTGCTAACACTCTCTCCGAAAACAACTTTAATAAAATTTATATTTTCCACATTCATTTCTTTTAACGCATTGGCAAATCCGAATCCGTGTATAAATCCAAATAAAAAAGCAAGTAACCACTCTTTTTTTATCCAAAAATATAAGTTATTTAATGCCACAAATAATATTGTACAAGCAATCAATACTTCTGTTAAATTTTCAGGTGGATTTACAATATTAAACATACTTAAACTTAACGTAATAGAATGAGAAATTGTAAACGCAGTTGCAATTTCAATTATTTCTATTAAGCTTTTTTTTAAAGGTTTGTTTTTTAATAATACAGCTATTATTAACATCAATAAAAAAAATATATGGTCAATGCCTTCTAAAATATGAAAAATCCCTTCTTTTAAAAAAGCTAAAAATTCATTTTGATTATTTTTTAAAATATAACGTTTTTTATTAGGATTAAATACTATAATTTTTGTTAAATTTTTTTCAATAATTTTCATAATGCCCTGTTGTGTTTTGTCTATATCAAAAAACATATCAAAATATATTTTATTAATGTTATTGCATTTTAAATTGAAATAATTATTCACTATAACTTCGTTTTTTATTTTCGTAGAAAGAGGATTTATTTTGCAGTTATCTATTTTTATGTGATTTAAAATATATGATTGAATTTCTTTTTTTGAGATATTTTCTTTATGCAGTGCTTTTTGTATATTAAAAATAGCAAATCTCATATATAAAGTAGGTATGGTTTTATTTAAATCCAGTGTCATTTTTGTAATATTAAGAGGATGAGCATTAAGAAAAACGGTGAATAATAAAATTAAAATTTTTTTTATCATCTTTTTGTATAATTTTAGTTTTATGGAATAAAAATTGCTTTTTATTTATAAGAAGGAAAAAAATGTTCAATGACAAAAACATATTAATAACAGGCGGTACCGGAAGTTTTGGTAAAAAATATACAGAAATAATCTTAAAAAATTATAAACCTAACAAAATTATTATTTACAGCAGGGATGAGCTTAAACAGTATGAAATGGCTCAGGTTTTTAATGAAAAATGTATGAGATATTTTATAGGTGACGTAAGGGATAAAAACAGGCTTAAAAAAGCAATGGAAGATGTGGATTATGTGATTCATGCAGCGGCTCTTAAACATGTTCCGGTTGCCGAATATAATCCGATGGAATGTATAAAAACAAATATAAATGGTGCTGAAAATGTAATAGAATGTGCAATTGAAAACGAAGTAGAAAAGATAATAGCCCTCTCAACTGATAAAGCGGCTGCCCCAATTAATTTATACGGTGCCACAAAACTGGCGAGTGATAAGCTTTTTATTGCTGCAAATAATTTAGTAGGTAAAAGAAAAACAAGGTTTGCCGTTGTGAGATACGGTAATGTAATAGGCTCACGCGGAAGTGTGGTTCCATTTTTTGTAAAATTGATAAAACAGGGCAGAAAAAAGCTTCCTATTACCCACAAGGATATGACAAGGTTTTTAATTACGCTTGAGCAGGGTGTGAAATTTGTTTTAAAAAATTTCGAAAGAATGCACGGCGGAGAAATATTTGTTCCCAAAATTCCTTCAATGAAAATGACTGATTTAGCAAAAGCATTATGTCCTGAATGTGAATTGGAAGAAATTGGAATAAGACCTGGTGAAAAATTACATGAAGTAATGATTACCAAAAATGACAGGTGCATTGAGTTTAACGACCATTTTGTAATAAAGCCTACAATTCAATTTCATACTCCGGTTGATTACAGCGTTAATAATTTAGGGGAAAAAGGAGAGGAAAAAGATATCGGTTTTGAATATTCTTCCGATAATAATGACTGGTGGTTAAACAGTGAAGAATTTTTAAAATTAGCCAAGGAATTTATTTAATGAAAAGAATACCTTATTCAAGACAGTTTATTGATGAAAATGACAAAAAAGCTATTTTAGAAACTCTTGAAAGTGATTTTTTAACAACAGGACCAAAAATAAAAGAATTTGAAGAAGCTTTATGTAAATATACAGGGGCTAAATATGCTGTGGCTGTCAGTAACGGAACGGCGGCGCTTCACATATCAAGTCTGATTTTACTAAACAAAGGTGATTTGGTTTTAACCACTCCGAATTCATTTGTGGCTACAAGTAATTCTATTCTTTATGCCGGGGCTATTCCGCTGTTTATAGATATAAAAGAGAATGGAAA
The DNA here is from genome assembly GCF_000523275.1 of Lebetimonas sp. JH292. Taxonomy (NCBI): domain Bacteria; kingdom Pseudomonadati; phylum Campylobacterota; class Epsilonproteobacteria; order Nautiliales; family Nautiliaceae; genus Lebetimonas; species Lebetimonas sp. JH292. The sequence goes on along the minus strand of NZ_ATHQ01000001.1, from coordinate 640,950 downwards.
TATAGATTTGGATAAATGTATAGAAATTATAAACCAGTTTGGAAACAGAATAAAAGCCGTATATGCTGTTCATCTTTCCGGAAACCCTGTTGATATGGAAAAATTAGTGTATATCAAAAAAAATTATCCTTATATAAAAATTTTAGAAGATGCTTCGCATGCGATAGGGGCAACTTATAGATGGAAAATGGAAAATGGAAAATGGAAAATTAATAAAATTGGAGATTGTCAAATAAGTGATATAACAACATTTTCATTTCATCCAGTAAAAAATATAACTACAGCTGAAGGCGGAGCGATTTTGACAAATAATGAAGAAATTTACAAAAAAGCACTTATTCTTAGAAATCACGGAATTGTTAGAATGGAAAATGGAAAATGGAAAATGGAAAATGAAGATATGGCTTATGATAAAAAAGGCAATTTAAATCCGTGGTATTATGAAATGAAAGAGCTTGGTTTTAACTATAGAATTACAGATATGCAGTGTGCTCTTGGCTTAAGTCAGCTTAAAAAACTTGATAAGTTTATACAAAAAAAACACTATCTTGCTAAGAGATATGATAAAGCTTTTGAAAATTCAATAATTAAGCCGCTTTATAAATTCAATGAATTTTCAGCTTATCATTTATACGTTGTAAGGGTTGATTTCAGTAAACTTGATATTACAAAAGCCGAGCTTTTTTATAAATTAAGAAAAGCTGGAATTTTTTTGCAGCTTCATTATATTCCTATAAACAAACAGCCTTATTATAAAAAGCTTGGGTACGGTAGTGAAAATCTGCCAAAGATGTACAAATATTATGAAGAGGCTTTTTCAATCCCTCTTTATTATTCTCTGAGTGAAAAAGAGCAGGATTATGTGATTGAAAAACTATTTGAGGCTCTTAAATGAATATATGTATAATACCGGCAAGAGGCGGCAGTAAAAGGATACCTAAAAAAAATATAAAATCTTTTTGTGGTAAACCGTTAATTGTTTATTCGATAGAAACGGCTAAAAAAAGTAATTTGTTTGAAAAAACAGTTGTTTCAACCGACAGTGAAGAAATAGCTGAAATTAGTAAAAAATACGGAGCCCAAATACTTTATAGACCAAAAGAGTTATCAGATGATTATACTTCAAGTGTTGATGTGTTCGAACATGCAATAAACAAACTTAACAAAGAAAAAAAATATAAATATGCCTGTATGATTTATCCAACAGCCCCTTTTTTAGAAGTTAAGTATTTAAAAGAAGGGTTTGAAAAATTAAAAAATTCAGATGTATGTTATTCTTTTTCTGCTACAACATATGATTTTCCCATATGGAGGGGATTTGAAATAAATCATGATAAAGCAAAAATGTTTTTTCCTGAATTTATGGAAAAAAGAAGTCAGGATTTAAAAGAAGCTTTCCATGATGCCGGACAGTTTTACTGGAAAAAAATAAATTGCACTGAAAAATTTAAATTTGACGGAAATATTCCGATAATTATTCCAAGATATTTAGCCCAGGATATTGATACAATTGAGGATTTTATAAGAGCTGAAATGATGTATAAGGCTTATTGTGATTATAAGAATTGATTTTTCAAGTGAAATTGGACTTGGACATTTAAAAAGAATAGAAGCTTTTGTAAAAAAATACAATATAAAAAATTCTGTAATTATTTGTAAAGAATGCAATGAAAAACTAACTTCTTTACCAGTTGTGAAAATAAAAGATGAAAAAGAGTTTTTTAAAGAAGAAAAAAAATTAAATCCACAAAAAGTAATTGTTGATAATTACAATTTTACTTATGAAAATGAAAAAGAGTTTAAAAAATTATTTCCTGAAATTAAGCTAATAGTATTTGACGACTTATACTATAGACACTATGCAGATGAAGTAATAAATGTAAATTTATACGCCAAAAAAGAAAAATACATTGGTAAAATCCCGCCTTTTTGCAAAGTTACAATACTTCCCCCGCTAATCAGGGAAGAATTTCAAAAAGCAAAAAAGAAAAAAGATAAAAAAGAAGGGATTTTTATCTCTTTTGGAGGAACTGATGCTAAGGGAATCGGACTTAAGGTTTTAAAAGAGTTAAAAAAACTGAAATTTCCTGTAAATTTTTATACAACAAGCTCTAATAAAAATTTAATTAAACTAAAAAGATTTTGCCAAGTAAATAAATGGTGCAAACTGCATATTGACGAAAATGTGGCTAAGGGAATGGCAAAAAGTAAATTTGCAATAATTACGCCAAGCACTATCTCGTGGGAAGCTATTCATATGAATTTACCTTTTATTGCTATTGAAATAGCCGATAATCAAAAAGAAATAGCCAAATATTTAAAAGAAAAAAGAATTTCTGTCTTAAAAATAAGGGATATAAGGAAAATTGGTGAAAAGCTTCGTAGATTTAACATTGGATGAAAAAAAAGAAGTTTTAAAGTGGAGAAACCATCCAGAAATCAGGAAATGGATGTTTGATAAGAATGAAATTTCTTTAAAAAATCATTTAGAATTTATTGAAAAACTAAAAAACGATAAATCAAGACTATATTTTAAAGTAAATGATTTAGGAGTGATAAATTTTAAAATAAATAAAAACTCAGCAGAAATAGGAATTCATAAAAATCCTGAAAAAAAAGGTGTTGGAAAAATTTTAATTAAAAAAATTATTGATTATGGCTTTAATATGTTAAATTTAAATAAACTTATACTTTATGTATATGAAGATAATCTAAAAGCTATAAATTTATACAAAAAATATGGATTTAAAGAGACTGATAAAAAAAATAACTTAATAAAAATGGAGCTTGAAAATGAAAATAGGAAAAATTGATACAAAAGACAAAGTTTTTATAATAGCTGAGCTTAGTGCAAATCATAACCATTCTTTACAAACGGCAGAAGATACAATATATGCAGCAAAAGAAAGCGGAGCTGATGCAATAAAACTTCAAACTTATACTCCTGATTCTCTTACAATTGATTGTAAAAAAGATGATTTTTTAATTAAAGGCGGGCTTTGGGATGGGAAAAATTTGTATGAATTATATAAAGTTGCAATGACTCCACTTGAGTGGCATGAGGAACTTTTTAACTATGCAAGAAGTTTAGATTTAGAAGTATTTAGTTCACCTTTTAGCAAAAAAGATGTTGATTTTTTAAAACAGTTTAATCCTCCTGCTTATAAAATAGCTTCATTTGAAATTACTGATTATGAATTTGTAGATTATGTGGCAAGTCAAAAAAAACCAATAATAATTTCTCAACCGGTATTGCAGAATTTGAAGATATTCAAAATGCCATAAATTCAGCCAAAAAATATAATATTGATATTGCCCTTTTAAAATGCACATCAGCCTATCCCGCACCAAGAAGCGAAGTAAATCTAAAAACAATTCCTGCAATGAAAGAGATATTTAACTGCGAAATAGGTTTTTCAGACCATACTCTTGGTATTTCAGCTCCCATAGCGGCTGTTACGCTTGGAGCAAGAATAGTTGAAAAACACTTTATTTTAGATAAATCTATTGATTCTCCAGACAGGGCATTTAGTCTAACTCCAAAAGAATTTAAAGAGATGGTTAAAACTGTAAGAGAAGTTGAAGAAATGATTGGAGAGGTAGATTTTAAACCAAAAAAAGGAAGAGAATTTGCAAGAAGTTTATATGTTGTAAAAGATATTAAAAAAGGTGAAAAATTCACCCGTGAAAATATACGCTCAATCCGTCCGGGATATGGACTTCATCCAAAATATCTGCCTCAAATTCTTGGAAAAAAGGCATGCAAGGATTTGGAAAGAGGGGAAAGACTTAGTTGGGAAGTTATTGGATGATGTTATTTATTAGTAAATCTGAATTTACTTCCATTTGATCTAAAATTTCAGTATTTGGTTTTAATTTAAATTCTGTTGCTTTTTTTACCAAATTTAATAGCTCTTCTTTATTGTTTGTCCAATACATTAAATTATTATCAATCTGCCATTTATCGTAATGGCTTATAAAACTTCTTGTTGAAATTGTCTGAGTGCCAAGAAAACAGCTTTCAGTATTTATTGTTCCGCCACCTCCAATGAATAAATCAGCGTCTTTTAATAAATGCTGAAGAAAAATTTTTTCTTCTATCACATAAGCAAAAGGAAACTCTTTTTTTAGATAGTTACTTTCATATCTTGGAATTATTATAATATTTGCATTAAATTTTTTATAAATTTCTGGAATTGCTTCATATAAAAAAGGATATTTTTTATTTACATAACTTGATTTATACTCTTCTTCTCTTATAACTATTGTAAATTTATTTCTATTTATGTTGTATTTATTATAAAAACTTTCAATATATTTTTTATCAAATTTAAATTTTTTAAGCCAAATTAAAGGATCAATAAAATTATATTCAATAATTTGTTCTTTTTCTAATCCCAATCTTAAATAAATTTCATCTGGTATAATAAATGGTTTAAATATTTTAGTGGATAATGGAATAGAGAGTTTTATTTGGGGAAGGGCTGATTTTAAATTTGTTGTATGACCTTTAATTGGCATATCATAAAAGTTAATAACTTCAATACCTAATCCAAATCCAACTCTGCTACTGTCAACTACGCTTCCACTTACGATTTTTTCGATAGAGTATTTTTTTATTACATCGATTAATTGTAATTGTCTTTGTATACTGGCTTTTAATTTGTTTTCTAAATCTGCGCCTCCAAATTCTCCAATAGAAATATAATTTATTTTATATAAATCTAAAATTTTATTAAGCTCTGAATATCCTTTTCCTCCTCGGGAAGTTACAATTACAGTATGGTTTTTTTTTAATTTTTTTATTATAGGTATAAAAAAAAGTGCCCATTTTGACATATCCAAATCAAAAAGTATATTCATAATTGCTCTTTAAAATATTTAATGGTTTTTTTTAATCCTTCATTAAAAGATATTTTTGGTTGCCAATTTAAAAGTTTTTTAGCTTTTTTAATATCAGGTTTTCTAACTTTTGGATCATCTTCCATTTTATTTAAAAATTTAATTTTACTTTTCGGGTTTGTTAAGTTTATTATTTTTTCAGCAACTTCTATTATTGAATATTCTTCAGGATTTCCAATATTTATAGGGCCGTTTTCATTTGAATTCATCATTTTAATAAGTCCATTTACTAAATCATCCACATAACAAAAACTTCTTGTTTGTTTACCGTCTCCATAAATAGTGATATCTTTATTTGTCAATGCCTGAACTATAAAATTGCTAATTACCCTACCATCATCCGCTCTCATATGTGGTCCATAAGTATTAAAAATTCTGACTATTTTTACATTAATGTTTTTTTCTCTTTTAAAATTACTACATAATGTTTCTGCACATCTTTTTCCTTCATCATAACATGCTCTTGGTCCTATGGTATTTACATTTCCGAAATATTCTTCCGTTTGAGGATGAACTTCAGGATCACCATAAATTTCACTGGTAGAGGCCTGAAGAAATTTTGCATTATATTTATAAGCTAATTCTAATAAATTTAAAGTACCAATTACAGAAATTTTTGTTGTGTAAATTGGATATTTAAAATATTGTTTAGGAGAAGCAGGACAAGCTAAATTGTATATTTCATCAACTTTTATATCAATTGGATTAATAATGTCATTTTTAATAAATTTATAATTTTTGTGATTATAGATATTATTTTTCTGGCCTGTGAGTAAATTGTCAATACAAATTACTTCATTATTCTCTTCAAGTAGTTTTTTGCATAAATGGCTTCCTATAAAACCGGCTCCGCCTGCTATTAAAATTTTTTTCAATCTATTTCCTTTTATGGTAAATGAGTTTTTTTCTTAAGTTTTGTCTTTTTTTGTCTTTTATAAAAATTTAACATTTTTTTTGCTATTTGAATTTTTTTGATAAATGGAGCGTTTATTTCTAACAACTATATTTTTAAATATAATTTAAAAATATTAAAATCATAAATTTGCTTTGTAGTAAATTCTAAATATAAATCATATGGATTTTCAAAAAATCTTTTTTCTATATTAATTTTATCTAAATAGTATTTCTTTATTTTATGTAATATATAATCTCTGTAAAATTTATCTTTTAAAGTATCAGAATTATTACATGCAAATAAATTGTCTCCATGTATTCTGTATTCACTTAATTCTTTATCAATGAAAAACATTTCTGTCATTAAATTAGATATAAAAACAATAACATCATCAGCTCTGATTTTAAAAAATTTTTCATAAGGAATTGGAAAAATTTGGTTTGCCAGTTTTTTTGATATTGAAATATTAGATGTAGTGCTTCCTGCAAAAAAAGTTAAATAATAAACTAAAAACATATTATATCCTCCATATGGATAATATGGACCTTTATAAGCAGTATTTCCAATTAATTTATAATCATTAACTATATATTCATAACCTTTTTCATATATTTCTTTAATTTTTTTAAGTTTATTTGGTAGAAATTTATCATCACTATCTAAAAAACAAATTATTTCCCCATTGCAATGTTTAAAACCTTCATTAAATGCGCTTGCCTGCCCTCCATTTTTTTTAAATATAGGTTTAATTCTTTTATCTTTATTAGCATATTTTTCAATTATTTCTTTTGAATTGTCACTGCTTCCGTCATCAACAATAATAATTTCAAAATTCTGATATGTTTGATCTAAAACACTTTCGGTACATTCTGATAAAAATTTTCCATAATTATAATTATCTATTAAAACTGAAATTAGCATAAAAAACCTTTTCAATAAAATTTGATTCTATATTTTTTAAAATATCTATTTGAAAAGCTTTTGCAATTCTTAATCTCTTATCTTTAATTTTTATACTATGTCCTTGTCTTAAAGGGAATGTTTCTGGCCAAACATCAATAATCCATCCATATACATGCGGATTAATTTGGCCTGTAAAAATAAATCTATTTTCATCTATATTATATTTTTTAAGTTTTTTCTTAATGCTTTCTTGATTTCCTTCTCCACAGGCTAAATAGATTGTGTTTGGATTTTCTTTCATAATTTCAGCAATGACTTTTAAATATTCATCGCTGTCTATTTTAATTAGTCTTCCGATAGTTCCTAAAATAACAGTATCTTTTCCATATTTTTTTAAAAATTCTTCTTTAATTTTTTTACTTTCTATTTTGCAATATTCAGGCCCTATTAAAAATTCTTTTGCCATTGGAACATTAAAAATTTTCCATTCTTGATTTTTGCATTCTTGTTCAAAATGCGAAATTCTTAAATCAATATTTTCAATTTTGCTTGTGCAGTTTCCATGAGACCAAAAAATTTGCTTAGGTGCTGAACGAGTTGAAAAAAGAAAATTTGGAATATCATATCCAAAACCTGAAACTAAAATATCAATTTTATCTTTTAAAATTTGCTCTCTTAAATCAAGAGCTTTTGGCAAATGTTTGTAATAATATCCCTCTTTATAAAATTTAAATTGAGGAGTATAAACTTCAATACCTATTTCTTTAAGTTTAATAACCCATTCTTCTTCATCAGGGTTTTTATCTACATAATTCATAGAATAAACAAATATTTCATAATTATTTTTAAATTCTTCATTTTGCATTAATGCTTTCCATAATGAATATTCTACTATTAAAGGAGAAGTGGTAACTAATCTGTCTATTAAAAAACCTATTCTTTTCTTTTTGTTATTATAAGTTTGCGGTGGTTTTGGCAGATTGTTTTTTTCACCCCAATTTTTATAATATTGACTTAAAGGCTTTTCTACGATTTCATTAAATTTTTCCCAGTCTTTTATAGTCTGGGTGGAATTTCCATAAAAATGGTAAAAATAAAAATGTATATACATTATATCTTCTATTAAATCTTTTGTAATGGCATAATCAAGTAAATTTTTAAAAATAGGAAGTTGCTCAAGCCAAAAAGGTTTTACAAAAATATTTTTATTATGCCAAACAGCTAAAATATTTACAAAGACATTCCTTCTTGTCTGTTCATTTAGTGAAAAAAAGTAATTTGGGTTTAATATGTCTTTTAACGTTTCTAAAAAAATTTCTTTTGTAAGTGAAGGTGTTTTTTGAAAAAAATCAAGAGCGTAAAAAACATCTTTTATATCATGTTTAAAATGAAGTGATCTAAATAGATAATCTTCTAAAGCATTTTTGCTTGAATTAAACATTTCTAAAATAAACAATACATTATTTATTATACCTTTTTCAGCATTTAATGCATTTGGATAATAATTTTTTAAAGCTTCAATATTTTTTTCTAAAAACTTATTATATTTAAATTTTATGTTTTTTACTTTATCATAATAATTTATATAAGCATTTGAAGGCAAATCGCCTTTTTTTAATAAATTTATAATATTTTCTCTTATTTTTTTCATTATTTTTATACTTTTTTTGAAAAATTATATCAAAAAAATATTTTATCGGCCGATATATATCCAAGATGGCAAGGAAGCCATCATAAAATTAAAAGGAGTTAAAAATGAGTTTTAGAATCAGAACAAATGTAGCGGCTCTTAATGCGCATGCTGCAGAAATGGTAACAAACAGAAATTTAAATGATTCTCTTGAAAAATTAAGCACAGGGCTTAGAATAAACAAAGCAGCAGACGACGCATCAGGTCTTCAGATTGCGGATTCTTTAAGAGATCAGGCTGACAGTTTAGGTCAGGCTATTAGAAATGCCAATGATGCCGTCGGCGTTATGCAAATTGCCGACAAAGCAATGGATGAACAGGTAAAAATTCTTAATACAATTAAAGTAAAAGCCACTCAGGCCGCACAGGACGGACAGACAACAGATACAAGAAAAGCGCTTCAGGAAGATATTACAAGATTAATGGAAGAGCTTGATAATATTGCTCAAACAACATCTTATAACGGTAAAAAACTCTTAAGCGGTAGTTTTACCAATCAAAAATTCCAAATCGGTGCTTATTCAAATGAAACAATAACAGCAAGTATAGGTGCCACATCTTCAGACAAAATAGGAAACACAAGATTTGAAACAACTGCGTATGTTGCTGTTTCAGCAGGGGCAAATTCATTAAAAGATGTAGCTTTAAAATTTAAATCAGTAGACGGGAAAAGAGATATTACATTAGAAGATGTAAAAATATCAACAAGTGCCGGAACAGGTATAGGGGTGCTTGCGGAAGTTATCAATAAAAACTCTAATTTAACTGGTGTCAGGGCTTCATGGAAGGTACAGGGAACAGGCTCAAGTGAGATTAGTTCCGGTACTGTTCACGGATTAAAAATAAACGGTGTGGAAATAGGTGACCTTACTGTTCAAAAAGCAGACAGTGACGGAACATTGGTTAATGCAATTAATGCGGTAAAAGACCAAACCGGTGTGGAAGCATATGTAGACGAGCAGGGAAGATTAAATCTAAGAAGTTTGGACGGTAGGGCAATTAAGGTTTCTACCACATCAGCATCAACAGTATTAGGAAACGGAAGTTTTAACAAAGCTTCAGGAACAGATACAATTGTCGGAAGGCTTACTTTTGTAAGACTTGATGCAAGGGATATTAAAATCAGTGGAACAAATGCTTCTTTGGTTGGTGTAACAAGTAAAATGGCTCAGGCCACTATTAATTTAAGAACAATCAAAAACAGATTTAATACGACTCAGGCAAGTGCTATTGGAGCAAATGCTAACTCATTAATAGCTACAGATAATGCAAGCGGAATAGGCGCAGGGGTTACAACTCTAAAAGGTGCTATGGCTGTTATGAATATTTCAGACAGTGCAGCTAAATTACTTGATAAAATCAGAGGTGATATTGGTTCTGTACAAAATCAATTAGTAAGTACAATTAACAACATTTCAGTAACACAAGTAAATGTAAAAGCGGCTGAATCTCAAATTAGAGATGTAGATTTTGCAGCTGAGACTGCTAATTTCAAAAAATGGAATTTATTGGCACAATCAGGAAGTTATGCATTGTCTCAGGCTAATGCTTCTCAACAAAATGTAATGAGACTTTTACAATAATTTCTACGGCTTTTTAAAGGCTTTTTGCCTTTTTCTTTATTTTTAATTTTCCATTATTCACCGTGGCCGCTTTTCAAGCAGCTAGGTGAACTGCTCATTTGCGCTCATTTTCCGTTCTCCATTTTACATTTTAACTTTTCGGAATAGCTTTTGCTTCTTTTTTTTAAAATATTAAGGAGAAGCATATGGGCTTTAGAATAAATACAAACATTGCTGCATTAAATGCACATGCGGCAGCTGTGGCCAACAACAGGGAACTTAGCGATTCTTTGGAAAAACTTTCAACTGGACTTAGAATAAACAAAGCTGCGGATGACGCATCAGGTCTTCAGATTGCAGATTCTTTGAGAGATCAGGCTGACAGTTTAGGTCAGGCTATTAGAAATGCCAATGATGCCGTCGGCGTTATGCAAATTGCCGACAAAGCAATGGACGAACAGGTAAAAATTCTTGATACAATTAAAGTAAAAGCCACTCAGGCCGCACAGGACGGACAGACAACAGATACAAGAAAAGCGCTTCAGGAAGATATTACAAGATTAATGGAAGAGCTTGATAATATCGCAGCTACAACATCTTATAACGGTAAAAAACTCTTAAGCGGTAGTTTTACCAATCAAAAATTCCAAATAGGTGCTTATTCAAATGAAACAGTTCAGGCGAGTATAGGTGCCACATCTTCAGACAAAATAGGAAACACAAGATTTGAAACAACTGCGGATGTTGCTGTTTCTACTGCTTCCAATTCACTTAATAGCTATAAATTAACATTTAAATCAGCAGACGGAAGAAGAGATATACAATTAGAAACAGTAAAAGTATCAACAAGTGCAGGAACAGGAATAGGAGTACTTGCGGAAGTTATAAATAAAAACTCTGATTTAACAGGAGTCAGGGCATCATGGCAGGTACATGGAACAGGTTCAAGTGAAATACAAGCAGGCACCGTTCACGGATTAAAAATAAACGGGGTTGAAATAGGTGATCTTACTGTTCAAAAAGCAGACAGTGACGGAACATTGGTTAATGCAATTAATGCGGTAAAAGATGAAACCGGTGTGGAAGCTTATATAGATCATGAAGGCAGACTTAATCTAAGAAGTTTGGACGGTAGGGCAATTCAGGTTTCTACTACATCAGGCTCTTCAATACTTGGAGGGGGAAGTTTTGCAAATGCATCGGCATCAGATACAATTGTCGGAAGGCTTACATTAACAAGATTAGATGCAAGAGATATTAAAATTACCGGAACAGGTATTTCAAAAATAGGTATTACCAGTAACATGGCCGAGGCCACTATTAATTTAAGAACTATTAAAGGCTCTTTCAGTGCAGATCAGGCAAGTGCCATTGGAGCAAATGCAAATTCTGTGGTAGGAGCGGATAATGCAAGCGGAATAGGCGCAGGAGTTACAACACTAAAAGGTGCTATGGCTGTTATGGATATTGCCGAGAGTGCACAAAAACTTCTTGATAAAGTAAGAGCAGATATAGGTTCTGTACAAAATCAGTTGGTTAGTACAATAAACAATATTTCCGTAACACAGGTAAATGTAAAAGCGGCTGAATCTCAAATCAGAGATGTAGATTTTGCAGCTGAAACAGCTAATTTCCAAAAACATAATCTTTTAGCACAATCAGGAAGTTTTGCCTTGTCTCAGGCTAACGCAGTACAGCAGAATGTATTGAAATTGTTACAATAATTAGAAAAATCAATAAGATTTTTCTTTTTTTAATTCTTTTTCTACAAAAGGAAGGGCTCTTTTTACAACAACTATTTGTGCGTTTATGCTTCCTGCTAAATTAAAAAGCCATTCTCTGTGATTCATTATCCAGTCTATTAATTTTGCTTTTTTTTCAATGTCGGTTTTTGGATTTTGAACCTGAATTTTAGCAAGGTCTGTTTCCTTGTTTATCAGATATGGAACCATAGTTTCCCCATAGCACTGCATAAAAGTTTTTGATTCGATTTTTTCTTTTATTTTATCAATTTTATCAGAGAGTCTGTTTAATTTTTTAAAATCTATCTTTTCAAGATGATTGTTTTTGTTTAATTCCACCAGTTCGTCAAAACATTTAGCTACTTCAATAAACACTTTTTCAATGTCTGATTTTGTTTTTTCTCCTATTTTAATCATCTTCAATGTTTTATTGTATGCTTTTTGTAGATTTTTAATATAACCGTCAATTCTCGGTTTTCTAAGTTTTATTTTTGATTTTGGAATTTTTTTGACATATTTTTTAATAACTTCGCTAAAAGGCATTTCTATACTGCCTTCTATTCTTGCCCCTCCTTCAGTTGCATTAATAGTTAAAATTCCTTCAAGGTTTGTTTCATATATATCTTTTTCAAAAAAGTTTTTAAACATAAGCCATGTTTTTGACGTTCTGATTACCCCGTTTCCCCCGTATTTCGTGACATATTCATCGGTTTCTTTGTATTCTATCTCTTTTTCCCCGTATACATGTCCTTTTGCATGACTTGTTCCATCTTCACTGTAAGCCAAATCCTGTCCAATTAAAACAATTTTTTTAAATCCAAGCATATAAGCAAGTTCATAAGCCATATTAGCAGCACTCATTCCAACACCTAAATATCCGTATTTTTTAAGATTTAGGAATCTGTTATATTGAAAACCTCTCATAGAAAGAATTTTTGGCCCGTATGAATTTTTTAAAACATTTTCATGTTGAAGCGATGCATGGATTGTGATAAATTTTTCCTGAAATTCTTTTGATGTATTGTCAAAAAATTTAGCTGTTTCCTTTACCCTTTCCAGACTTGTTACAAAATCCGGAATAATGCCCCATTTTTCAAGTATGGGCATAGAAGCGTCCACGCTGATAATACTCACATAATTTTGTATTTCTTTAAGCAGGGGCAGCTGTTTTGTAAGAGAAGGTCCGGTTGAGACAATAATTGCGATATCCGAATTTTTTTTTCCTTTAATCGACTGAATCGGCGGGTTTTTGAGCATTTCAGGCATATTTTTTATAGAATGCTCTATTCCTATCAATGTATCTATTGTGTCATTACCAAAATTAATAACGGCTTGTTTTATTGCCCTTGTAAATAACTGATTTATATCAATAATGTCTTTTTTATATAATTTTTCATAATATTTTGTGTTAATTTGTAATTCATATGTTTTGACAAAAAGAATAATATCCGGATGGGTCATTATTTTTATTGCTTCCGGATAATTGAACTGGGCTGATTTATAAAGGATTAATCTGTTTTCTTCAATCTCTTTTGAAAAATCTATTAAATTTAAAACAATAAATAAAATTTGAGTGTCCGGTTCAATAACTACTATTTTTTTTCTTATGGGGTTGTCAAGCAGTAATTTTATTAAAATACCGTTTCCTGTCCCATAAAAAAATAAAACAGGATATCTTAAATATTTTTGATCAAATATTTTTTTTTGTGATTCAATTTCATCTAATGGTTTGGTTTCATAAAGCGGAAGTTTTTTTTCTTTATCTATTAAGTTTATGTTTGCCGGGTCATCCCCTTGTTGGAATATTTCAAATTTGGTATTTTTAAATCCAAAAAGTTCTGTTGCTAAATTTGGATTTTGATTAAATAAAGCTTTTATGTTTTTTTCAAAGATTGGAGACATTTTTTTCCTTTTTTGATATATTTAAGCTTATATCGGTATTTTTGATAAAATTATAACAAAGGAGAGCATATGTTTTTTAAGAAGAAAAAAAGCAATATCAAACTTGCAAAAGACCCTTTTCCGGATTATAACGACGTAAATACAAGAATAATTATCGATATAAGAGGTCCGGAAGATGTCGAATTTTATGGGAAACTGCCCAATTCAAAAAATATACCTTTTGATGAATATTTTGCAAGTAAACTTATGATGCTTGATAAAAGTAAAAAATATGCGATTATGGACGACAGAGGAATATTAACTGATTTAAAAAAGGCGGTTGAAATTGCAAAAAACACGGGTCTTGATGCTGTAGGGCTCAGAGGGGGTTTTTTTTATATAACAGAAGTACTTAATATTAAACCAATTAAAGGGGAAGAATGAAAGTATATGGAATAAAAACATGTGGAAGTGTTAAAAAGGCTTTAAAATTTTTTAATGACAGGAATATTGGATATGAGTTTCATGATTTTAAAAAAGAACCTGTTGGATGTGATAAAGTAAAGGAATGGCTTAAAAAAGTTGATATTAATACTCTTTTTAATAAAAGGGGTACAAAATACAGACAGCTTAAATTAAAAGAATTAAACCTTGACGATGAAGCGATGTTAGAGTGGTTATGTAAAGAAAATCTGCTTATTAAAAGGCCGGTAATTGAATTGGGTAACGGTGAAGTTGTTGTAGGATTTGATGAAGAAAAATATAAGGAAATTTTTGAATGAATATTGAAATTTTAACCATAAGTGTGGGAGTCGGTGCAGCCATCGGATATGTGACTAATTATGTTGCAATAAAACTTCTTTTTAGACCTTATAAACCAGTTAAACTAAAAAATATCCTTATTTTCCCCCAGGGGGTTATTCCAAGAGAAAAAAACACACTGGCAAAAAAGGTTGGCGCTGTTGTAAAAAATTACATATTAAGCGAAGAGGAAATAAAAAAAATTGTAACAAATAAAGGGGTAAAAAAAGAGATTGAAATTTTTTTGGAAGGAGAAATAGAAAAATTTCTCTCACAGGATATAACGGAGCTTACCCCAAAAGACGAACTTGCCAAAAATCTTGGAACATGGATAGATAATTTGATAAAATCAAAATTTCCGATGCTCGGCTCTTTTATAGATGCATCTACCATTGAAAGATTATTGAGTGAGGTCAATCTCGGAATAAAACTTAATAAATTTGTAAATAAAGAAAAGGTAAAAAACAAGCTTTTAAACGAAATATATGTTTTTATGGAATGTGAACTGCCCAAAATTTTAATAAAAGCTAATATTGAAAAAATTGTGGAAGATAAAATAAATTCATTTGATGAAAAAAAATTAGAAGATATGCTGTTTGTTTTAATGAAAAAGCATTTTGGGTTTATTAATTTTGCAGGAGCCGTTCTCGGCGCTATTATAGGCTTTGTTCAATATTTTGTTATTCAAATGTAATTTTGTTTTAGCATAATTCCACAAAAAAGGGGGATTGTGCTGAATATTGAAATTATAATCGCTTCATTACTGTTTTTATTTATTTTGATTTTTCATTATGATTTTTATCATTTGGTAAGTCTGATTTTGGAATATATTGTAATTATTGAAGTGGTTCAGATGCTTTTTGTCTTTTTCAAAAGACAGAGGATAAAACTGAGGTATATGATTGATGCCGGAATTATATTTTTTATAAGAGAGGTTTTTATTCTTGTTGTAGGACATAAAAATGAAAAGACTATTTTTTCACTTGTGGCTTTAATAGGGATATTTTTCTTTTTTAGATATTTGTCAATAAAAATAACTTATAAAGCGGAAAAAGAGGAATTAAAGAATGATTAGATTAAGCATATGCTTAACATCTTCTTCTGGCATTTTGTGGAAGTATAGGTAGTTATAAACTTTATCTTCTTTTCCTGCAAGTTTTCTTTCATAAATTTCTTTATATTCTTCTGGTGTCGGGATTCTGCCAAGAAGTGCTGTTACAGCTGCAAGTTCTGCACTTCCTAAGTAAACTTTTGCACCTTTACCCATTCTGTTATCAAAGTTTCTTGTTGAAGTTGAGAATACGTTTGCATAATCTCTAACCCTTGCCTGATTACCCATACATAGGCTGCATCCAGGAATTTCTATTCTAGCCCCCGCCTGGCCGAACACGGCATAATATCCTTCTTCTGTAAGTTTTTCTTTGTCCATTTTAGTAGGAGGTGCAATCCATAATCTTGTAGGAACCTGCCCTTCACCTTTTAGTATCTCGGCAGCTGCTCTGTAATGACCGATATTTGTCATACAGCTTCCAATGAATACTTCATCAATTTTATGAGGTCTATTAGGGTCTGCTAAAACTTCGCTTAAAGTTGCAACATCATCAGGGTCGTTCGGACATGCAACAATAGGTTCGGTGATTTTATCTAAATCAATTTCAATAACTGCCGCATATTCTGCGTTTTCATCTCTTCTTAGAAGTTTTGGATTTTTCAGCCATTCTTTCATTTTATCAATTCTTCTTTGAAGCGTTCTTTTATCTTCATATCCGGCTTTAATCATAGCTTCAAGCATTTTGATATTTGATTTTAGATATTCTTCAACCTGATTTTCGCTTACATCAACAGTGCACGCAGCCGCACTTCTTTCAGCCGATGCGTCAGCCAATTCAAAAGCCTGTTCTATTGTTAGGTTTCTTATTATATCGCCCTCAATTTCCAAAATTCTTCCGTTAAACACATTTTTTTTGTTTTTCTTTTCGACGGTTAAAAGTCCTTGTTTTATTGCAAAATATGGAATAGCATTAACCAAATCCCTTAAAGTGATTCCAGGTTGTAATTCCCCTTTGAATTTAACCAATACACTTTCCGGTACATTTAGAGGCATTGAGCCTGTAACGGCTGCAAACGCTACAAGCCCGCTGCCTGCCGGGAAGCTGATACCCATAGGGAATCTTGTATGGCTGTCTCCTCCTGTTCCAAGAGTGTCCGGTAAAATCATTCTGTTTAACCAGGAGTGGATTACCCCGTCCCCAGGTCTAAGCGCCACACCCCCCCTGCTTGTAATAAATGCCGGAAGTGTGTGATGAAGCTTGACATCAGCCGGTTTTGGATAAGCCGCTGTATGACAGAAAGTCTGTAATACCAAATCCGCATTAAATCCTAGAGCGGCCAGTTCTTTAATTTCATCTCTTGTCATTGCACCTGTTGTATCCTGGCTACCAACAGTTGTAGCTGTCGGTTCAACATACATGCCAGGTCTAACACCTTCCATTCCGCAGGCTTTTCCGATAATTTTTTGGGCAAGTGTATATCCTACGCCTTCTTTTCCTTTTGGTTGGGCAGGTCTTATAAATATATCGCTTTCCGGCTCCATTTTAAGAGAAACTCTTGCTTTTTTAGTCAGGTTTTTACCTATAATTAACGGAACCCTTCCTCCTGCCCTTACTTCATCCGGAAGTGTATTTGGTTTTAGTTTAAATTCACTAATAACTTCTCCGTTTTTTAGAATTTTACCCTCATAAGGTCTGATTTCTATTTCGTCTCCTGTTTCGAGTTTGCTGACATCCGCACCTTCGATAGGAAGAGCGCCAGAATCTTCAAGTGTGTTAAAGAAAATAGGGGCAATTACGCTGCCTATAACAATTCCACCTCTTTTTTTATTTGGAACGAAAGGAATTTCTTCACCTATATGCCAAATAAGTGAGTTTGCGGCTGATTTTCTAGAGCTTCCAGTCCCAACTACATCACCAACAAAAGCAACAGGAAGCCCTTTTTCTTTAAGTTCTGCTATTTTATTTAGGGCATCAGGTATTTTTGCTTTTAGCATACTTGTTGCATGAAGCGGAATATCGCTTCTTGTAAATGCTTCGCTGGCAGGAGATAAATCATCAGTATTAGTCTCACCTGGTACTTTAAATACTATTGCTTTAATTGATTCAGGAAGAGGGTTTTTAGAAGTAAACCACTGGGCATTTGCCCAGGATTCAAGCACATCTTTAGCATATTTGTTTCCGGCTTTTGCTAATTCTTCAACATCGTGAAATGCGTCATATACAAGTAAAATATTTTTAAGCTGATTTGCAGCTTCCTTTGCAATTTCTTCATCTTTGTGTGAAAGTGCGTCAATTAAAGGTTTTACGTTATATCCCCCAAGCATAGTCCCTAAAATTTCAACCGCTCTTTTTGGGGAGATTGCAGGAGATGAAGTTTTGCCTTGAATAATATCGTTTAAAAACGCCGCTTTTACATATGCAGCTTCATCAACACCAGGATTAATATGATTTAAAAACAGATCCATTAAATATTCTTCTTCCGGGATTGGAACCATTTTAAGAAGTTCAACCAACTCAGCTGTTTGTTTAGCTGTAAGCGGAAGCGGCGGAATGCCAAGTTTAGCTCTTTCTTCAGTATGTTTTTTATATTCTTCAATAAAGCTCATATCTGTCCTTTTTTATTGCAATTATAAAATTATTTTTACAAATTGTTACATCAATTAACACTTTTAATTATTTGATGTGTAATATAGTAACAAAATATTTTGTTATAATTTTAACAAAAAGGAAAATAGTGGACTTTAAAAAAATTGCAAAAGAAGTTTTGCAAATAGAGGCAAACGAGCTTTTACATGCGGATATCAGCGGCATAGAAAAAGCGGTTGAAATAG
The DNA here is from genome assembly GCF_000523275.1 of Lebetimonas sp. JH292. Lineage (NCBI taxonomy): Bacteria > Pseudomonadati > Campylobacterota > Epsilonproteobacteria > Nautiliales > Nautiliaceae > Lebetimonas > Lebetimonas sp. JH292. Next base: position 622,691 of record NZ_ATHQ01000001.1, on the reverse strand, counting down.
CATATAATACACCGGGTAAATTAATAGTTACGGGTGTTGGAAAATCCGGTCTTATAGGGGGTAAAATAGCGGCAACACTTGCAAGTACCGGAACTCCGAGTTTTTTTATCCATCCGACTGAGGCCCTTCACGGGGATCTTGGGATGATAGGGAAAAATGACAGCGTGCTTGCAATAAGTTATTCGGGAGAGAGCGAAGAGCTTATAAAAATCCTTCCCCATATTAAAAGATTTGATGTGCCTTTGATTGCAATGACGGGTAGGTCTGATTCAACACTGGCAAGATATGCAGACGTGGTTTTGAATATACATGTTCAAAAGGAGGCGTGTCCTTTGAATGTGGCGCCTACAAGTTCGACCACCCTTACACTTGCTGTGGGGGATGCCCTGGCGGTTTGTCTGATGAAAAAAAGAAACTTTACAAAAGAGGATTTTGCATCTTTTCATCCAGGAGGAAGTTTAGGAAAAAAACTTTTTATAAAAGTCAAAGATTTAATGAAAAAAGATTTTCCTGTAGCCGATGAGAATGATTCTTTAAAAGAGGCTATTATTAAAATGACAGAAGGTAAAATAGGACATATTCTGTTTTTAGAAAACAAAAAACCTAAAGCAGTTTTAAGCGACGGTGACCTCAGACGGGCTATGATGAGCAAAAATTTTGATTTAAATAAAAATGCTATAGATTTTGCTACAAAAAATCCTAAAACTATAAATCAAAATATTTTAGCAAGTAATGCGCTTAAATATATGGAAAACAATAAAATTCAGCTGCTGCCTGTAATAGACGACAAAGAAAACGTAGTCGGTGTGATTCATATACATCAATTGGTTGAAGCGGGAATAAGATAGTGAGTAGTGAGTTGTGAGTAGTGAGTAGTCAAATTGACAAGAGGCCAAGTTGCCAAGTTCCAAGTAGCTATGGTGAAAAATGAAAAGTGAAAAATTAAAGGAAATAAATGAGACTTAATAAATTTATAAGCCATCATACGACCTATTCAAGAAGAGAAGCGGACAGGCTTATATTTGAGAGAAGGGTAAAAGTAAATAAACAGACTGTTACAAATCCTGCATATGAAGTGGAAGACGGCGACAAAGTGTCTGTAAATTCAAAACCAGTAAAAATAAGTTCAAAATATACTTGTATTGTATATAATAAGCCAAAAGGAGAACTTGTAACAAAAAAAGACCCACAGGGCAGAAAAACAATATATGATTCCCTTCCAAGAAAATTTAAACATTTTATCCCAGTCGGAAGACTTGATTTTGCAAGCGAAGGGCTTTTGATTTTAACCGATTCGCCAAAAATTGCCGAAGCTTTGATGAAATCCAATTTACCGAGAGTTTATAGGCTCAGAATCAAAGGCTCTATAACAGAAGAAATGTTAAAAGCCATGGGGGAAGGTATTGAAGTGGGAATTGAAGGTGCCCATAAAAATACCGACATAAACAATATTACTTTAAAACCTTTTTTAAATGTTCAAATTATAAAAAATTCACCTAAATTTTCAACACTTAAAGTTGCTATAGAAGAGGGGAAAAACAGAGAACTTAGACGCTTTTTCGCTCATTTCGGAAGGGATGTGATGGATTTAAAAAGGCTTAGTTACGGGTGGGTGAGCCTTAATGCTTTGCCTCAGGGAAAGACAAGATATTTTGATAAAAAAGAATATAAAATACTAAAAGATTTTTTAAAAGGGAGTTAAATGAAAACGATTAGATTTAAAACGGAGCATAAATCTCAAATAATAGACATAACAGACGATATCAAAGAAATAATAATTAAAAGCGGGGTTAAAAACGGTGTGGTCAGTGTTTTTTGCCCTCATTCAACGGCAAGTGTCATTATTTTTGAAAAAAGTGATCCGACTCTCAGAAGGGATTTATTGATGACATTAAAAAACATTGTTCCATATAAAGATTACGCTCATAAAAATGCAAGGGCTCATTTAAAGGCTTCTTTATTAACCAGTAATCTTACTTTAATAGTGGAAAATGCCAAAATAATGCTTGGAAAATGGCAAAGTGTCTTTTTGGTTGAATTTGACGGACCAAGAGAAAGGAGCGTGTATGTTAAGGTAATTAATGATTAACCCCATTTTAATTATAATCATTTTACTTTTTATTGCCTTAATTTTTAACATACCCTTGGCTAAATTTAAAATTCCTCCTATTATAGGATATATTTTTACAGGTATTCTTATTGCGAATATTTTTCATATTGAACATCATACAATAGAAATTGTTGCAGAAATAGGAATTGTTTTTTTAATGTTTTTAATCGGACTTGAGTTTTCTCCGGAAAAATTAAAAACAATGAAAAAAGAGGTTTTTTTATACGGTTTTTTGGAAATGAGTATTGCAGGTGTTTTTTTCGGACTTGTTTTTTGGTTTGTTTTAAATGTGGATATAAGGGTTTCTTTTATTGTAGGAAGTGCTTTGGCACTCAGTTCTACCGCTATTGTTTTAAAACTTTTAAATGAATCCCGTGAAATATCAAAACCTTACGGAAGAGTTGCTCTTGGCATATTGCTTTTTCAAGATATCGCTGTTATCCCTATTTTAATTGCGATTTCACTTATAGTAAACAAAGACGCCCCGTTTTTACCCCTGATTGTTAAAACAATAGAAGCAATGGCGTCTCTTGGTATTTTTATTTATATTTTCGGTAAATATATTGCCCCGTTTATTATTACAAAAGCCACCAAAACAAAATCTGATGAAATTTTTCTTTCAACTGTTTTGTTGGTTGTATTGACTGCGGCTGAGACAGCCCATTTTTTTGGGCTCAGTTATTCTCTCGGGGCATTTTTGGCGGGTATGATTTTGAGCGAAACAAAATATAAATATCAGATAGAAGCGGATTTGGTTCCTTTTAGAGATTTGCTTTTAGGCATATTTTTTATTTCCGTAGGTCTTATGGTAAATATTCATTTTGTATTTAACCATGTATTTTCAATTGTTTTAATTACTTTAACTGTTATGACGCTCAAGGCCTTTTTAATTTATTTAATTTTGAAAAAATTTGTAAAACATAAAAGAGTGGCTTTAAAAAGCGGTTTTATACTTTCTCAGATAGGCGAATTTGCTTTTGTAATTTTTGCACTTTTGGGTAAATTTTCTTTATTAGAAAATTTTTTACTGCAAGAACTGGTGGTTGCCGCTGTAATTTCTATGATTTTAACGCCTTTTATCATTAAGTATATTTATAAATTAGCAGATATTTTTGACGAAGATATACAGAATTTCGAAGAATATAATATTTTTTCGGCAGGAGCCAGAGGGCATATAGTACTAATCGGCTATGATAAGATAGGTCAAAGAATAGCAAGAAAACTTAATAATTTTAAAATTCCTTATGTAGCGATAGACAAACAGATGGAATTGGTAAAAGACGGCTTAAATAAAGGCGATAATGTTATTTTTGGCAATGCTGCAAACAAAAGAGTGCTTGAAAGTCTGGATATAGAAAATGCGTATGCGGTAATTATTACCACACAGAATGAAGAACACACCCATATGATTGTAGAAAATATTTTAGATATTAATCCAAATCTGAATATTATTGTTTTAAGTGAAAATGAGGATGAGGTTAATTATTATAAAGAAAAAAATGTTTATGTAGTGGATAAAAGTAAAGAACTTGCCGAAATACTGATAAATTTAGCGCTTAAATGTGAATTGGAAAATTAAAAACATTTGGTATAATTTTGTAAAAAAGGATATAAATGTTTGAAAAGTTAGTAAAAAATATATCTAATTACAGACAACCGATGGCTTTTGGAATTGCAAGAGTCGATTTGGGACAGTTAAACCATGATAAAGTACTTCAGGCCACTTATCCCGTAATAAACTGGAATGAAAATTTTGGCTCAGCAGCAGTATTTATCAGAAGTTTGATTGAATGCGGCGTTGATGTTGATTTTGAAAAAAGCGAATTTGTAGCGCCTATTTCCAAAGATTTTGTAGATACGGCATTAAATTATTTCGGAGAAGATTTGATAAGTGAGGCCGTAGGCGAAAAACATAAAAATATACAGGTTTTAAAGGTTTTAAAAGAAATTTTTGAAGAAGAGTTATACGATAATTACAGAATTTGTTTCTTATTTAAAGATGAGGCCCCAAAGTCGGTTGAGGCTGTTTATTTGAAATTATACGCCCTTTCCACAAGAAAAGCACCTTTAAGAGGAGTAAATTTGAGCGGGGCTTTCGGTGTTTTGCATAATTCGGCGTGGATTGGAAATGTACCGATTGAGCTTGAATATTTAAAAGCCCATGAAATTGAAATGAAGCTTAAAGATTCATTCCCTGAAATAGAATATGTGGATAAATTTCCGAGATTCCTTGCACATATAATTCCGGATGAAAATATAAGAATTCTTGATACAAGCAAAGTAAGATTCGGTGCCCAGTTGGCTCCCGGAACCACTGTAATGCCGGGGGCAAGTTATATAAACTTTAACGCCGGAACAGAGGGTGCGGTAATGGTTGAAGGCAGAATAAGCTCATCCGCCGTTGTAAAAGAAGGTGCTGATGTAGGCGGAGGTGCGAGTATTTTAGGAGTGCTCAGCGGTACAAACGGAAATCCTATTACCATTGGTAAAAATACGCTTCTTGGCGCAAATTCTGTAACAGGGATCCCTTTGGGAGACGGATGTATAGTAGATGCCGGAATTGCGGTTTTAGAGGGCACAAAAATATTTATTGGCGAAGATGAATTTGAAAAAATTAAAGAAGTAAATCCTGAATGGAAGGCGGAATATAAAGAATATTTTAAAGGGTTGGAATTAGCAGGACTTAACGGAATTCATTACAGATTTGACACAACAAAAGGGAAAATGACAGCATTTAGAAGTAGACGTGAGGTTAAGCTTAATGAAGAACTTCATTAAGTAAGTGAGTGGTGAGTGGTGAGTGGTGAGTAGTGAGAATTTCCGTTATAAAAGGAAAAAATAAAAAATAAAAATAAAAAATTTTTGATATAATTTCAAACTCAAATAAAGTAAAAGGATATTAAATGGCAAGAAAATGCGAAATTTGTGGAAAAGGTCCTCAATTTGGAAACAGAGTGAGCCATTCAAATAAAAAAATCAGACATAAGTTTGACCCAAACATTCAAAACGTTAAAATTGAAATTAACGGAGTCAGAAGAAAAGTTAAAATTTGTACAAGTTGTCTTAGAAACCTGAAGAAATCTGTATAATCTCCCCCTCTTTACGGGGTTTTTATGACTTTTAAAGAAAAACTTGCTAAACTCTTTAACTGGGAAACTTCAAAAAAACCAGAAGTAGACCTTTCTTATGAAATCTGGGGAGAGCTAAAACCTTTCAGAGCCCCGATAATACTTACTGTTTTAATCGAATTGTTCGGTACTTTGGGATATATTGCAATTGATCATTTTTCTTTGATGGATGCAATTTATCAGACAGGAATTACTTTTACCACAGTGGGTTTTGGTGAAATAGCCCCCATTTCACCGCTTGGCAGACTTTTTACAATATTTTTGATTATTGCAGGATTTGCCGTATTTTCTTATGCGGTGGGTATTTTAGTGGATGTGATTAATAAAGGCCGCCTTTTTGCACTACTTAAGGAGAACAGAATGCTTTATAAAATAGCAAGACTTAAAAATCATTATGTCGTGTGTTTTCATAACGAATATACCATAGATGTGACAAAAGAACTAAGACATGCCCATATTCCTTTTGTTGTTATAGACAATAATGATAATTTGGAAGAAATTGCCAAAAAGAACAGATATCCTTTTTTTGTAAAAGGGGATCCTCATACCACGGTTTCTATTAAAAAGGCATCTCTTAGCAGTGCAAAAGGTGTAATATCTCTATCCAAAAATGTAGCCGACAATATAGCACTGATCAGCAGTGTAAAATTATACGAAAAAGAATTAAAAAGGCATCCTTATTATATTCTTTCAATAGCAAATTCAGAAGAAGATATAGAAAAACTTCAAAAACTGGGGGCCCATGAAGTAATTTCACCTAATAAGCTGATTGCTAAAAGAATGACGGCAATAGCCGCAAATCCAGATGTTAAAAATATTTTGGAGGAATTTGTATATTCTACAGATAGCCCTCTTAATCTGGAAAAAATAACTGTAAGTAAAAAATCGTGGCTTGCATATAAAAAACTCAAAGACGCACATTTAAGAGAATTGTTTAATGTAAGTGTTGTCGGAGTAAAAGAAGCAAGCGGAAAATTCGTGCCTGTTCCAAAAGGCGAATATACTCTTAAACCTGGGGATAAAGTGTTGGTAATCGGTACTTCAAAAGACATGGTTAAAGCCAGGTTTGTAATAAGAAGTACAAAAAGACCCAAAAATATTGATTTTATATAAGTGAATAGTGAGTAGCGAGTTGTGAGTTGTGAGAAAAATTAAAAGGATTAAAATGTTTAGAATAACACCAATAAAAAACGGACTTTGTGCAATAGACGGGATTTATGCAGACGGTGTAAATGCAGGATTCAAAAAAGATGGTTTTGATGTGGGATTTATAAGAAGTGAAAAAATCATGAATATAGCTTATTTATTTACTACAAACAAATTTCAAGCGGCGCCAGTTAAATATGTTTTAAACAAAAATATTGAAAAAACAAATTTTATTCTGGCAAATTCAAAAAATGCAAACGCCTTAACCGGGGAAGAGGGAATTAATGACATTAAAGAGATTTTAAGTTTTTTAAATGAAAAAATAGATGCAATAAATCCTATAATGAGCTCAACCGGAGTAATTGGGGTAAGAATTGATAAAGAAAAAATAAAGAGTGCTATAGAAAAATTTGATTTTAATGCTAAAAATTCCAAGAATTTTGCAAAAGCAATAATGACCACAGACAGCTTTTATAAAGAAATAGCTTTTGAAGTAGAAGGAAATTTTGGAAAATTTAAAATTGCAGGTGTTGCCAAGGGAGCCGGAATGATAAACCCTGCAATGGCTACAATGCTTTGTTTTATAGTGACTGATGCAAATGTTCCCCGAGAAAAAATGAAAAAAATATTGAGTGAAATTAATGATAATACGTTTAACGCAATAAGTGTTGACGGGGATACATCCACTAACGACAGCGTTTTTTTAATGAGTACAAACGAGGGTGATTATGAAGAAGGGGCTTTTAGGGAAGCATTGAATCAGGTAATGCTAAAACTGGCAACTGATATTGTAAAAGATGGGGAGGGTGCTACAAAACTGGTGGCTTTTAATGTAAAAGGCGCTAAAAATAAATTGGAAGCCAAGATTGCCGCCAAAGCTCTTGCAAATTCGCTTCTTGTAAAAACGGCAATTTTCGGAGAAGACCCTAACTGGGGAAGAATCGCTTCAACAATAGGCGCAAGCGGGATCGAATGCGATGAAAACACTTTATCCATTGAAATAGGAGATGTTTTAATATATGATAAGGGGAAAAACTGTTTTGACAAAGTTACAGAAGAAAAAGCCCGTAAAGTTATGAAAAAAGATTCTTTTAAAATAGAAGTTGATATCGGAATAGGTGATGGCAAATTCAGGGCATTTGGCTGTGATTTAAGTTATGATTATGTAAAGATAAATGCGGAATACAGAACTTAATGTTCTTTTTCCAAAATTTTTAATGTTATAAAAAATAAAAGAGAAATTATAAACATAATAATACTTAAATGAAAAGCGGTATCTAAATCTCCGTTGAATACGCTTGTAAAAATTTCAAGTGAAACGGTATTTGTTTTAAACGGGATATTTCCTCCTAGCATTAAAGAAATACCGATTTCTGAAAATATTCTTGTTACGGATAAAATAACCGATACTAAAAATGTTTTTTTTATTCCGGGCAGAATTATAAATATAAATGTGTTTAACCTGCTTTTACCGCTTATATATGCAGCTTCTTTTATATTCATAGGATAATGTTTTATTGCTGAAATCACAGGTTTGGAATAAAGAGGAAGTGACGCAATAAAACCAGCCAAAATTAACGAATAAAAATTAAAAACAAGATTTATATTTAATTTTAACAGTGTTTGGCCTAAAACTGTGTTTTGTGAAAGAAAATATAAAAGTAAAAAACCTGTTACAATAGGCGGAAGGGCCAAGGGTAAATCAAGTATAAAAGAAAAAATTTTAGCGAAAAAGGAATGTGATTCCGCCAGATAAAAAGATATTAAACTTCCTATTGTAAGCAGCAGTATTAAATCTACCCCCAGCACTTTAAGCGTAAGAACAATTGAAAATATGGCTTCTTCGTTTAAATGCATATCCCCCTGCTTTTTAAATATTTTTTTATTTTTTCAGATTTTAAAAATTTAATAAAATCAACACACGTTTTACTTTTTTTTATTGATGAAAAACCTAAAATTATAGGTGTATAATTCTTTTTTATTTCAATATATGAATATTTGTTTTTTAAAAATAGTGCCATTACCTCATTTGCGACTGCACACTCTACTATATTCATCTGTAAATAATTAATTCCCTGAGGCATCATTGATACTGTTAATTCATTTATAGGATGAATATGAATATTTTTAAAAAATTCTTCTGCCCTGTTGCCATAAATAGTTCCTTTTGGATTAGGAACTGCAATTTTTGTTTGATTTAAATCGTCTAAATTTGTTTTTTTTTCTGCAAATAATTGTTAAGTTGTCTTTACCAATAGGAATAAAAGAATTAAAACCGTTTTGTTTTAATGTTTCTTTTTCTCCGAATATCATAGAAATGTTTTTAAGTTTGGCATTTGCAATAAGCGTTCCCAGAGGGCCGTAAATTACAGTTATTTTTTCTTTGTGTGTTAAATTGTATTGTTTTATTAAAGGTTTAAAGATTTCTTTATATCCACCGGTGATTCCTATAATACAATTAGCGAAAATTTTTAATGAAATAATTAGTAAAATAAGTTTTTTCATCTTTATCCTTTCGTTATATATTTTTCTATATAGCGTATTTTAAAATTATTTTTTAATTTTGTCAATCAAATTTCAAATTTAATTGTATTTTTTTTATTTTTTGATATAATTTCAATCCATAATCATTCCGGCGTAGCTCAGTCGGTAGAGCAGACGGCTGTTAACCGTCGGGTCAGAGGTTCGAGTCCTCTCGCCGGAGCCATCATATAAATGGAAAAATTTTAAATAACGTTTATTTTTAAGTGTCTGTCACTAATGCCGGCGTAGCTCAGTTGGCCAGAGCAGCTGATTCGTAATCAGCAGGTCGGGGGTTCGAATCCCGTCGCCGGCTCCATATATTGTTAAATTTTTAATATAATTATGTCTATGAAAAAAATATTTTTGGCTATTTTATTTTTAACCGGCTGCAGTGTTAGTGATTATCAGAGCATAGCTTCCATTGCTGTATCTAAAAATCCAAAATCAAAAATTAAGCATTTTTTAATTAGAAAAAGAGATTATTATCTTACACATCCTCAAGCACTTGCAAAAGATGTAAAAAGCTTTTTGTATCATTTTAATTTAGAAGTTAAAGAGTTTACAAAAGCTATATCTATTTGGCAAAATCCAGAGAAGCCGACTATCAAAAAATTGGTTAAGTATTCAAATCATTACAGGGCAAGAGCTATTATTGATTTTGACAGAGGATTAGTAAAAGTTGAAACAATTGATAAAAATTATAAAGAAGTTTTAAAAAAAGCTCTTGTTAATACAATGCTTATGCCAGATGACCCAAGAAGCGTAGATTTATTCAGCGATAAAATTGTTTTAAAAGGAAAACCTTTTCTGGCGGGTGAAATATATGATTTTGAAGGGAAACTGGTTTTATATAAATGGAGGGCAAACAGGTATTCCAGTTATTTAATAAGACATAATCTAAAAAGTTATGTATATAAAAATCAAAAAATTTATTATGTAACATTCCCGTTAGTCAAAAACAGCGAAACTCTCAGGGCTAAAAAATATCTTCCATATGTTAAAATGTATTCAAAAAAATATTCAATTTCTAAAAGTTTAATATTTGGAGTTATTAAAACAGAAAGCGATTTTAACCCTTATGCTGTAAGTTATGTTCCAGCATTTGGACTTATGCAGATAGTTCCAACCACAGCCGGCATTGAAGGATATGAAAGAGCTTATGGGTATAAACATATACCAAGTAAGGAATTTTTATTTGTCCCTAAAAACAATATTAATATTGGAAGTGCATATTTAAATCTTTTATATTATAAATATCTCCCAAGAATAAAAAATCCATTAAGTCGCGAATATATGATGATAGCTTCATATAATAGCGGAATAGGAAATGTATTAAGAGTTTTTAGCATAAGAAGAGATAGAGCTATTGCAATTGCTAATTCTTTAAGTCCAAAAGAAGTTTATTATAGACTTATTCACAGGCTTCCAACAAGTGAGGGAAGAAATTATCTTCCTAAAGTTTTAAACAATAGAAATAAATTTATTGCATTATAATTTTAATTGAGAAAAGTAATTTAAAAAAATGGGCATTGACTAAATGGTAGAAATATACAAAAATAACTACAAAGAGACAGGCTGAGAGCTTCATTTTGCTAACGAACAGCTCAAATTTTGCTAAAAATTGCAAACAGCTTCGCAGCCCTTACGGGTTAGGTGCAATTTTTTAAACGCAAAATTTTCGCTAAATTCCGCTACGCTGTCATATTTTTACTTTTCCGTTATTTAGTCAGTGTCAAAAAAAATATTTAAAATAAAAAAAAGGGGAAAAAATGGAAAAAATAAACAATACCTTGGTAAAACTTGAGGATGCAATTAAAAATGTAGATGAAAAAAAAGTTACAAACATTTTAGATGAACTTAAAAACAGTGTAAATTCAAAACTCGACAATGAAAAAATAAAAGAAATAAAAGCCAAACTTGAAGAAATATTAGAGCAAACAAAGTCTGAGGCAAAAGAACATCCTGTTTTTTCAATAGCGGTATCCGGTATTATAGGATTTTTGCTTGGCAGACTTAGTAAATGAATGATAAAAGAAGCAATATAATTGTTTCTATATTGGAAGTTGTTTTATTATTAATTAGAAGTAATTTGTTATTTTCTTTTAAAGAAGAAATAAAAAAAGATACAGCACAATACTTAAATGCTGTGTTTATTGGAATTATCGGATTAATATTTTTTATTCTGTCTTTAATTTTTATAAGTTTCGGTGTATATGAATTTTTAAAACTTTTTATGAAAAGTTATTATGCTTTTTTAATTATAGGGGGATTTTATTTTTTTGTTTTTTTATGTCTTATTTTTACAATAAAAAAACGCCTTAAAGGCTGAGGTATTTTTCTATTCCGTCAGGTGATATTGTAACAATATTTCCGTTTAACTTTTTTGCCGCCAGAATATTTGCGGCCGTTGAAATTCCCCCTGTAATTCCTAAATTCGGCAGTTTTTTCATATATTCAACCGCCTCATCACTTTTAATCAAAATCACATCATCAAGTAAGTTTAAATCAATTATTTTTGGTATAAACCCCGCTGCTATTCCCTGAATGTTATGTTTATTTATTGGTAAATTTTCATTTTTAAGTTTATTGTAAATTACAGGTGCTTCTTTTGGCTCAACAGCTATTATTTTAACTCCTAATGGTTTTAAAACTTTTGCTATTCCTGTAATTGTTCCTCCGCTTCCGACACCTGAAACAAAATAATCTATTTTTTCAATCTGATTTAAAATCTCAAGTGCTGTTGAGTATTCATGTGAAAGGGCATTTAAGGGGTTATTAAACTGGTCTGTATAATAAGCATTATGTTTTTTTATGTATTCTTTTGCTTCATTTATAGCATCAGCAATCGTGCCGTCCGTTAAAATTAAATTAGCTCCATACATTTTAAGGAGTTTTTGTCTCTCAATAGAAAAACTTTTCGGCATAAAAATAGTAGGCTTAATACCAAATTTTTTGGCATAAAAACTAAGGGCAATTCCGGTATTTCCGCTTGTAACTTCCACAATTTCCCTGAATCCTTTTGAAAAAGCGTCTTTTAACATAAAAAGAGCGGGTCTGTCTTTTATGCTGCCTGCCGGGTTTTTGTATTCAAGTTTGATTGAAATATTGTTTAGCTGAAAAATAGGTGTGTTAAACATGTTTGCTCCTTAAAAATAGAATTCCTATACTTGAAGAAATCAAAGTTATTACAAAAAATAAAAAGGCTGCTAAAATTCCCACTTCTGCATTTATTGGAAAATAATCTGAAGAATAAAGAAAAGTAAGTTCCCTTAAACCAACTCCACCGATTGAAATAGGAATTACGCTTACAACTGAAGAAATTAAAAACAAAATCCCGTAATCAATTAAATGAAGTTTTATGTTAAAACTTAGCATTATAAAAATAAAGCTTATTAACTGAAGGGATTGAATAATAAGTGAAAAAACAAATGTTTTTAAAAAGCTTTTTTTAAATTCAATAAAAAGCAGTTTATGAATAAAATATAAAATAAATGGCGTTGTAATAAGTAAAATAATTGCATATATTAAAAACATATCAAATCTGCTGAAAAAAATTAAAACGGAAATAATAAAAAAAATTGCAAAAAGACCTGATATTCTGTCAATTAAAAGGGCTTTTATTATTTTTTTATATCCTACCTCAAAATTTTTTTGAAATTTATAAGCCTTATATGCGTCCCCTCCTATTCCGCCCGGCAAAAGTATGTTATAAAACATTCCGAGATAATATAAAATAAGCTGTGTTTTAAATGTTGGTGTTACGTTTATGTTTTTTAAATATGTGTGAACCCTCATAGCAGAAATAATTTGAGAAAGGTTAAAAGTGATAAATGCCAAAATCAGTAAAGTTGGGTGAATTAGCTTTATCTCTTTTAATTTATTGATATCAATTTTATTTACAATAATTATAAAAGCTGAAATGATAAAAATTATTTTTATTAGTAATTTAATTTTTTTCTTTAATTCTTTACTCACTACTCACTACTCACTGTTTTTACTATTTATTATTTCTTTTATAACATAAGGTTTTTTGTTTTGTGATTCGTAATAAGTTCTTATCATAATTTCTGCTAAAAATCCTGTGGTAATTAATTGAATACCGGCAATAATAGATACGGTTCCTACCGTTAAAAGAGGCCTGTTGCCTATGCTTTCTCCAAATAGTTTCAAAATAAACAGATACAGGTCAATCAAGGCCCCCACACTAAACATTATAAAACCGATTGTCCCAAAAAAATGCATAGGCTTTTGTCCAAATCTCTGCATAAACACTAAATACATCAAATCGCTTATTACTTTAAAAATTCTGTTAAATCCGTATTTGCTTTTTCCAAATTTTCTTTCATGATGTCTAACAGGTACTTCTGTAATTTTTGCCCCGTACATTTTAGCTAAAATGGGAATAAATCTGTGAAGCTCTCCGTATAACTGGAGATTTTTTGCAACATCTTTTTTAAAGACTTTTAATGTGCAGCCGTAATCAGTTATATAAACGCCTGTTATTTTTCTAATAATTTTATTTGCTATTTTGCTTAAAAATTTTCTAACAGGCTCATCCTGTCTTTTTGCCCTTATACCGGCAACTACATCATAACCTTCGTTTAGTTTTTCAATCATCATAGGAATATCATTCGGGTCGTTTTGTAAATCTCCGTCAATTGTAACGATTATATCTCCTCCTGCCACTTTTATTCCGGCAGCCATTGCTGAGGTTTGGCCGTAGTTTCTATTTAGAATAACAAGTTTTGTTTTATCATTCATTCTTTTTTTAATTTCTTCTACAGTATTGTCTGTGCTTCCGTCATCCACTAAAATTAATTCGTAATCAAATTCTTTTAGGGCTTTATCCACTTCTTCAATTAAATATTTTATATTTTCTTCTTCATTCATTAAAGGCACTACCACGGAAATTTTCATTAAATTCCTTTTTTTATGATATTATACCAACTATGAAAAATTTAGTTAAATTTCTGTTTTTAATTTTTTGGAGTATACTTGTTTTAGTTGTTATGTGGCTTGGAGTTATCAGGCAGGTTGGCAATTTTCATAAGGTAGCTGACGGAATTTACAGGAGTGCCCAGCTGTATGAATATGATTTTCCCAAATATTATAAAAAATATCGTTTTAAAACAATAATTAATTTAAGAGGCGCTCATCCAGATAAAGACTGGTATAAATATGAAATAAAGTTTTGCAAAGACCATAATATAACCCATATTGATTTTCAAATGAGTGATAAAGAGTTTCAATCACCTAAAAAAATAAATGAGGTTTTAAAAATTATAAAAGATGCTAAAAAACCTGTACTAATTCACTGTAGGGCAGGGGCTGACAGAACGGGACTTGTAAGTGCAGCCTATTTATATTTAATAGGTGAAAAAAATAATTCAATGTTAAGTATTAAATACGGGCATTTTCCATACTTAGGGTCTCCTACAAAAGCTATGGATGAAAGCTATAAGAAATGGAAAATGAGCGCAAATGAGCAAAGTAAATTATGGAAAATGTTGAATGATAAATGATAAATTTTAAATTCATAATTCAACATTCAACATTCATAATTGTGCAGCCACAAATTAACACTGAAAGTTCTCATATATTCAAATTTATGTAGTTTTATCATTAATCCTTTAAGTTTTGTCTGATGTATTTTTTCTATAAACTTCATAAATTTAAATTCTTTTAAAAATCTTTTATTCCACTCTTTTTTATAATCTTTTTGATTTATAATTGAATCTGCTAAGATTTTGGCTGAATGAATGGCATAATAAATTCCTTCAAAACTCATAGGCATTACCTGAGAAGCGGCATCTCCCACAAAATAAATATTATTTTTTTGAATGGTTATGTTTTCCTGCCATATAGGAATAAAATAGCCTTTTGGTTTTACATTGATATTTAAAAATTTACAAAAATTACTAAAGCTAGTTTTATCCACACTTCCAATATGAGTTTTATTTATATGGGGAAATTCCCATGCATAATATTTGCCGCCTAAGGCTTCATCAAAATAAAATTCACAGGTTTCAATTTCTTTATCAATTTTTGCGTAATGTGTTATTGTTTTTGGAATAGGTTCTAAATTTAAAGCTTTTCTTACAGACGAGTTTACCCCGTCGGCCGCTATTAAAACATCATAATCAAAAATAATTTTTTCTTTATTTATTTCAATTATAGCTTTTTTTTCTTTAAATCCTTTAAATTTTCCATAATATAATTTAGCACCTTCTTTTAGGGCAAGTTCTCTTAAAGCCCTGTCAAACTCTTCTCTTTTAACAATTGCTAAATTTTCACCTTTAAGGTCTATTTTTATTTTATTGTTTTTATAATTCATATAAATATGGCTTAATTTATGTTTTATTAAATTTTTTGGGATATCCGTTTCATCGAACAGTTTTATTTTAGTTCCTCCTCCGCAGGGTTTATCCCAATTCCTGTCCTGAATTAATGTAACATCATATTTTTTTGCCAAAAGTTTTGCGGCTGTCGCTCCGGCGGGACCTCCTCCAATTACTAATATTTTCACTTTTTAACTCCCAATGCAATAAGTCCTTTTTTATAAATTATTTTATAACCTTTTGTTTTAGTTATTTTAAGAAGGGCAATTTCTCCTTTTTTTGGCTCTTTTGGTGTTATTTTATTAAAATAGACACTGAATGATGGTAAATTTGTTTTTAAATAAACTTTTTTAATATTATGTTTTTTAGCCCAAACAGCAGCCTCTTTTACAGGAATGGCCCTTGCGTGAGCATAAATCCATCCTATATAATTTAATATAAATATGCTTGCAAAGCCTAAAAAAACAATTTTAAACTCTTTCATTTTAATAAATGATAAAATAAGTAAAATTATAAAACTTAAAAAATAAAACCAGTTAAAATATGGCCTTATTGCAATGTATGCTAAATATACTTCAGTGTTTTTAACGTTTTCCAGTACAAAAGGGAGAGCCAATAAAAGCAGAATAAATAAAATTAAAGGAAACGACAAATATATTTCTCTAATTTTTTCAACCATTAAAGCCATAAAAATAAAAAGAGGTGTATATCCGTAAATTACATAATGTGGAAGTTTTGTCCCTGAAAGTGAAAAAAACAAAAATACAAAGAAAAACCAGATACTTCCGAAAAATACAAAATCATTTTTTATTAAATTTTTAAGTTTTATTAAATAAGCAATAAAAAGACTGCTCCAGGGAATCAAACCGATTAAAACAACAGGAATATAATAAAAATAGTTTCCCCTGTGGTGTTCCATAGGCGATGTGAATCTATGAAGATTGTGTTTTAAAATAAAACCTTCAATAAACTTATCCCCTGTTTGCATATACTCTGCGATATACCAAGGCAGTGCAATAATTAAAAAAATAATTATGCCTTTTATATTAAAAACCATTTTAAAAAATTCTTTAATTTCTTTTTTTAAAGCCATATAAATAAATGTAACAACTAAAGGAATCATTATAGCAACCGGACCTTTAGTTAAAGTGCCAAATCCTATAAAGGCAAAAGCAAAAAGCAGATATTTTTCTTTTTTTTCTTTTAAATAAAGATAAATACTAAACATACAAAAAGCTATAAACATATTAAGTAAACTGTCTGCAATAGCCGCTTTTGCAATTAGGCCAATCTGTAAGGTTGTAACCATTAAAAAACTGCTGATCAGCGCTGTTTTTTCATTATACATTTTTTTAGTAAAAAAATAAATTCCAAGAGTCCAAAAAGTGGCGGCAATAGCACTTGGAAGTCTAAAAGCAAACTCATTTATTCCAAAAATTTTAATGCTGAGAAGTTGCAGCCAGTAAATTAAAATAGGCTTGTCAAACCTATATTCCCCATTTAAAAAGGTTGTTATGTAATTGTGATTATGAAGCATCTCCCTTGTAGCTTCGCTAAAAGCACCTTCATCAAGGTTAAAAAGGGGAGTAAGGGAAAGTGTTAGGAAAAAATTAATCAGTATTGCTAAAAATAGCCAGAATTTAAACTGTTTTGTGTTCATTGATTTCTTTGCTTTTTGTAATTAAACGGATTTGTGTGGTTGTAAGTTGTTTTTTTAATTACTACAAAAACAGAATTTTTATATAAAAGTTTATACTCTTTCTTTTTTTGCTATTTCTTTTGCTTTGAAATAAGGCAATTACAGCAAAAGAAGAATATTTTTTAACAAAACTTAAAAACAAAAACAAAATTAAAAATCCATAATATATTAAATTCATTTTTGGATAAACAGTTAAAAACAAAGCTTTTAAAAAACCGTTTGAATAAGGATAAAAAAAGAGTAATAAATATCGGTATTAAAAATGCAATTGTAAAAAGAAGAAAAAATAATTTTTTACTACTCACTATTTTCACTATTCACCACTTTCACTATTAAATAGGAAATACCCTGATTTTATCTGTATTTAATCTTTTTCTAAGTGTTTCTTCAATGGCAAAAAGTGTCGCACCTCCGGCGCTGCTGCAAGCGGCACAGGCACCTCCGTATCTAATATATACATGTGTTTCCACGTTGCTTTCCCTGACATCAAGAATTTCCGCCATTCCACCGTCAAATGCAAGCATTGGCAAAATATCTTTTTTTATTACCTCTTCAATTGCTTCCATTTTTTCTTTTAAGTTCATTTCATCAAAATTTTTCATTAGAATCCTTTTTTATTTATTAAAGAAAAAGAAAAAATTAATCCATATCGTTTGGATCTAGAGGAGGGCGGTTATCTTTTGGTGTTACAAGCCAAAAATGTCTTACTTCGCTTCTGAAGTTATCTAAAATAAATTTAGCTTTTTCACTTCCTGTGGCATTATAATATTCTATAAGCCTTTTTTTAAGATAAATTTTTGGTTTTTCATTTTCATCTATATCTATTCTTCTGATTTCTATAAGTTCAGGATTGATTTTATCTACAAAATTGTGTTTTTTATCATATACAAATGCAACCCCGCCTGTCATACCTGCACCGAAATTGATACCAGTTTCTCCAAGGATAATTACTTCTCCGCCTGTCATATATTCACAAGGATGATCTCCCGTTCCTTCTACTATTGCAACGGCTCCGGAATTTCTGACTGCAAATCGTTCACCTACAATACCCGCAATAAAAAGTTTTCCGGCGGTTGCCCCATAAAGGCATGTATTACCTGCCGCCGCCCCTTCTTTTTTAGGGGTAATTATAATTTTTCCTCCGGCCATGCCTTTACCTACATAATCGTTTGCAACTCCTTTTAGTTTCAATGTTACGCCCTTACTTAAAAATACCCCAAAACTTTGCCCTGCTACACCTTTTAATTCAAAAATAATAGAATCGTCATTTAAACCGTTGTCACCATAATATTTTGCTATTACACCGCTTATTATTGCCCCGAAACTTCTGTTTAAATTAATGATTTTTGCTTTTACCACAGATTTATGGTTTGGATTTTTAATTGTTTCTATTACTTTATTTAGTAATTCTTTTTCAAACTCGTTTTTATCAAACGGAACGTTTTCTTTTTGTTTTGTGTTTAAACCTTCTACTTTTCTAAAGAGTGCTGAAAAATCAAATTTTTTAGCTTCTGGAATGTCTTTTATTTTTATTAAGTCGTTTCTGCCTATTATTTCATCCAAACTTTTGTATCCCATTTTTGCTAAATGTTCTCTAACATCTTCGGCAAGATTAAGTAAATATTTTTTTACTTTATCAACATTGCCTTTAAATTTAGCCCTGTAATCGGGATTTTGAGTAGTAATACCTACCGGACATTTATTTGTCTGACAGCTTCTGCAAAATATGCAATCAACTGCCATTAACAAACTTGTACCAAACGCATAATATTCCGCTCCTAAAAGGGCAGCGAATATTACATCTTTTCCAATTTTTAATCCTCCGTCTGTCTCCAGAGAAACAAATTCCCTTAATTGGTTTTCTTTTAATGAATTATGGGCTTCTATCAAGCCGATTTCCCATGGATTGCCGGCATGTCTTATAGATGTTATAGGGGCGGCACCTGTTCCGCCTTCACTTCCGCTTATTACGATTTTATCGGCATATGCTTTGGCTACCCCGGCGGCAATAGTCCCCACTCCGGCGGTTGAAACTAATTTTACGCTGATTGTGGCTGTTGGGTTAATTTGTTTTAAATCAAATATAAGCTGAGCCAAATCTTCAATAGAGTAAATATCATGATGCGGAGGAGGTGAAATTAATGTTTTACCAGGTGTGGTGTGTCTTAGTTTGGCAATATATGTAGAAACTTTAAAGCCCGGCAGCTGTCCTCCTTCACCCGGTTTTGCACCCTGAGCCACTTTTATCTGAATTTCTTCGGCATTGACCAGATATTCAGGCGTTACACCGAATCTTCCTGATGCAACCTGGCGAATTTTACTTTGTTTTATTGTTTTATTTCTTTTTTTATCTTCCCCTCCTTCACCGGAATTGCTTTTGGCTCCGAGTTCATTCATAGCCTGGGCAATTATTTCATGGGCTTCGGGGCTTAATGCTCCTATACTCATAGCTGCGCCTATAAACCTTTTAACAATATTCTGGGCACTTTCCACTTCATTAATTGAAACCGGCTTTTTATCTGAATTTATGTCAAGGAAATCTCTTATATATGTCGGCCGTCTGTTTTCAACTAATTTTTTAAATTCTTCATAATCTTTTTTTTCTCCGCTTAACATTCTTTTGAATGTTTTGGTCAGCTCCGGAGTTATTTCATGGTATTCTCCGTTTCGTCTGTATTTTATAACCCCTCCGGCATCGAGTTTGTCTTCTTCAAATGCTTTTTTGTGACGGATATTAATTTTCTCTTCTATATCTTTAAAAGTTAATCCCGGAAGCAGGGTTTTGCTTCCTATAAAACACTCTTTTGTAATTTCTTCGCTTAAGCCGATTATATCCATTAGGGCTGAATTTCTATAACTTGCAATTGTGGAAATTCCCATTTTTGACATTATTTTTAAAATACCTTTATTAAGTGCCGAATGAACGTTAAATAAAGCGTCTTCCCTGTCTATGTTTTCTTCCTTTGCTATTTGGGTAACTGTTTTAAACAGTAAATACGGATAAATGGCGCTTGCCCCATATGCTATCAGTACAGCCGCATCATGAGGGTTTGTGATTTCATTTGTAATAGCCACTATGCTTGTAAGATGTCTTAATTTGTTATCCAGAAGTTTTTTATGGAGTCTGCCGATTACCATGGCCATCGGTATGGCTTTGTGGTCTTTATCTATATTTCTGTCATCAAGAAAAATGATTCTAACACCGTTTTTTACGTCTTTTACTATTTTATCGGTTAATTTTTCAAGAGTCCCTTTTAAATTATTTTTAAACAGTGTTGAATAAAAGGCGTTTTTATAATCACTTTCAAATTTAGGCGAATTTTCGTCACCGAAGCTTTTTAATACTTCAAGCTTTGTCTGGGTGAGAATAGGGGAAGTTGTTTTTACCCTTTTTGCATGTTCCG
This sequence comes from Lebetimonas sp. JH292, assembly GCF_000523275.1. Classification (NCBI taxonomy): domain Bacteria; kingdom Pseudomonadati; phylum Campylobacterota; class Epsilonproteobacteria; order Nautiliales; family Nautiliaceae; genus Lebetimonas; species Lebetimonas sp. JH292. The sequence continues at coordinate 602,343 of NZ_ATHQ01000001.1, read as the reverse complement.
GTGCTTCATTCAAAATATTATGAACTTCTCCAAAACCTGTGTTTAAACTCATTACAATTTTTTCTCTTAATGAATCAATGGGAGGGTTGGTTACCTGCGCAAATTTTTGTCTGAAAAAGTCGTTAAAACTTCTGAAAGGATAATTGCTAAAACATGCAAGAGGAGAGTCGTCTCCCATGCTTCCGGTAGGCTCTTTTGCATCATTCATCATAGGTTTTATTACCAAATTTATAATTTCTTTGGTTATTCCGGCGTATCTTTGTTTATAAACCAAATCGTTTAAATTGATATTTTCGTCTATACTGTATGGATTTTCAATATATTCCTGAAGATACATCATATTTTCATTAAGCCATTTTGTATAAGGATTGCTTGATTTAAGATATTCGTCTATATCTTTATTTTTAAGCACTACGCCGAATTTTGTATCTATACCTATCATCTGGCCGGATTGAAGTCTTCCTCTTTCTATTATTTCTGTATCGTTCAAATCAAGTACCCCGTATTCACTTGCTATTAAAATTCTGCCGTCTTTTGTGATTACATATTTTGCCGGTCTGAGTCCGTTTCTATCAAGTACTACGGCAATATATCTTCCATCAGTTACACTTACAGCAGCTGGTCCGTCCCACGCTTCAAAACGAGTTGAAAAATATTCATAAAACGCTTTTAGTTCACTGTCAAGATAAGGGGCGTTTTGCCAAGGCATTGGAATTAGCGCTCTAATTGTTTTAAAAAAATCCATTCCGTTCATTATTAAAAATTCCATCATCCTGTCAAGTGAACTTGAATCACTTTCATCGAATCTTATTACCGGAAGGAGCTTTTGTAATTCTTCTTTGCTGAATACATTCGATTTTACTGATTCGCTTTTAATCAGCGTATTTATTCTGTTGGCCTGTATTGAATTTATTTCACCGTTATGGGCTATAAATCTGAAAGGCTGTGCCAGTCTCCATTCCGGCAGGGTGTTTGTAGAAAATCTTTGATGAAACAAAGCAAAATAAATTTCAAAATCCTTATCTGCCAAATCAGGATAAAATTCTTTTATATAATTTGGCATTAAAAGACCTTTATAAACCACTTTTTTGCTTGAAAAAGAAGGGATGTAAAATTCTTTGTCCTCTATAAAATTTTCTATCTCTTTTCTTGTTAGATATAAAAGTTCTTCAAATCTTTTTATTGCTATAATGGAATTTGGAATTATAAATGCATGATAAATCTTAGGAAGGGTTTTTAAGGCAAATTCCCCCAAAACTTCAATATTTATAGGTACTTCTCTCCAAAGAGCCACCTTTAAATCATTTTTTTCGCATATTTCTTCCACTGTTGTTTTTTGATTTTCATTTTTTAAAAAAATTACGCCTATACCAAAATTTTCAGGTAAGTCTATACCGTTTTCTTTTGCTATCTTTTTAAAAAATTTTTCAGGCATTGAAAAAAGAAGTCCGCTTCCATCACCGCTTTTTCCATCAGCTGCAATAGCGCCTCTGTGCATCATTCTTTCAAGTGAAATTAGTGCGTCGTTTACTAATTTATGGGAAGTTTTTCCTTTAATATTGGCTATTACTCCGAAGCCACAGTTGTCTTTAAATTCTAATCCTGACATATATTTCCTTTTAAGAGGTTATTTATCCTAATTTTATAATTTCTAATTATAGCATATTTTTAACGCTCTTTTTGATATAATTTTTTTATGAGAGGCTTAATATTAAACACAGTGAGGGTAAGAGACGAAGATTTAATTGTAAAAATTATAACAAATACTGAAGTGCTGAGTCTGTACAGATTTTACGGTGCGAGACATTCTTATATAAATACAGGATATTTTATAGATTTTGTTGTAGAAGAAAATTATAAAAGCACTATAAAAAGATTAAGAAATGTGGCTCAGATTTCTTTTAAATTTTTATTCGAAAGGGAAAAACTGTTTTATTTTAAAGAATATGTAAGACTTTTAAATATTCATTTTACAGATGTAAGCAGGGTTGATAATTTTTATTATGATTCATTGTTTCGATTAGCTGAATCTTTACATCAAAGAGATGCAAAAAGGGCAATAATCGAACATTATGTGGGACTGCTTGAAAAAGAGGGGAGACTTTATAAAGACAAAAACTGTTTTTTGTGTGAAAAAAAAGTCGGTAAAAAAATTGCGCTTGCAAGAAGTTTTTTAGTGGCCCACGAAAAATGTATTATGTCCGACGGTTTTGACGCGGAAAAAATAGATATATTGTTTAATGAAAAAAAAACTATCCTTTTTAATGACGAAGAAATAGAAAAACTCTGGAAAATATTATCTCTTGGAATATAAAAAAGTGAGTAGTGAGTAGTGAGTGGTGAGTAGTGAGTGGTGAAAGAATAATGCCTAATGTTTAATTAAAATAATAATTTAGCATTTAACATTTATCTAATTATTACTGTTTTAATTTCTGTCATATCCTCAATTGCAAATTTAGGTCCTTCCCTTCCAATGCCTGAGAGTTTAACCCCTCCGTAAGGCTGGATGTCAAATCTAAGTGTCGGAATATCATTAATTATTATACCGCCTGCTTCAAAATCATCAATTGCTTTTTGCATCAAATCTATTCTGTTGGTAAACATTGAATATTGAAGCCCATAAGGTGAGTTGTTTATTTTATTTAAAGCTTCTTCATAACTTTTGACTTTTACTAAACTGACAATTGGGGCAAACACTTCTTCGCAGATTATATTCATATCATCCGTTACATCCGCTAAAATGGTAGGAGTCAAAATGTTCCCCTCTCTTTTTCCTCCGGAAATTATTCTCGCCCCTTCTTTAACTGCAGAATTTATCCATCTCTCAGCCCTGATTGCAGCATCTTCATTAATTAATGGCCCCATAAAAGTATCTTCTTCAAATGGGTTTCCAACTTTTAGTTTAGTTGCTTCTTCTCCAAGTTTCGCTGCAAACTCTTCATAAATTTTACTATCTACATAAATTCTCTGAAGTGAAATACATACCTGTCCTGAGTTTGCAAAAGCCCCTATTGCACATCTTTTTGCCGCCAATTCAATGTCAGCCGAATTTTCTACAAATGTTGCTGCGTTTCCGCCGAGTTCAAGTGTTATTTTTTTGATTCCGGCATTTTGTGTAATTATTTTTCCGACAGGAACGCTTCCTGTAAAGCTGATTTTTCTTGGAATAGGGCTTTTACTAATGTATTTCCAACTTCGGCATCTCCGTAAACTACACTTAAGGCATCTTTAATTGCATATTTACTTTCAATAAAAAGTTTTGCAAATGCATAGGCTGTATAAGGTGCTTCCGGAGTCGGTTTTAATACCACACTGTTTCCGGAGATGAGGGCAGGGGCAATTTTGTGGGCTACAAGATTAAGAGGAAAATTAAATGGTGTTATCGCAACTACCACCCCAAGCGGGACTCTTTTGTAAAAACTGGTTGTTTTAGCACCGCTAAAAGTTGCATCTGTGGGAATTGTTTCGCCTACAATATCATAAGCAGCAGCTGCAGTTATTTTTAAATTTTCAATGCACCTGGTTACTTCCACCTTTGCCTGCGAAATCGGTTTTGCAACTTCAAGTGTTATATATTTAGCAAATTCTTCTTTTTGCTCTTCTAATTTTTTAGCAACATCTTCAATCCAGGCGATTCTTTGTGCCAAAGAGGAATTTTTTGTTTTATCAAAAGCATTTTTGGCGGTTTCAAGGGCTCTTTTTGCATCTTCAGGGGTGCATTTAATATATTTTGTAGTTACCTGTTTGAGATAAGGGTTGATAATTTCTCCGATTTCTCCGTCTTCTTCATTTGAGCCTATAAATTTTTTTGCAATAAAATCTTGTTTTTTTGTGTTAAATATTTCCGAAAATCTTTCCAAAAAGCCCATTGTTTTTCCTTTTTGTATTAATTATAGCAAATTTATGATAAAATATCGCTAAAAAAGGCTAAAAATGAACGAAGCACAATATATATGGATGGATGGAAATTTTGTTCCTTGGAATGAAGCAAAAGTACATGTTTTAACTCATACCCTTCATTATGGAAACGGGGTTTTTGAAGGGACAAGGGCTTATCAGACCGAAGACGGACTTGCTATTTTCAGACTGCAAGATCATACAAAAAGGCTGCTAAATTCAGCTAAAATAGTAAAAATTGATGTGCCTTTTACCCAGGAAGAATTGGAAGATGCTCAGATAGAACTGCTTAGAAAAAACGATTTTAAAGAAAATGTTTATATAAGACCTTTGATTTTTCTTGGTTATGGAAAAATGGGACTATATCATATAGGAGCTCCTGTAAGGGTTGCAATTGCCGCATGGGAATGGGGGGCATATCTTGGTGAAGAAGGGTTGGAAAACGGAATCAGAGTTAAAATTTCTTCTTTGGTTAGAAACTCTGTAAAATCAATGTTTGGAAAAGCTAAAGCTGCTGCGAATTATCTAAATTCCCAAATGGCAAAATATGAAGCGGTTGAATGCGGATACGAAGAAGCGTTAATGCTTGACGAGGAAGGATTTGTAGCTGAAGGAAGCGGGGAATGCTTTTTTATTGTAAGAGATGGTGTCTTAATAACCCCTCCAAATGACAATTCCCTTGAAAGTATTACCCAGGCAACTGTTTTGGAACTTGCTCGTGAAAGAGATATTCCAATTCAGAGAAGAAGAATAACAAGAGATGAAGTTTATATCGCCGATGAGGCGTTTTTTACCGGAACTGCCGCAGAAGTTACCCCTGTTAGGGAAGTTGACGGAAGAATTATAGGCAGCGGTAAAAGAGGGGAAATTACAAAAGAATTACAAGAAGCGTATTTTGATGTAGTTTATGGAAGAGATAAAGGCTACAAACATTATTTGACGTTTATTGAAGGATAATTATGCCGGCTGATTTAAATGATTGGATGAATAAAAACAATAACAAAAAACCGAGTTTCGAACCTCCGAAGTTTGAACCTCCGAAATTTATAAAAGGAGGCAGCGGTCTCGCTTTAATCATAATAGGGATAATCATTGTTTTTGGAATTTTATTCAGACCTTGGATTATTGTAAACGAAGGAGAAATCGGTATTTTAGCAACTACGGGAAAATTTTCCAAAGAGCCGCTATATCCCGGAATGCATTTTTATGTCCCTGTTATTCAAAAAGTTATTATTGTAGATACCAAGGTTCATATGATAAGTTATAAAAGAATACAAGAAGCCGGAACTATGCCCGACAGATACGGAACAATAAAAGTTTATCCCGCTATTAACGTGCTTGATGCAAGAGGTCTGCCTATTACAGTTGAACTTTCTGTTAGTTACAGGATTAACCCCGATGAAGCGGCTTATACCATAAAAACATACGGTCTGAACTGGGAAGATAAAATAATTAATCCTATAGTCAGAGATGTGGTAAGAAATGTAATAGGAAAATACCCGGCCGAAGATTTACCTGTAAAAAGAAATGAAATTGCCATGCAGATAGAAACACAAATAAGAGACACGTTAAATAAAATAGACCATAAGCCTGTAATTTTTGAAAGTTTTCAATTAAGGGATATTGTTTTGCCTGAAAATATAAGAAAACAGATAGAAAGGGTTCAAATTGCAAAACAAGAATCCGAAAGGGCAAAATATGAAGTGTTAAGAGCCGAGCAGGAAGCCCAGAAACAAGCGGCAATAGCACAGGGTAAAGCCAATGCGGCAAAAATAGAAGCCCAGGGGAAAGCTGATGCAAAACTTATTGAAGCCAGCGCTGAAGCAAAAGCAAATATAATTATTTCCAAATCACTTACAAATAATTTGTTAAAACTTAAAGAAATAGAAGTTCAGGGTAAATTTAACGAAGCCTTAAAAGCAAATCCAAATGCTAAAATTTTTCTAACTCCAGGCGGGGCGGTTCCTAATATATGGATGAATATCGATGATAAAAAAAAGGCTTTGAGTAATGGTAAATAAAGTTGATTTTGAAAAAAACGGAGGGCTTGTGCCTGTAATAGTTCAGGAAGCGGATACAAATGAAGTTTTAATGCTTGCGTATATGAATAAAGAAGCACTTGAACTTACCCAAAAAACAGGATTTGCTCACTATTTTTCACGTTCTCGAAATAAACTCTGGAAAAAAGGGGAAAGCAGCGGCAACACCCAGGAAGTTAAAGAAATTTTGCTTGACTGTGATAATGATACACTTTTACTTAAAGTGAAACAAAACGGAGTTGCCTGTCATACAGGCAGGAAATCATGTTTTTTTACAAAATTGGACAGCGGTGAAATAATACTCGACAAAAAAGAAGAAATAGAGTATAATTTCACAGATAAGCTTTATCATACTTTACTTGATAGAAAAAACGCTTCGCCCAAAACTTCTTATGTAGCCTCTTTATACAAAAAAGGTGAAAATACAATACTTAAAAAAGTTGTTGAAGAAGCAGGTGAATTTTGTTTTGCTATTAAAGATGATAAAAAAGATGAAATAATTTATGAAGCGGCTGATTTGGCTTTTCATGCTTTAGTGGCCCTGGCGTATAAAAATATACATCCGGAGGCTATTTTGGAAGAGCTGAAAAGAAGAGAAGGCGTAAGCGGTATAGAAGAAAAAAGGAACCGAAAAAAATGATTCCCTATTTCACATTTCTTCACTGGCTCAGCCTGGCTTTTTTTTTAATTTTATTTATATTTTTGACTTTTTTATCCATTAAAGCTGCCGGTAATAAAACCGGGCTTGTTATAAGTATGATATTTGCTTCTTTTTTGGTTACGTCTTTTGGTGCGGTACTTAGTATTATTATTTTGGAAAAATATACTAAAAAAGCCGAACTGATTGATGTTAGAAACAGAAGAGTGCTTATCAATGAAACGTTAGTAGTTAAAGGTAAAGTTAAAAATATAGGTAAATTTAAAATAAATTATTGCAAGCTTGAAATAAAACTTGTAAATAACGGATGGGGCGGAAAGGTTCCAAAAGGAACTTTTTTTAAATCTGGAGGCCTTAGTATATTTGGAGCAAAAGAAAAACAGCAGCAAAAACCAAATACTGTTAAAACGACAAGAATAATTGTAAAAAATTTGCTTCCCGGAGAGATTAAAAATTTTTCTGCCATTGTGCCTTATCCTCCCTATTTTACAAACACCTATATTAATTATAAGTTGTATTGTCATTAAAAATAAAAAGGAAACAGATGAATTTTAGCGATTTTAATTTAAAAAAAGAATTATTGCATAGATTAAGTGAGATTGGGTTTGAAAAACCTTCTCCTATTCAGGAGAAAGCGATTCCTCTAATTTTAGAAGGAAAAGATATAGTGGCACAGGCCCAGACAGGAACCGGTAAAACGGCTGCATTCGGACTTCCCATTTTAAATATGCTTAAGAAAGGCGAGAAAGCATTAATTGTAACCCCTACAAGAGAACTTGCTATTCAGGTAAGTGAAGAAATATTCAGATACGGCAGAGATTTGAGAATTCATACGGCTAGTGTATACGGAGGAAGTAGTTACAATAGACAGATTTCACAGATAAAAACTTCTCAGGTTATAGTTGCAACACCAGGAAGACTTATTGATTTACTTAACAGTGGTAAAATAGATATAGCACCTAAATTTGTTGTGCTTGATGAAGCAGATGAAATGCTTGATATGGGCTTTTTGGATGATATAAAAGAAATTTTCAAATTTGTTCCAAACAATGCCCAAAAACTGCTTTTCAGCGCAACAATGCCAAAAGAGATTTTAAACCTTGCAAAAACATTTTTAAAAGAGCCTGAATTTGTAAAAATTACAAAACAAAACGTAACAAATGAAAACATTAAAGAATATTGTTATGTTATTGATGAGCATGAAAGAAAAGATGCGTTAATCAGACTTATTGATTATAAAGCCCCAAGTAAGGCTATAGTGTTTTGTAGAACAAAAAGAGATGTGGATGATGTTGCAGAATATTTAAAGGGCATTGGATTAAATGCAAGCGGACTTCACGGAGATATGGAGCAGAGGAAAAGAGAAACTATTATAAGAAATTTTAAAACCAATAAACTTGATATATTGGTAGCTACAGATGTGGCTGCAAGAGGGCTTGATGTTAACGACGTATCTCACGTGTTTAATTATCATTTGCCTCTTGATCCTGAAAGTTATGTTCATAGAATTGGAAGAACAGGAAGAGCAGGGAAAGAGGGGATGGCTATTTCACTTGTTACTCCGTATGAATTTAAAGCTCTTAGCAGGATAGAAAAAATTTCGAAAATAACTCTTAAAGAAATACCTACACTTGAAGATGTTAAAAATACAGAAATTAAAAAAATAATAGAAAAAATTAATAATACTGACGCAAGTCCGAAATCTATAGAAATCATAGAAGAACTTCAAAATGAATTTGATTTATTTACAATTGCAGCTAAATTTGCGGCTATGCTTTTTGAAAAAGAAGCAAAAGGAAAAGAAAGAATAGGTAAAAGTTTAAAAGAGGCAAAAAGATTGATTGAAAGAGAAAAATTTAATAGCTCCAATTCTAATTCAGGCAGAAGAAATTATAAAAACAGGAATCAAAGAGGCAACAGATATAATAGAGGGAGAAGAAGATAATTATACATTTTTCTTTAATACGTGTTTATCTAAAACAACACATCCGAAAATCCCTTCAAAAACTTTAATCTCATCTATTTTTCCTGTTACTTTCACTTCCCATTTTCTTTTTTCTTTCATCATTACTTCACTTTCAAATACAACACTTTCACCCACTTTAACAGGGCCCAAAAATTCATTTTGGCTTCTGACCAGTACAACATAAGGTTCGTTTACAGTGGCCATGGCACAAAAATCAGCTGCCGAGAATGTAAATCCTCCGTGAACTAAGCCATACTCATCGACAGCCATTTCTTCCGAGGTATCCAATATTACTTTTGCGTAATCTTTTTTAAGCTCAATCAATCTTCCGAATTTAGGCAGATATTTTGTATGTGTTTTTAATTCCACTTCAAATTCTATCATTTATTCTCCTAATAATTTTTTTATTATTTTATCTAAATCTTTTTGAATAAACATAGGATTGAATTTTTTCATAAAAGGATGGGATATATCAAAATAATTTTTATCAAACAGATTAATAGCCCAGATATAATCAATACTGTTGTTTTCCAAATAGAATTTATTTAATAAAAATTCATTAATCATTCCAAGACGGCTTGAAATAACTAAAAAAAGTTTTGCATTAAAAAAATTTAAGAAATTTAGCATTTTAAAATTTTCTGTTACTGGAACTAATAACCCTCCGGCACCTTCAATAAGTAAAATATCACATAATGGTTTAATTTTATAATAAGCTTTTTTTATTTTTTTAAAATCAATCTCTCCCGCAACAATAGGAGCTGCCGGAAGGTGCAGCTGGATAGGCACAATATCCTTTAGTTTCAGGTTATTTAAATTTTTATTGTATTTTAATGTTGCTTCAAACAGTTTTTTTCCATCTTCCGGATATTTTTCCACTCCAGTTTCAACGGGCTTCATAACGCCTACTTTATACCCTTTTTTTGAAAGAGCTTCAATAAGTTTTATAGCGGCGTATGTTTTTCCGGAATTTGTATTATCTGCCGAAATAAATATGTTCTTTCCAAAACTTATTTGTATAATTATAATAAAAAAGGCAGTTAATGGCTGACGAAGAAAAAACCGAGCAGCCCACCTCGCGTAAAATACAAAAAGCTAGAGAAGAGGGAAACGTCCCAAAATCAATAGAAACGGCAGGTTTTATTGTACTTTTTTTGGCATTATTGGTACTGTTTTTTTATGTTAAGTATATTGCTTTTTATTTTGAAGATTTTTTTAAATATTTTTATTCTTTTATAGGTGTAGAATTTAATAAAAATCTGATTTTTAATATTTTGATAAAAGGCGCTTTTTATTTTTTTGTTGTAATGTTTCCTATTTTTTTAGTTGTAGTAATTGCTGGAATTTTGGCAAATGTAAGCCAGTTTGGCTTTTTATTTACCACAAAACCAATTACTCCGAAATTTGATAAATTAAATCCTTTTAAAGGTCTTAAAAATCTTTTTTCTTTAAAAAAAATGGTAGAAGGGGTTAAAATCACTTTAAAGGTTTTTATTTCTTTTTTGGTGGGCTTTTGGATTTTTATGACATTTTTTACCCAAATTCCAAATCTTGAACTTATGGATTTTTTCAATCAGATTAAATGGCTTGAAAATAAAGCTGCTTTAATTATAATGGCTATGCTTGGAGTTTTTTTTGTATTTGCCCTGATAGATTTTATTTATCAAAGATACTCTTATAAAAAGTCTCTCAGAATGAGTAAACAGGAAATTAAAGATGAATTCAAACAGACCGAAGGAAATCCTGAAATAAAAGCCAAAATAAGACAACTCCAAAGAGAGATGGCAAGAAAAAGAATGATAGCTGAAGTTCCAAAAGCCGATGTTGTGATTACAAACCCTACCCATTATGCAGTGGCACTGAGGTATGATAAAACTAAAGACGAAGCTCCTATGGTTATAGCAAAAGGAACCAATCATTTGGCGCTAAAAATAAAAGAAATTGCAAGGGAAAACGGAATAATGATTGTGGAAAATCCAGCTCTTGCAAGAGAATTATATAAATTAGTGGATTTGGATGAAATTATTCCGCCAAAATTATACAAAGCTGTGGCGGAAATTCTGGCTTATGTATTCAGGGCTAAATCAAAATGATGCCCCAATGGAAAAGTCAAATATTCTGGTGTCATCCCCTTCTTCTTTTTTAATAGGTTTTGCAAACACTAAAGTAAGGGGTCCTACCGGCGTTATCCAATCAATTGCAACACCGGCTGACGCTCTTGAAATATTTAAGCTATTCTCTCCTACAGCACCGTAATCAACAAAAGCGCTGGCCCAGAGTTTTATTTTTCTGTTTATAGGTGTGGAAATTTCGGGCCCTGTTATAAATTCATATTTACCACCTATATAATTTCCGTAGCTGTCTTTAGGAGAAATAGAATAGGACCCAAAACCTCTTACACTTCCAATGCCGCCTAAATAAAATTTTTCATCGATGGGTAAATAACCGTTGTTTTTTATTACCCCGGCTTTTATTCTGTATTTTAATACGGCATATGTTTCATATGTTGAATTTTTTAGAGGATAAAAATATTTAAAACTGCCTATTGTTTTTATAAACTTTTCATCTCCCCCAATTCCGGCATATTCAACACTTGCACCGGCATTCATTCCGAGTGTTGGAAAATAATAATTATCTGTTGAATTGTATCCTATCGAACCGGTAATATAGCTTTTTGTACTGGTCGGTTTTAAATATGTTAAATTTTGATCGTAATTAGTTAATTTTGTTTTTGTAAATCCGTATGTAATATTTGAACTTAAATTTCTGCTTAGCATTTTACCGATGCCTAATGTAAACCCTTTTTTCTTGGAAGTGTATGAAATACCTTCAAATTCACTGTTAAAAATAGATGTGTTCATTGAATATTTGCTGTCAAATATCCTTGGATTATATAATGAAAAAGCATAAGTTTTACTGGTTGCTGATAAATCGGCGCTGGCTGAGAGTTTTTGTCCGCTTCCAAAAATATCTTTTTCCGTAATAGAAAAAGAAACACCGAATTTGGAATAACTTCCGTAGCTGATACCGGCTTTTAATGAACCGCTAAGGCCTTCTTTTACTTTTACGTTTAAATCTATTTGGTTATCGGATACTTTATTTTCTTCTATATTTACATCTTCTAAATAACCTGTTCTTTGAAGGGCGTATTTTGAATCTGTAATATTTTGGTAAGAATATTTCTCTCCTGGTGCTATAAAAATATTTCTTCTGATTACCCTGTCAAGTGTTTTTGTGTTTCCGGAAATTGTCACATTTCTAATATATACAATTTCACCCGGTATCACTTTATAGGTAATAAAAGCAAATTCACCTTTTTTTTTAATTTCAGGAAATACTTTTACATAAGCGTAACCTATATTTTGAAAAGCATGTGTTATATTCTTTAAATCTTCCCTAAGAGCCGATACATTAAAATATTTGTCGGACTTTAATTCAAGCTCAGGTATTTTTACTTTAATATTTTTAGGATAGTCTATATTTATTTTTTTTACCTTATATCTTTTCCCCTCGTGTATTTTATAATCAATTACGGCTTTGTAATCATCAATATTTGCCTTGGCCAGAGGCATGGACACTTTTGAGTCCATATAGCCTAAATTGAAATAATAATTTTGTATATTGTTCTTGTCTTCAGGCAGTTTGAATACATTAAGCTCGCCTGAATTAAAGATTGGTAAAAATGACCAGAAGGTCTTTGGCTGATTTTCTGTTAAATCAATTAAATCGCTTTTATCTATCTGTTTTGCACCGTAGAAATTAACCTCTTTTATATCTATTTTTTTACCTTTTACAATTATTACTTTTATATAAAGTTTTGTGGGGCTGATATAGGTTTTTTCTATATTGATATATGTGTTAAAATATTTTTTTGCCAGATAATATTGTTCGATAAATTCTGTTAATTTTTCATAAACTTCTTTTTTGTAAATTTCTCCTTTTTTGGGAAGAATGTTTTGTTCTTTTAAAAGTTTTTTAAGTTCTTCTGAGAGGTTTTCAAATTCCAGTCTTGAAATAATTGGTTTTTCCTGACATATAAATGTAAGTTTATCGTTGGTGTAATCAACTTTTATTTTTTTAAAATAACCTGTCTCATACAGTTTTTTAATACTTTCATCTATTTTTTTTATATTGTATTCATCTCCAGGATGCACAGAAATTATTGTATTTGCCGTAACGGGGGATATATGTATCAAACCCTGATAAGTTATTGTTTTAATATTTGCAAATAAAATAAAAGGTAAAGATGCAAAAATAATTTTCTTCATTATAATCCTTTTTTCAAATTAAGAGAAATTATACCAAATATGTGATATAATTTTTTCAAAAAGAGGTTATATGGTTTGCGCTGTAGTAGGTTTGGGACTAATGGGAGGGAGCTTCGCACTTTCTTCAAAAAATTATTTCAAAAAAATTATAGGAGTTGATCATAATCCCCTTCATCAAAAAGAGGCTTTAACATTGGGCCTTGTGGATGAAATAGTTGAATTTTCTGATTTAATAAAAGCTGACGTTATTATTTTGTCTGTACCGATAAGAGGGATTATTTCGGCATTAAAAGAACTTTCGAAAATGCCGCTTAAAAATGATGTGAGTATTATAGATTTTGGTTCTACCAAAGAGACAATCATAAAAGAGTGTCCAAAAAATATAAGAAAAAATCTGGTTGCTTCCCATCCTATGGCCGGAACGGAGTATTCCGGCCCGAACGCTGCAATAGAAGATTTGTATGAAAATAAAATAATGGTTGTTTGTGATATAGAAGATAGCGGTAAAAAACAAAAAGAAGTGGCAATTGATTTGTTCCAATACTTAAAAATGAAAATAAAGTTTATGAAAGCCTCTTCCCATGACAGACATGCGGCTTTTATTTCCCATATGCCGCATATCATAAGTTTTTCTTTGGCAAATGCGGTTTTAAACCAGGAAGAGGGAGAAAATATTGTTACTCTTGCCGCAGGTGGATTTAAAGATATGAGCAGGCTTGCAAAAAGCAATGCCAAAATGTGGGAAGACATTTTCAGAGAAAATAAAAGCAATCTTTTAAAGGCTATAGAAGCATTTAAAAAAGAGCTGAAACTGGCAAAAAATTTAATAGAAAACAGTGAATGGGACGAGCTCAGAATTTGGATGGAAAATGGAAACAAACTGCATAAGATAATGTAGTTGATGTAAAAGTGAATTGTGAATGGTGAGTAGTGAGTAGGAAAAAATTGAATTTTATTTTTTAATGAAAAAAATATCTGATGCCACCAAATCCAATGGCTTTTGATTTTTCAATTTCTTTTACTTCTTTTTCGCTGATAATTCCGCCGAGTGCTATGGTGTTTGGAAAAATTTCACAAATTTCATTTAATTTTTCAATTCCTACACCTTTGCGTCCTTTTGAATAAAATACAGGAGAGAAAGTAATATAATCAAATCCTAGATTTTTGGCTTTTTTTACTTCTTCTATTGAATGGGCTGAAGCTATTTTTAATTTATCTGGATAATTTAGGGCTAAATTTATCTTAGAAGTCGGAAAGTGAATACCGTCAAAATATTGAAGTAATTTATCATTTTTTAAATCATCATAATTTATAAAAACAGTTGAATATTTTTTGGCAAAACTGACAAATTCAATTATTTCATTTTCATCAAAATATTTTTTATTTCTGTAACACACAAAATTTGGTTTATATTTTTTTATTGAGTTAAATATATTTGTAAGGGGATATTTGGGATCAGTTATAAAATAAGTTAGCATAAAATTGAAGAAGAATAGGTTTTACCTATTCGAGTGTTTCTTCCTGACCTGTTACTGCTCCGTAAATATATACGTAAGTCAATACCATAAAAATAAATGCCTGTAAGAATGCAGAAAAGCTCATTAAGGCAAATCCTGCGAGAGGAAATACCCAGGGTGCCAACATCAATAAAACAAGTAAAAACAAATCGTCACCTTTAATGTTACCAAAAAGCCTGAATGCAAGGGAAATAATTCTTGAAAAATGAGAAACTACCTCAACGGGGAACATAAGGGGAGAGAGCCATTTTACAGGTCCTGCAAAATGGGCAATATAATGTCCCACTCCCTGAGATTTTATTCCTTCAAAATGATAATAAAAAAATACGATTAATGCCAAGGTAAGCGTTAAATTAACATTTCCGGTAGGAGGTTCGAATCCGGGGATTATTTCCATTAAGTTACCCATAAAAATAAAAATAGCAAGGCTTCCTGCAAGAGGAAGATATTTTCTTGCAACTTTTTTGTTTGTAATATCTTCTCCTACATATAGCATTCCGTTAATTACAGCTTCCATAACATTTTGGCATCCGTTTGGAACAATTTGAAGATTTCTTGTGGCAAGTTTTGCAACAAAAACGGATAAAAAAGCCGCCAATAAAACATGAACTGTTAGCTGAACTTCCTGAGAATGGCCTAAAAATCCAAAAATCAGCCAAATTCTATCTTCCATATAAAGTCCTTTTTTATGTAATTGTATCAAATTTAATGCTTAATTAAAATAAATTTTAAATTTTTTTACAAATTTATTTTAAATTGTCCTATTCGGTAAAGTGCAAAATCGTATTTAAGAGGGTCGGTTGGATCAAATTTTTTTAAATTTTCACTTAATTCTATAGCAGCTGCCAGATCATATGTTTTTCTTTTTAATAAACCGTATTTTAAAGAAACTTTATGGGTATGCGTATCGAGCGGAATAATTAAATCGCTTTTTTTAACATTTTTCCATAATCCTAAATCAGGCTCAGTGTCTCTTACCATCCATCTTAAAAACATATTCCATCTTTTATACGGGCTGACGCCTTTGGTTTTGTTGCTTGGGATTTTGCCTATTAAAAATTCGTATCCTTTTGATTTGTAAGGATTAATTTCATAAATTTTTTTTATTATTTCTCTTAGTCCGTCAATTACATTATTTTCTTTTTTATAACCTTTTAAAAACAAATCGTTTAGAGAATATTCTTTTTTCATACTGATTAATGCTTTAAAAAACTGATATATGTCTTCTTTGGTCTGAAAACGGTAATAAAGATTTGTCGGTATTTTTTTTGTTTCAAGAAAATTAAAATCAATTGAATTTAAAAATTTCAAAATGGCTTTTACATTTCCGTAGGAGAAGAGGGCTGCAGTTAACGCTATATATTCATCATTATGTTTTTGGGCTATCATAATTGGATCGAGTTTTTTTTCATTTATTTCATAAATATTGTTATCTATCAAACTGTCTAATTTCTTTTTTAATTTTTCCATTTTTTCTCTTTGATAATTTGTTATAATTATATAAAAAGAGGAGACAAAATGATAATCAGAGGCGATACGAATATTATTAAAATTTATGATTATTCATATCTTATAAATTTAGATGATTACGATTTGGATGATTCAAAAGAAATTGAGAGACTAAAAGAGAATGTTGCGGCTTATCTTGACAGCGGGGAAGCGGAAGCGTTGAGTTTAAATGAAGATTTGACAGGAATCAATCCTGAGGGCATTGAAATAGAAATTGAAAATAAAATTTTTACGGCGGAGGATATTGATTATATTAATAAAGATATTGACAAAATAATAAATGAAAATTTTAAAACGGGGGATATTATTCTGCTTTTAAAAACAAACGGCGACGGATATTTTGAATATGAAAAAAATCCCGATATAAATGAAATAAAAATAGGCTACAGCGCTTGTGACATTAAAAAACCGGATAATGAAATTTATAACAAATTTTGTGATTTGCTTTTACCAAACAATGTGGAAATGAACGGGGAAAAACAAGATGTCGTTGCGAGCAATTTTTATCCAAAGTCCGAAATGACGGCAGAATTATATACCATTATGAATGATAACGGAAAATATCTGGATAAAATAACAGAAATTGATGTTATGCATTTTGGATGGGATTTATTGGAAGATATTATTCAGATAGATTATGATAAATCTATCTGATATTAAAGAGGCTATCAAGCATCTGGTTTATAGTGGTAATGACTTTTGCATTTGCCTGATATCCTCTTTGAAATTTTTCCAGATTAATCAGTTCTTCGTCTATATTAACCCCGCTGACACTGTAATATTCGTTTGAAATATTTGTCATAAGTGTCTGGGCAACTTCTTTTTTTGAAGATATGTTTTTCGTTTTATCGGCAAGTTCTCCTGTTATATTTCTGTAATATTCAAAAACAGTTTCATTGGAAATATTGTTTTTCTCATAAAAATTGAGTTTTTCAAACTGAAGCTGTAAAATGGAATTCGCTATTTTATTGTCTCCTGAGCTCGGTGTTTTATTTGCCTGAATTTTACTCGGGGTTTCGTAAAGCTCTTTTTTTATATCTATATTTTCAGCGTTGTTTCCCGTGAAAAATTTGTTTATTCCAATAGCCCCTCCAAATTTTGCGCTGTCTTCATCTATTCCCACATATGTATTTTCATCTGTTTTTTTGGAAAGAATAAATTTTCCGTTTAAATAACCGGCGTTATAGTAATCGTCAACGTCGTTATCTGGATTATTGTCGTTGTTATCGTCGATATTTGGTGTATTAATTTGAGAAACTATTCCCTCAATAGTGGAATATTTAGGATCATTTGAATTCATGTTGATAATAATTTTTCTTTTGGCTAACTCTTTCCCTTTGTCATTATATACTACTAAATCAAAAGAGCCGTTTTCCATCGGAAGCGGAAGTTGGGTTTGATTTATTTTATTTATAGGCAGATATTCTATTTCATTCATTGCACTAAAAAGCGTACTTCCGTCATCTTTTACCAATACATTTGAAGCTTCAGCGTTTTGACTGTTAACAAATTTTAATTGCCCGTTTAAGAGTTTTGCCTGGGTGTCGGTTATCCCGTTTGAGTTAAAAGCATTGTTTATATTATTGATTACATCGTTTAATGAATCGTTTTTGTTAACGGATACTGAAATATTTTTAATAAAATTCCCTTTATCATCATAAATATTTAATGTGATTTTTCCGTTTCTTATAGGGTGTAATAAAATATTATTCAAAGAGCTTAAAGGTTTGTTGGCCAAATCATGGGAAATACTTATTGGAACATTTATCTGATCAGACACTGCATTCGACTGTGCCGCCTGGGAATAAAGAGAATTTACATTTTTTATTAAGCTGCTTGCAAAAGTATCGAGTTTATTTAGAATTTCCCCTATTATTCCGTCAGTCGGTTCACCTTTTTCATTTATCTCTTTGCCTCTTATATTTAACAGCCCTCCTATTTCACCCCCGTTTATATTATTTGTAATATCAGTGAGCGTATGGTCTTCTTTTTGAATATTTATATCCAC
The DNA here is from genome assembly GCF_000523275.1 of Lebetimonas sp. JH292. Taxonomy (NCBI): domain Bacteria; kingdom Pseudomonadati; phylum Campylobacterota; class Epsilonproteobacteria; order Nautiliales; family Nautiliaceae; genus Lebetimonas; species Lebetimonas sp. JH292. The sequence goes on along the minus strand of NZ_ATHQ01000001.1, from coordinate 584,481 downwards.
ATCTCCGTGATTGTCCGTCAGTTTGATAGGATAATATGTGGAATTGTCAAGAAGAGGATATCCGCTAAGAGAAATGGAATAGTTTTTTTCGTAATCAATATTTGAACTTCCCCCGCTTTTAAATGATTTTAATCCGTTTTTATAAATTTTGACATCTAAAAGTTCTTTTAGTCTTTTTTCAAGTTTATCCCTTTCATCCCTTAAATCGTTTGCATGGTCAATATTGTTTGCTTCATTTGCGTATATGTTTTTGTTAAGTTCGGAAATTTTTTTGATAATATCATTCGCTTCATCTGTTTTCGTTTTTATTTCGCTGTTTATATTCTGCTTTATATCTGTAATTGAATTTCTGACCTGTTTTATGGAATCAGCCAAAATTTTTGTTTTTGATGCCAAATCTACTTTTACACTTGAATCATTGGGGTTTGATGCTAAATTTTGCCATGCATCAAAAAAATCTTTTAAATTTTTATATATACCATTGTCTGTGGTATCCGGGAAATATGTTGAAATTTCCTGAAGGTATTTTTCCTGAGCCGATAAATTCTGTAAATTAGCCGAAGCTTGAGTAAACCTGTTAAATAAAAAAATATCTTTTATCCGGACAATGCTTTTTATCTGAACCCCAATTCCTATATCGCCGGGGATGGTGTTTACATCTCCAAGCGTGGAAAATTCAGCCCTTTGTCTTGTATATGCCTTATTTGATGCGTTTGCAATATTGTTTGAGGTTACGTCAATTGCCTTTTGATGTGCGTTTAGACCGGTCTGTGCTATGTTAAAAGCTGATGAAATTCCCATTTTATGCCTTTAAGCTGAGTTTTGAATTTAAGATGTTTTCATTTTTATAATTTAGAGGTTTTTCATTTTTTATTTCATTCATAAGTGCATTATAAAAATTTGCGACACCAAGGGCCAATACAGAAAATTTTTTGTGAAGGGAATTAAATTTGCTTAAATTTTCCCTGAATTCATCAAATAGAATTTCTTCCTGAGGTGAAAAAATTTCTTCTATGGGTTTGTTTCTGCTTAGCAGTATTGAATCTATTTCACTTTTTAAAAAAGAAAAATTTTTGGCTAAATTTTCTTTTGTTTTTGTGTGTGAAAATATAGTTTCGTGGTCTGCATTTTTTATAGCAGTTATATCTTCTTTTGTTAAAAAGATTAAATTGTTTAAAACATCATTTATTTCATTTATTTTTTTTGTAAGCATAACCCTTCCTTTTGTGGGAAGGGTGAAGAGATTAAAGAAGCGCTTTGGCTAAAGCTTTTGCTGTTTTGTCCAAGTCTATTTTGTATGTTCCGGCTTCGATTTGTTTTTTAATCTCTTCTACCCTTCCAGAATTTTGTGTTTTTTTAACTTCTTTTTTTTCTGGCTGGGTAGATATTAAATTTGTTTGATTTATTCCAACTCTTGATATCATTTATAAACCTTTTTTTATTGTTATTCTACCCAACCATATCGGCAAATTTCAAATTTTTTTAAATATCTTTTTTTAAATAATTAAATAAAAGCTGTGAATATCCGAAATTTCCGCCCAGCTCTTTTGAAATTTGTTCTATTTGCATAGATTTGTAAATTTTTTCCCCGGGTGTTTCGGGAAAAAGCTTTGATTCATCTTTTAAGGCTTTTTTTAAAAAAAAATTTAATATTTCACTTTCAAATGCGTTACAGTTTTGTTTTAATTTTTTCAGATTTTTTTCTTTTAAATTTATTTTATGATGAATACCTATGTTTATATTGTAATTGCTCATTTTCTTCTCCTTTTTAAATTTTACACATCCATCATCTAAGATTTATTATCAGTTTATTATCAGTTTTGCGTTTATTGCGCTGCTGGTTTTTAAGTTTTCCAAAATAGCGATAATGTCCTGCGGCGTTGCTTTAAATTTTTGAAACATCTGCGTTAAATTTAAAATAGTTGTTTCTTTTTTAATTTTTATTACAAAATCACCGTAAGTAATAACTGTCGGTTTTACCGTTACATTACTTCCAGCAACTATTGTTCCCGTTCTTTCATCTATTACAATAACATCAGGCATTTGGGCAGTGATATCGGTATTCTCAACCTCTGCCAAAAATTCCGGCATGGAAAGCTTTTGCGGTTTTTTAAGTTTTATTGTTCTTGGATCAACTGCAACGGCGACATGAGAGCGGAATTTATTATTTAATGTATTCTGAATGTTAACAGCCAAATCAAAATCACTTCTTTTAAGTGAAAGAGTGGCAAAATTCTGATGATATATATCCCATACAACCGCCCGCTCAACCGTAGCCCCGTTTGGAATTTTTACTGTTGTTGTAAAATGTTTTTGCTTTAAGCCTCCTTTTAGATTAAATCCTCCCATGCTTACAGGCCCCTGTGCCAGGGCATAAATTTTTCCGTTTACACCTTTTAGCGGTGTAATAAGCAATACTCCCCCTTCAAGAGAAGTGGCGTCACCTATTGAGGATATTGTCACATCGATTTTATCTCCTTCCCTTGCAAACGGCGGCAGGGTTGCAGTTACCATTACGGCAGCTACATTTTTTGATTTTATGTCTTTTGGGTCAAGTTTTACATTTACATTTTTAAGTAAGTTTGAAAGAGTCTGATTTGTGAATTTTGAAGATGTCGAATCTCCGGTGCCGTCTAATCCTACAACGAGTCCGTACCCGATTAGTTGGTTGTCCCTTACACCTATTATTGATGAAATATTTTTAATTTTATCGGCAAAAAGATTGATGGAAATGAACATATAAAAAATTGTAAAAAACATAATTGCCAAAAATTTTTCAAAACCGTCGACTTTTGCTGACATTTAAAGCCTTTTTTATTTAAAAGCAGCAAATTTCGTTCCAATTATATAGTGAGTGGTGAAAATGGTGAGTGGTGAGTTGTGAGTTGTGAGTGGTGAGTTGTGAGTGGTGAGTTGTGAATTGAGAGAAGATATTTAAATAATAAATAGTGAAAAGTTAAAAATGTAAAATTTCACTTTTTACTTTACATTCTTAACTTGATACTTAGCCACTTGACAGCCTAAAACTCACTACTCACCACTCACTATTCACCTAAGCAATTAAAAATACCTAACTATTAAAATTCCATCTTTTTCATAAAAATCATATACATTTTTTTCTGTTTTAAGCTCTTCAATAAAGTCTTTATCAAAATTTTTATATTCCACGATTTTGAATTTTTTAACAGGTTTCATTTTAATAAGCGCTATTATCCATAAGATTCCGATAATTGCGCTTAAAATTAAAAACAAATTTAATAAATTGTATTTCATAAAAATACCTGCCCCCGCACCGCCTAAAAAAATTCCTAAATATTGAATAGTGTTTGATGTTGAAAGTGCGGTTGCTTTCTGATTTGCCCTTGCCACTTTGCTTACAAAACTTTGAAGAACAGGCTCGAGCATATTGAATCCGAAAAAGAATATTATTACCGCCAAAAAATCACTGATAATATTTTCAATTGAATATAAAAACAAAGATATCGTTATTAAACCGGCGCTTAAAATAAAAACAAGTTTTCCTTTTTCTTTTTTTTCAGCCAAAATTGCACCGAGAGGCAGTGCGAAAATACCTATAATCAATGCCGGAATATAAACTTTCCATAAATCCATTTTATCCCAGCCGAGATTTTTTGTAAAAACAATAGGAGTAATCATAAAAAAGACAGTCATAAGACCTTTTTGCATAAAACCAGAGAAAAAAAGTTTTAAAAGCTCCCTATGCGTTAAGACTTCTTTTAAAGTGGCTTTTGCCTGATGATGGACAATTTTTGGTGGATTCGGAATTTTTTTGGTAACCAGCCAGATTGAAAACAGTGCTAAAAGTGCGGTCAGTAAAAACAGTTTGTCAACCCCCCATTTTGCACCTACGGTAGGTCCCAAAACCATAGAAAGCGCAAAACTCAGGGCAATAAACTGTCCCATTTTTGCAAATGATTTTGCCCTTGTGTTTTCATCGGTCAAATCCGCTATATAAGCCAGAATTACACCTCCTATTGCGCCAGCACCCTGTAAAAGCCTACCAAAAATCAGCATATATATGTCTGTTGAAAACGCACAGACTATGCTTCCCAAAAATAGCAATGAAAGGCCTGTTATTAAAATCTTTTTTTTATCATAATTATCGGCCCATCTGCCGAAAGGAATCTGTAAAAAAACCTGTGAAAGGGCATATGCCCCCATCGCCACACCCACATTAAACGCATTTGCCCCGTTTAAACTTAATGCATATAACGATAAAAGCGGCATAACAATAAAAAGCCCCAAAAACCTTATAGCCATTAAAAGACTTAAATAGACCATTTATATCCTTTTTTTACGTAGTTTAATACTAATAGTTTAAATTTATGTTAATTTAATTTTCTGTTTTTTTCTCTTTTCAAAATAAACAGCTTCACTGAATCCTATTTTTTTTGCAAGTTCTACTGCTTGAGTGATTTTGTATCCTACATCCTGAGGTTTATGCGCATCGCTTGAGAATGTGATATCTATTCCTTCTTCTTTAATTATTCTCAATAATTCAACAGACGGATAAATTTCATTTACTTTTTTTCTAAGACCTGAAGTGTTTATTTCCACTGCCATATCGGATTTTTTAATGGCTTTTATCGCTTCTTTTGCCAGATCTTTTATATTTTTTTTAGGTTTAAAGCCGAAAACTTTCACTAAGTCAAGATGTCCCACTATGTCAAACAGTTTAGATTCAGCCATTTCTTTTATTTTGGAGAAATATTCTTTATAAACGTCATCAATATCCCTTTTTCCCCATTCTTTAATAAATTCGGGATTATCAAAACCCCAGTTGTTTAGAAAATGAACGCTTCCTATTAAAAAATCCACTTTTCTCTCAAGCACTCTTTTATCAATAAAAGGCGTAAAATCCACTTCATACCCTAAAAGAATTTTTATTTTGTCTTTATATTTTTCTTTTAAAGCGTTTATTTCATTTTCGTATTTCGGCATATCTTCAAAGCCCATTCTGTATTTTTTATCAAAATCCATCGGCGCATGGTCTGCAAAACCGTATATATCTATTCCTTTATCTATCGCTTTTTTTATAAATTCTTCGGGGATGCCTGTGGCGTGATTACAAAGGGGTGTGTGGTTGTGAATATCAATAAGCATGTTTTGCCTTTTTTAGTGAAATTATATATAATTAATTAAAAAAATGAGGTGAGTTATGACCCAGGAAGAATTAGACGCTTTAATGGCGGGGGGTTTAGACGATATAGATAATATAGATGAAACAGAAGATTCAAAAACAGAAGAAAAAGAGGAAGTAAAAGAAGAAACTAAAGATAATGAAAATGTTGATGAAGGTGAGCCTATAACTCCTCCTCCTGCGGATTCAAAAAACAAAGTTGTGGCGCAGCTTGACGAAGTTACAAAAGAGAGTGAAGAAAAGGCGGTGCAGATTTTGGAAAAAATGGATGAAATTTCTGCCACAATAAGCGATACAAACGAAAAAATTAAAAAAATTATAGAATTTTTAACTGAAGAAAAAGCTCTTTTTACAAAACTTCACAATATGTTTCCACATATTAAAAAATTTGAAGAAGAACTCCAAAAAACGGAAGAAATAATAAAAATCGCAGAGCAGATTTCAAAAGAAAACGAATCGGCCGAAAATGAAATATTTACCGTAATGGATATTATGCAGTATCAGGATATACACAGGCAAAAAATAGAAAGGGTTATAAATATAATGAGGGCTCTTATAAAATATATGAACAGGCTTTTTGAAGGAAAAATTGAAGATGAAGCAAGAGTCAAAAGCGCAAAACACCTTCAGGGTGATGAAACAGAAGAAGTGGTGAGTGACGAAGATATTGAAAAACTGCTTGAAAAATTCGGAGCCAAATAGTGGAACTTCTTGCACCTGCCGGAGATTTTGAAAAATTAAAAATTGCCATTGCCTACGGGGCAAGCGCCGTTTATGCCGGAGTGAGCCATTTTTCCCTGAGGTGTCACAGCGGAAAAGAGTTCGATTATGACACATTTAATGAAGCTGTTAAATATGCCCACAAAAAAGGTGTAAAAGTTTATGCCACCGTGAATGCTTTTCCATTTGAAAATCAGCTTCCGCTTATAGAATCCCATATAAAAAAACTAAAAGAAACGGGTGTTGACGCTTTTATAATTTCAACGCTTGGCGTTTTAATGAAAGCAAAAGAAATAGCGCCAGAAATTGACATTCATCTCTCAACTCAGGCAAATGCCTTGAATTCATGGGATTATAAAGCATACAGGGATTTGGGTGTTAAAAGAATAATTGCCGCAAGGGAAGCCACATTAAAAGATTTGATAAAAATTAAACAAAAAGTGCCTGATATTGAAATAGAAATATTTGTTCACGGGGCTATGTGTTTTGCATATTCGGGGAGATGCCTTTTAAGCGCCGTTCAGTTTGGAAGAAATCCCAATAAAGGAAGCTGTGCGAATGACTGCAGGTATCCTTATGTGCTTTATGCCGAAAACCCAGAAACTGGAAAAATGTTTAAATTAGAAGAATATCAAGACGGCACTTATATAATGAATGCAAAAGATTTATGTCTGATTGAACATATTCCTGAAATTTTAAAATCCGGTGTAATTGATTCGGTGAAAATTGAAGGGAGAACAAAAGCGCCTTATTATGTCGGTGTTGTAACAAAAGCTTACAGAAATGCCATAGATGAATATCTTAACAGTGGAAAATGTGAATGCAAAAAATATTTGAATGAAATTTTAACTACTAAAAACAGAGGTTTAAGTGATGCATATATTGTTAAAAGACCATATGTTAGAAATGATACCCAAAATCTGGAAACTTCATTAACCACCGGAAACTGGCAGGTAAGCGGAGTTGTGACAGAAGATGGCGGCCATTTTATGTGTAAATATAAAACATATCCCGGCGATGTGCTTGAAATAGTACTGCCAAAAAATGTTAAAATTACACCTTGTGAAAATGAAATAGGTAAAGTTTATAATGAAAACGGCAGGTGGCTGCTTAAATTAAATAAAATTATTACACAAGGCAACAAAGAATTAAGCAGTGTTCACAGCGGTAATCTAAATCCGATAAAATTGCCCTGTAAACTCCCTTATTTGACGTTTTTAAGAAAGGAAGAGGTATGAAATTTATAAGTGTATTAATGGGAAGTAAAAGCGATTATGAAATAATGAGAGAGGCAATAAAAGTTATAGAAAAATTTCAAATTCCTTATGAAGTGTTGATTACATCCGCCCACAGAACCCCTGCAAGGACTCATGCATATGTAAAAGATGCCGAAGAACGGGGCGCTAAAGTTTTTATATGTGGGGCGGGAATGGCCGCACATTTAGCAGGTGTTGTTGCATCAATTACAACTAGACCTGTAATCGGTGTTCCAATGCCGAGCGGAATGATGGACGGGCTTGATGCACTTCTTTCCACCGTGCAGATGCCGGGCGGTATGCCCGTTGCGACTCTTGCAGTCGGTAAAGCGGGAGCTAAAAATGCGGCGTATTTGGCTCTTCAGATTTTGGCTTTGAGTGACGAAGAGCTGAATGCAAAACTTGAAGAAGACAGAATTGCACAGGCTAAAAAAGTTGAAATGGATTCATTAGAAGTTGAGGTGAAATTAGATTAATGAAAACTCTTTTGACAATAGAAGAATTTGAAAAAATAAGCGGTAAAAGTAAAAAAGAGATTTTTTCCTTATGCAAAGAAAAAAAACTTAAATGTAAAAAAAGTGATGGTATTATTTATATAGAAGCGGAAAACACAAATCAAATAGTGCCTTTAAATGAAATAGAAATTGTAAACAGTAATGACATAGCTAAAAAAACATTGGCGACATTTCTGAATATGCATGAAAAAGTGCTTATGAGCAAAGATGAAACCATTGAATCGCTAAAAGATGAAAACAGATTTTTGAAAGAATCCATCTATTCTTTACAGGAAATTTACGAAGAAGCTAAAATTACAATTCAAAGGCTTCAAAAACAGCTTGAAATTACTCAGGATGAGCTTGAATTTTGCAGGAAAAAATATAAACTTATGTGGGGAAGAGTGCTTAAGAAAGAAAGTGAAAAATAAATGTTGAATTATGAATTTAACATCTAACATTAAACATTTAACATTATACAAAAAGGAGGAGTAATGGCAAAAAGAGTGGTTTTATTTACGGCTCCTGGATGTGTCTGGTGCAGCAGGGCCGAACAGTTTTTTAGAAAAAATAAAATCAGGTTTAATAAAGTTGATATAAGTAAAGACCCTAAAGCGGCAAAAGACTGTGAAAGGCACGGATGCAGGGGGGTGCCCGTAATTTTGGTGGGAAGCAGATGGATTTGCGGCTTTAATGAAGCAGCTATTAAAAAGGAGCTTGAAATTAAATGAAAATAAAAAGAGATTGTTACGTATGTATCTATAATCAGGCTTTGAATGTCACCAAAAGACTTTATTTGGATGAAAACAAAGCAAGTAATATATTAAGGGGTGTCGCTTTGATTTTATCCAAATACGATTTATCTTTTACCCCTCCGGATATCGCTAAAGAAGTTTATGAATATATCAGAAAAAAATTAAATATAAACGACCCTTTTAAAAAAGAGAAAGAGATTTCAATAAAAGAGGCTTTAAATTTTAAGCCGCTTTTGGAAGAAAAATTAAAAAATTCCAAAAGCCCTCTTTTCGATGCCTGTAAAATCGCCATTGCGGGAAATATAATAGATTTGGGAGTAAACCAGGAGTATGATTTAAACAAAGAAATTGAAAATATTTTTAATATGAATTTTATCCATAATGATTTTAATAAATTAGAAAATAAATTAAAAAAGGCTAAAACATTGTGTTATCTGGCAGACAATGCGGGAGAAAATGTTTTTGATGAAATTTTAATCAAGGTGATTAAAAAAATATATCCAAAAATAAAAGTTTATTATTTAGTAAGAGGAAAACCTATAATTAATGATATAACCGTTAATGATTTAAAAGGCTCTGAAATCAGTAATTTTGCCGAAATTATTGATACGGGAGTGGATACTCCGGGATTTAGTTTAAAATATGCAAATTCCAAAAGCAAGGAAATATTTTATAATGCTGATTTAGTAATTAGTAAGGGAATGGGTAATTTTGAAGTTTTGTTTGGTGAATGCGGAAGGGAAGTCTTTTATCTGTTTAAAGTAAAATGCGGTGTAGTAGCAAATGCATGCGGATGTGAAAAAGGCGACAATGTAATATTGAAAGGTGAGAAATGACTACTGAAATGTGCAGAGGTGCTTTTTTTTAATCTTTTAGAAAAAGAAAAATTTTATATAATCTTGAAAATTTTAAAAATCTTTTAAATTTTATATCAAAAAAAAATAACAAAACTTTTAGAAAATATAAATATAAATATAAAGAAAAAAAATGAAAAAAAATTGATTTTAAAAACAATACTTTCAAAAAAAATATTAATAATGAAGAAGAAATTGCTGATGCTTTTGAAAAAAAGCTGGTTAAACCAAAGTATTTTTTAATTCTTGTTAATTCAGAATTGTATAAATTATTCCAATACATTAACTTTAAAAAGGCGCTAAAAAGGTACATTTATGTGATTGTGGAGATAAAAGGTTTGATTTTGATTATTTCGTGGAGAATTTTTTTTCACATCCTTTACAATCATGCAATAAAAAAAAAGGAGAAATGATATATTTTAGCGATTTACTTTTGAAACTTCAGGAATTCTGGAAAAACAAAGGCTGTAATATTGTAATGCCTTATGATTTTCCAAGTGGGGCCGGGACGTTTCATCCGGCAACTCTTTTAAGAAGTCTTGGAAAAGGTGCTTGGAATGTGGCATATGTGGCGCCGAGCAGAAGACCGACAGACGGAAGATACGGTGAAAATCCAAACAGGCTGGGGGCTTATTATCAGTTTCAGGTTATTATGAAACCGAGTCCTGAGAATATCCAGGATATGTATTTAGAATCTCTCGAATATTTAGGATTAAATCTTGCTGAACACGACGTAAGGTTTGTGGAGGATAACTGGGAATCACCCACACTCGGAGCATGGGGTCTCGGATGGGAAGTTTGGCTTGACGGTATGGAAGTTACCCAGTTTACATATTTTCAGCAAGTCGGGGGTATTAAAACATTTCCTGTGCCGGTTGAAATCACATATGGTACGGAAAGACTTGCAATGTATCTTCAGGGAGTTGATAATGTATTTGATATAAAATGGAATGAATCTACAACTTACGGAGATATGCACAAAAGAAGCGAATATGAATTTTCAAAATACAATTTCGAAGTGGCCAGTGTTGATATGCTTTTTAGATGGTTTGAAGACTGCAGAAATGAAGTAAAAAAATGTATAGAAAATAATTTAGCGCTTCCTGCATATGATTATACAATAATGGCCAGCCATGTGTTTAATGTGTTGGATGCGAGAAAAGCTATTTCCCAAACAGAAAGGCAAAATTACATTTTAAAAATAAGAGAGCTTGCCAAAATGGTGGCCGAGAAATATGTGGAGAGTGAAAATGGTGAAAGTAGTGAAAGTAGTGAATAGTGAAAGGTAATATATGAAATTAAAGGATATCTATAAATTTTTGGATGAAATAAGCCCTTTTTCACTTCAGGAAGAGTGGGACAACAGCGGAATAAATGTTGGTATAAATGAAAAGATTGAAAGGATATATTTATCTCTTGATATTGATGATAGTGTAATTGAAAAAATAAAGCCGAATTCATTGATTATTACGCATCATCCTTTGATTTTTAAAGGTATAAAAAAAGTAAATTTCAATTCTTTTTCTACAAAATATTTAATTAAACTTATCCAAAAAAACTGTTCATTAATTGCAATGCATACCAATTTTGACAAAACACATTTAAATAATTATTTTGCTAAAAAAATTTTAGAAATAGAGGGAATTCAGGAAGATTTTATTTTTTACAGTGAGGTTTATATGAAATTTGACAAACTGGTCAACTTAGTAAAAGAAAAAATGAAATTAAAATATATACGGGTGGTAAAAGCCAATGATTTTATAAAAAGAGTTGCGGTTACAACAGGCAGCGGAATGAGCTTATTAGACCAGATAAAAGCTGATTGTTTTTTAACGGGGGATATCAAGTATCATGAAGCTATGGATGTAAAAGCGAGAGGAATCAGTCTGATTGATGTAGGACATTTTGAAAGTGAAAAATATTTTGCGGACGCATTATACGATGATATAAAAGATATGGAGATTGAAATTATAAAAATCAATTCATCTAATCCTTTTAGCTTAATTTGATATAATTCCAATAAAAAAGGTCAGCAATGAATAAATTTTTAAAAGAGTTAATAGAACTCAACGGATATGAAAGGAAATTGAAAGAACTCGAACCTGTTGAGATTAATATTAAAGCTCCTGTAACCAAATTTGAAAACCAGAAAAAAGCTCTTGAAGAGAGACTCGAAAAACTTGAAGAAGAGATTAGAAATATTAAACTAAAAAAAAGTAAAAACGAATTATTAATAAAAGAGCTTAAAGATAAACTTATTTCTATAGAAGAAAAACAGAGTAAAGCAAAAACAGAAAAAGAATTTAAAGCACTTCAAATAGAAGAGGAACTGGCACGTGAACAAATTGAAGCGGCAAACGAAGAAATTGCAAAATTTGAAAAACAGCTTGAACTTAAAAATGAAGAAAAAGAAAATATAAAAAAAGAGATTGAAAAAATAGATTCTGAAATCACTGTTTTGAGTGTTGATGTTGAAAAAAAACTGGAAACAGTAAAAAAACAAAAAGAAGCAATTTATAAGAAAAAAGAAAAACTTATAAATGAAATGAATCCTCAAATTTACAGATTTTATGAAAAAATTAAGAGATGGGCGGGTATAACTGCTGTAACTCCTGTCAGAAAACAGGCATGCAGCGGTTGTAATATGAAAATCAGCGATAAAGTTTATACAGAAGTGATTAAAGGTGAAGAAATAGTAACCTGTCCTCATTGCGGAAGAGTGTTGTTTGTTGAAGAAAGTGAAAACAGTGAAAGTAGTGAGTAGTGAGTTGTGAGTAGTGAAAAATGTAATATTTAATTTTTTTTATCTTTTTTTTCTTTTTATTTTATATTTAATTTCAATTCCTTTTTTAATTTATCTCAGCTTTAAAAAAAAATACAAAAAATCTATCCCCTCCAGATTTTTTCTGATAAACAATCCTCCTTTTACAAAAAAACTATATTATTTCCATGCATGTTCCCTTGGTGAAACAAAAGCATTAAAACCGCTTATTGAGCAGTTTGATGAAGTTAATTTAAGTGTAATAACCAATACGGGTTATGCCGAAGCAAAAAGATATAAAAATGTTCATCTCAGATTTTTGCCGTTTGAGATTTTTTTACCTTTTTGGCTAAAACCTTGTAAAACTTTAGTGGTAATGGAAGCCGAATTATGGTATATGTTTTTTTATCTTGCAAAAAGAAGATGTAATAAGACGGTTTTACTAAATGCCAGAATTAGTGAAAAAAGTTATCCCAAGTATCTTAAATTTAAATGGTTTTATAAAAAAATTTTTGAAAATATTGATATTGTTTTGGCACAAAGCGAGGAGGATAAAAAAAGGCTTTTGAACTTAGGGGCAAAAAATATAAAAGTTACAGGAAATATAAAGACATATTTTAATCCAAAAATTACAACCGAGTTTATTAAAAAAAAGCCTTTGATTATTTTGGCTTCAACGCACAAAAACGAAGAAGAGCTGATTTTGTCGGAGCTTGATTTAAATAAATTTCAGGTTGCTGTGGTACCAAGACATCCGGAAAGATTTGACGAAGTATATAATATTATGAAAAAGTATGGGAAAATGGAACGATTAAGCGAAAAATTTTTAATGGAAAATGGAAAATGGATAATGAAAAATGAAAAGTTAATTTGAATGAAGATTTGATTTTAATTAATAAGATGGGAGAGCTGATTAATTTATATCAAGTTGCCGATATTGTAATTTTAGGGGGAAGCTTTGTTGACAATGTGGGAGGGCATAATCCGATTGAGGCTGCTTATTTTAATAAACCTATAATCAGCGGTAAATATTATTTTAACCAAACAGCGTTATATAATGAAGTTGAAAATATTGAAATTTGCGGAGTTGATGAAATAAATGAGAAAATAAAAACTGCAAAACCAACAAAAATAAAAAACAGAGTAGATTTAGATAAAATAATTGAAATAATTGAAAATGGATAATTTATTTAGTGAATAGTGAGTGGTAAGTTGTGAGTAGTGAAAAATAAAATGTGAAGGATGAATGTGAATGCAAAATTTTATGAAATAAAAGATGATAAAGTTATAATTTATGTAAAAGCGCAGCCAAATTCTTCAAAAAATAAAATAGCAGGTCTTTATGGAGACAATCTAAAAATAAACATAAAAGCTCCTGCTGTAGAGGGTGCGGCAAATAAAGAATTGGTTAAATTTTTATCCAAAACATTTAAGATTCCCAAAAGCGATATAATAATAAAAGGAGAAACAAGTAAAAGGAAGCAAATTATATTGCCGCTTAATGAAAAAATAAAAGAATTTTTAAAGGAATACAATGAGCAATAGTGAAATTGCCAAGATACTTTCTCTTACAGCGGATTTGCTTGATATAAAAGGGGAAAATCCGTTTAAAGTAAGAGCATACAGGAATGCCGCAAGGCTTGTTGAAGGATCGAGTAAAGATTTTGAAAAGCTAGTAAAAGAGGAGTTTGATTTAACAAAATTGCCTGGAATAGGGCATGATTTGAGCGAATATATAAAAGAAATAGTAACTACAGGAAAATTTTCCAAACTGGAAGAGCTTAAAAAACAGATTCCTCTGGGACTTATTGATATGCTTAGCATTGAAGGCCTCGGTCCAAAAAGAATAAAAGAAATTTATGACGCTTTTCATATTACAAGTCTTGAAGAACTTAAAAAATATGCCCAAAACGGTGAGCTTGATAAACTTCCCGGATTTGGCCCTAAACTGATTGAAAAAATATTAAAAGGTGTTAAGCAGCTTAAAAAAGCCGGTATCAGATTTTTATGGGCCGATGTTGAAGAAGTGGCAGAAGAAATCAGAAAATATTTACTTGATTTCCCAGGTGTCGAAATTGTAGATATTGCCGGAAGTTACAGAAGGAGAAAAGAAACAGTCGGAGATTTGGATATTTTGGTTATTGCGGATGATTATATGAAAGTAAGTGAATATTTTACAAACTATAAAAGGGTAAAAGAAGTATATTCAAAAGGTTTAACAAGAAGTACGGTTTTTTTGGACAATTCTCTCCAGATTGACCTCAGGGCGGTTACAAAAGAGAGTTACGGAAGTGCTCTTCATTATTTTACAGGAAGCAAAGCTCACAATATAGCAATAAGAAAAATGGCAATAGATATGGGGCTAAAAGTAAATGAATATGGAATATACAAAGGGACAAAAAGAATTGCCGGAAAAAGCGAAGAAGAAGTGTATGAAACAATGGGACTAAGATATATAGAACCTGAACTCAGAGAAAACAGGGGGGAAATTGAAGCTGCTAAAAATAATAATTTACCAAAACTTGTGAGGGAGGATGATATAAAAGGAGATTTAAAAGTTTATTTTAATAAAAACATTAAAGAAATTATCGATGAGGCTGAAAAAAAAGGTTATGAATTTTTGGGAATTTGTACAAAAAATATTGAAGATTTGGAAAAAATAAAAAAATTAAAATCAAAACTGAAAATTTACAGTGTTATTGAATGTAAAATAGATAAAAACGGTGAATTAAATTATTCGAAAGATAAAATTAAAGATTTTGATATAGTTTACGGAAGTGTGGAGGATAATTTTAATTTAGATAAAGTTATCCAGACAAAAAGAATAATCAACGCTTTAAATCATATTGATGTTTTATCACATCCAATTTGCAGAAAAATTCAGAAATTTGACGGAATCGATATTGAGTTTGAGCAAATATTAAAAGCAGCTAAAGAAAAAAATAAAATACTCGAAATTGATGCAAGAAGAGATAGGCTTGATTTGGATGATTCTAAAATAAAACTTGCAAAAGAAACGGGTGTAAGAATGTGCATTAATTCTTATGCTACAAATAAAAAAGAGCTTTATAATATGAAATACGGATTGAATCAGGCAAGAAGAGGCTGGGCTGAGAGGGAAGATTTAATTAATACGTTAAAAAATTTTATTTAAAATTTCATTAAATTTAAACATTTCTTTTTTTATTTTTTTGTGAGTTTATTATAATTTTTAAAATCTATTTTATACGAGAGGATGTATAAATTATTTAAAATATGGAATAAAGAGCCTCTAAGAAGCAAAAACCCGGATTTGTCGATTTGCTCATATGTTTTAATCAAATCTTCAAGCCCTTCAATAAGCGATGTAAGTTTTTCTTTTGAATCAATTTTTATATCCATAGCTTTGCTTATTGCCAAAAGCAGATTTTTAATATCCGGTTTTTCATCTTTATAATCAGTTTTATTAAAACAGTTTATTATTTTTCGTATGTATTTTTCTTTATCAATAATAGGTAATTTTTTGTCTTTTATTGGAACTGAACCCTCAATATAAGCACCATCACTTAAATTATAAACATTTGTCTGTTTTTCTTTTATTAATTTTTCTATATTGCTTTTGCTGCTTAAAAACAATGAATCGCTATATATATCATCACTTAAATTTCCTTTTACTTTAATCCCTTTTTGTTCTGTGTCTTCTTTATTGTCATAAAAACTTCCATATGAATGTTTTCTCTCCCCCAGTCTGAAACCTAAATCCATTCCGCATAGATATATTTCATTACTAAATTCACTTGCAAATGCCATACCTGTGTTTCCGACTATTGGGGAGGAATATTTTAAAGTAAAATAATTGTTTTCCAGTGTAAAAGCTTCCCTGATATACATTAAAGGTTTTTTTGCCATTTGGAAAATTTTTGGATTTACAACACTTGCTCCTAAAAAATAACCCCTGTAATTTGGTAATATATCTTTTAAAGCTTCAATTAATGTATCTATTCTTTCCTGTTCTATATGAAAATCACTTTGCAATCCTGCTTTTATTAAAGGTTTAAGCGCAGTTCCTACTGAAATTATTATCATGGAATCTTTGTTTTTTTTAATAAATTCAATATTTTTTTCCAAACTTTTTCCATTGGCTGCTATACAAACAGGAATATTTAATTTTTTGGATTTATTTAACAGAGGATATTTTTCAATATTTTGCAAATGATTTTTTATTCCTTTTATTTCATCTTCGAAAGTTCCCCATCCTCTGTTTTTTAAAACGGAAATTTTATTAAATTTATTTTTGGCATCTATTATAAATTTGTTTTCATAGGTGGTGAGGGTGAATCTGGCAAAATTTGACGTTATGATTCTTTCAAAATAAAATTTTTCAATTGCAAAATAATTAATTTTATTTTTTATGAAAACAAACAGTTTTCCTCTTAATTTTTTATAAAGTTTTTCATAATCTATAAAATACAGACTTATTGCAAAAAATTCCGGTTCCGGTTCATATATAAAAAGAGACTGAAAATTATGTTTTTGCGCTAATATTTCTATATGTTTGCCTGATAATAATCCTAAAATAACAGTTGCAGGTAAAAAATTATCTTCAAAATAAAATCCATCGGTGTAATTTAAGTTTTTAGCTTTATCAGTTAAAGAATTTACTATTTTGCCTGTTAAATAAAATTCTTTTTCATCTAATTCTTCTGGATTAATATAAAAAAAATTTTTTTCCCATAAAGAATTTTGTACAGGATTATATGAAAATATGATTGAATCTTCATCAATAGAATTTGGATAAAGATAAGTATTTGTTTGTGTATCAAGTATATTATTGTTTACAAGCTGGTATCTTCTTGTTTTTATTGAAGTTATTAATTTATAAAACGAAGGAATGTTTTGATAAAAAAAATTTATATTTTTTTGAAAAAGATTCATAATTTCTCCGCTAAAACAGAAGTTTTAGCGAATTATACTATCTTTTAAGCTGTAAAAGTGTATTTAACATCTCATCACTTGTTGTAATAGTTTTTGAATTTGCCTGAAATCCTCTTTGAATTACAATTAACTGAGTTAAACTTCTGCTTAAATCAACATTGCTCATTTCAAGAGCACTTGGCTGAACAGCACCTCTTCCCCCTGTTCCGGCAGTTCCTACTATCGGTTCACCTGAATTTGGCGAAGCGTTGAACAGTGTTCCACCCTCGCTCATCAAGCCTTCGTTATTGACAAATTTTGCTAATGCAACCTGGGCTAGGGAATAACTTCTGCCGTTGGAGAATACCCCTATTACCGTTCCTGTCTGATCAACTACTAAACTTTGCAAATCTCCTCCCGGATAACCGTTTTGCGTCTGTCCGCTAGTGGAACTAGGCGCTTCAAAAGATGTGATTCCGTCAAATTTGCCAATGTTTCCTAAATCAAGCTGTAGGGCCTGTCCTGAATTGGCTCCGTTGTTAGGATTAAATATTAAACTAGGAGGATTATAGGAATTTATACTTCCGTCAGGATTAAATTTTACATATCCGTTTGCCGGCTGATCAAGAGACGAAGGTGCCGGGACATCGGCATACCATTTCCAAACTGTCGGATCGTTCGGATTTTCAGATGTATGTGCTTTTCTGAAATGAAGTGTTAAAGTGTGCTTGCTGCCAAGCGAATCAAACACATCAATGCTTGTTGTGTGAGTTGCAGCATTAATAGCCTGTGAAAAGGTTGATCCTCCTGCTGCCAAACTTCCGTTTATCGGTGAAAAAGCTTCCGTAAATAAATCATTGTCTTTTTCATCATTCGGATAACCAGATAAATTTATATTAAATGAATTTGCTGAGGTGTTTTTTATATTTAATTTTCCGTTTTCATCTATTGAAACAATACCGCTGTTTCCGGATGTTGAATTTGAAGTATCTCCGCTGTCATCTATCGCCAATTGCCATACATATGCCAAATCCTGAATATCGTGAAAATAATATGTATCATTTTTATAAAATGTATCTGTTGATGTGCCGTTGCCCAAAGATTTGAAAATTTGAGACAATTTCCCAAGAGGGGTGTTTGAATTTGAATCATTGATTGTTCCATTGGAATCTTTTAATTGTACATTTTTAATTATATCCTGGGTTTCTTTCATTTTACCGTTTTCAAAACTTACATTGTCATTTATATTATTGCTTGTAAAATCTGAATTCAAAAGGCAGCATAAATCACTGAATGTCTGGAAATCTTTTCCATAAACATATGTTAATGTGTCATCTATTATTCCGTCTGCGTTTTTATCAATTTGGAATGATATTTTTTGATTGACATTCATAAATGCACGGTTATTATCATCATTTGTTGTGGAATTATATAACCAGTGAAGCCCTTCATTCGAATCAGAAACGGTATTTTCCTTTGGCTGATAAGAGCCGCTTGCACTTCCGCAGCCTTCGGTTTCATTTATTGGTGTTTTTGAATATATGAAATTTCTTGTTTCCCCAAGTCCGTTTATATTAACTTTAATTCCCTGTCCTTCTTCTATATTAAACGCATCACCGCTTGCATTAAAAAGCTCGCCTACATCGTCGGCACCGATAAAACTGTTTTTTAAGGATTTCATAGGCTCTGTAGTGGTTGAGGGTCCGTTTAAACCTTTGAAAATATTTTCTAATTCCGTATTGGTAGATGAAAGTGTGGTTTCTGTTTTTATTTTGTTTTCCGGATCCACAATTTGTCCGTTTCCGTTTAAATAAACTTTGTATTCTGATGATGGTTTTGTACCGGTTGGATCTTTTATTATTTCATTGATTTCGTCTAATAAATCTTTTATGGTGGTAAATTTTCTGTCTGTATTTGATGTGCTTTTTCCGTAAGTAAATGTATAATTGTTTATATTTCCGTTTGCATCTTCTATTGCCAAAGTCAAAGTGTCTTTATCAGGGGTTAAAGATAATTGTTCTCCACTTGCATTATATAATCCGCTAATATCTGCAGTCTGATCAATAGTAGGTCTTGTTCCGCTCATTTCTTTAATATGATCCCCACTGTTTAGATTTGCTTTTATTTGAATTTTACTTGTAGCGTTTGCCGGTGTGGTAAGACCTGGTGGAATAGATATCGGCTGAACCCCTTTTGCGGTATCTATTGTATGTGTGTCCGGGTCTGCAAGCCATCCTTGTACTATCATTCCGTTTGGGTCAACAAAATTACCGTTTGCATCAAATGTAAAATCTCCGGCTCTTGTATATTTATATGTTTTTCCTCCGTCTCCACTCACAACAAAAAAACCGTCTCCGTTAATTGCCATATCTGTATTTTTGTCGGTATTTTGAATACTTCCTTGTTTAAACAATGTTTCAACTGCGCTGACACTTGTTCCAAGACCTATTTGAAGTGAATTTTTTCCACCGAGTTTTCCCTGCGGTGCAGTAGCGCTTTTTACTGTTTGACTTAAAAGATTTTGAAAATTGGTTCTAGAGTATTTAAATCCTACAGTATTTACATTTGCAATGTTGTTAGCTTCTACATCCATTGCAACCTGATGAGCGTTTAGGCCGCTAACCCCGCTCCAAAGACTTCTCATCATGATTCATTCCTTTAAATAAAGTTTTTTTTACCAAGCAAAATTCATTCCTTTTTCAATTACCCACCCCGCCGCTTTTCAAGCGGCCGGCAAGCTCACCACTCACCACTCACTATTCACTACTATATTATCCTCTTTTTAAATTAATTGCTTTTTGTATCATTTCATCGCTGGTTGTTACAGTTTTTGCTGCCGCTGAAAATGCTTTTTGGTTTATTATAAGCTCTGTCATCGCTTCGGCAAAATTTACATTTGAAGCTTCGAGTTTATGAGAAATTACTTTTGCATAAGGAATGTATTCTCCATTGCTTTCATATAAAAATGCTTTATTTGAATTATTGGTCTTTCTAAAAAGATTGCCCCCGATACTTTCAAGTCCCTGAGGGTTTTGAAAATGGAAAATCGGAATCTGTCCGAGCTCCACACTTTTGGAATTTGAAAAATTTGCAAAAATAACTCCGTCGTCATTGATATCATATCCTTGAAGATAACCTTTTTCAAGCCCGTTTTGAGAAAATGAATAATTTGTTTTATTATCTGTTTTTGTATATGACGTTAAGTTGAAGTTAATATTTATTGTTTGAGGAGAATTTATTGTTAATGTTTTAGGGGATAGTAATTTTCCGTTTTGTTCAAAAGTAAAATTCTGATTTGTTGTGTTGATTATATTGCCTTGATCGTCTTTTACTGTTATTTTACCGTTCCATTTTATTTGATTATTTAAAACTTTTTGTTTTGTAAAAGAAAAAGAAATTATATCTTTGTTACCGTTTGTATCATAAATGTTCCCGCCGAAATCCTGTTTGTTTACTTTAAAAGCATTGCTTTTTGTACTTGTCTGGGGATAAATTTCATTTCCTATTCCTCCAAGATTGTTAATAAACAAGTCATTGGAATTCTCTGTTTTGAGAAGATATGAATTAACAGTTTTAGCGGTAGGATTTGTTGTAACCATTCTTCCTTTATCGTCAAGAGAAACCGAGACATTCGGATCGATATTATTTGCTAGGGACTGGAATTTATCGATTAAATTTTGCATAGTGTCAAATTCATTTTCTGTTTGGGGTGTGGATTTGTAAATTAATTTTTCAGCTGCAATATTTGGTAAATTATTATTATTTGAGTGTAAAATTATTTTTGTCGGGTTAGAAATCATTATTCCGTTGTCTGATATCGTCGCATCTATTCCATTTTGTGTTAATTTATTGACAAGGGCATTTTGAATTTCACTTTTTGTACTTCCGTCAGGAAGTGTCAGATTAATATCTTTTCCATTGATTGTAAAATCATAAACCAAATCTTTTCCATCTTTAATATCATTGTTTATGCATATTTCACTTGAAATTAAATTATTGGAATATGTTGCCGGATTTCCAAATCCAAAAACAAATGAATCTCCATCTCTTACTTTTAAATCTTTTTCGTCATTTGAATATAATGCACTGAAATCATTATTAAGAGTTGCCGGTGCGGTTGTGGTTATTTTATCTGAATCATTTAAGTTTGTTAAAAATTTGATTTTGTTGTGGCAATTGCCGGTAAAATCATTGAATTTGGCAAAGAAATAGGTGATAGGGGATTATTAATTAAATTATCTGTAGGTATGTTTTGGTTTATTTCATAGCTTCCGTTATTGTTTTTTATATTATTTGCATTTGCAACCAATAAATAATCTCCGTTATCATCAACCAAATATCCGTTGGCATCTCTTTTAAAAGAACCGTTTCTTGTATAGTAGGTATCATCTCCTTTTTTAACCGCTATCCAGCCTTTTCCTCCAAGAGCAATATCGAAAGGATTGTCTGAGTCAATAAAACTTCCTTGCGATAAGTTAATTGCATTGGCATCGAGTCTGCTTCCAAGCCCGACATCCGAAAATATCGGTGAATTTTTCAGAGTCTGTGAAAAGATAGAAGAAAATTCAGGGTTTGTTTCTTTGTATCCCACGGTATTGATGTTTGAGATATTGTTTCCCCAAATATCAATCCCCGTTTGAAAACTTTTCATTCCGCTTATACCGTTAAAAAATGACCTTGTCATTTTAATCCTTTTATTAACCAAAATTATTCAACATCTAATATTCAATATTCATAATTTAACATTCAACATTTAAATATTATCCCTGCCACTGATATATTTCTTTTATTAAATAAAATGGTATATATTTTTTACCCAATTTAGCATATACAGTTCCGTTTTCAAATCTTATTGATTCTATAGGATATGCCCCCAATGCTGTTGTTTCTTGTTTTCCATTAGGGTCTGTATATGTTGCGCTTACTTCATAACTGTCACTTTTTACCCTGTTGGCGTTATTGTCTTTTAAATCCCATTCAAAGCTTAATATTCCTTTGGAATGGGGATTTAGGTGAAATTTTTTAACTATATTTCCAGCTTTATCTTTAATTTGAACTTTTCCACTTTGTATATTATCTCCAAAATATAATTCAAAATCTTTTTTCGTATCATTATCTGTTACATTGA
The DNA here is from genome assembly GCF_000523275.1 of Lebetimonas sp. JH292. Taxonomy (NCBI): domain Bacteria; kingdom Pseudomonadati; phylum Campylobacterota; class Epsilonproteobacteria; order Nautiliales; family Nautiliaceae; genus Lebetimonas; species Lebetimonas sp. JH292. The sequence goes on along the minus strand of NZ_ATHQ01000001.1, from coordinate 562,459 downwards.
TATATCTCTCTCCTGTATCGGCCATTTTGCCTATAGATGATAATGTGGATAATTGATTTGTGGCTGTAAGGGTTTGGGCGAGAGTGTTTATGGTTTTTTGCATATTTGTATTCATTTCCATTGTAGAAAGATACGCAGTTTGTTCAAGCATTTTATCCGTATCCATAGGATTTGTAGGGTCTTGCATTTCAAGCTGTTTTAAAAACAGCTTCATAAAGGCGTTTTTATCGAGCTGTGAATTTGGATTGTAAACTTTGTCATTGCCGGCCTGTGTTGCATTGTTGTTTATAGTTGCTATTGATGACATTTTTAAGCCTTTTTTAAAATTAAAGCAAATATTGTTCCAATGGGCTCCATATCTTTTAGAATCTGCAATAAAAAATTTTGTGTAGGCTTGATTTTCGGTTTTGTTTTATTATCTGCAAGGGTTAACAATTCTATCAAATGAGGCATTAAAAACCTTTTTATTTTTAGTAAGCAAAAAATATTCCAAGCAGTTTTTAGCGAAAATGGTGAAATTGTGAAAACAGTAAAATTGATGTATAATTTCAAAAATTTTTAAAGGTAATTAATGAAGAATATTAGAAACATTGCAGTTATAGCCCATGTTGACCATGGAAAAACTACACTTGTGGATGAACTACTCAAACAGTCCCACACCCTTGACGCAAGGAAAGATTTAGGTGAGAGGGTAATGGACAGTAATGATTTGGAAAAAGAAAGAGGAATTACAATTTTAAGTAAAAATACGGCTATCAGATGGAATGAATTCAGAATTAATATTATTGATACTCCGGGGCACAGTGATTTTGGAGGGGAAGTTGAAAGGGTTTTGAAAATGGTGGACGGCGTATTGCTTCTTGTAGATGCCCAGGAAGGTGTAATGCCCCAGACTAAATTTGTTGTAAAAAAAGCACTCTCACTCGGGCTTAAACCTATTTTGGTGGTAAATAAAATAGACAAACCCGCAGCAGAACCGGACAGGGTTGTTGATGAAGTGTTTGATCTGTTTGTAAGTATGGGTGCTACTGAAGACCAGCTTGATTTTCCTATAATTTATGCCGCTGCCAAAGAGGGATATGCAAAATGGGAACTTGAGGATAATAATAATGATATGATTCCTGTTTTTGAGGCAATTACAAAATATATTCCTGCCCCTGCCGGTGATGAAAACGCCCCGTTGCAAATGCAGGTATTTACTCTTGATTATGATAATTATGTGGGAAGAATAGGAATTGCAAGAATTTTTAACGGTACAGTTAAAAAGGGTGAAGAAGTAACACTGGTTAAAGCCGACGGTGAAAAAATAAACGGAAGAGTTACCAAACTGATGGGATTTTTAGGACTTGATAGGATGGAAATTGACGAGGCGAAAGCGGGGGATATTGTGGCTGTTGCCGGATTTGAAGCCCTTAATGTGGGGGATACGATTGCCGATAGGAATAATCCTGTAGCTTTAGGCGCACTTCATATAGAAGAACCTACCATCAGTGTTATTTTAAGCGTAAACGATTCACCTCTTGCGGGGACTGAGGGTAAAAATGTAACAGCTCCTAAACTCAGGGATAGACTCTTTAAAGAGATGCAGACAAATATTGCAATGAAAATAGAAGAACTGGGTGAGGGTAAATTTAAAGTAAGCGGAAGGGGAGAGCTTCAAATAGCAATTCTTGCTGAAAACCTTAGACGTGAAGATTTTGAATTTTCCCTGTCTCGTCCTGAGGTTATTATTAAAGTGGAAAACGGGGTTAAACTTGAACCTTATGAATATGTCGTTGTAGATGTACCGGATATTTACAGCGGAGTTGTAATAGAAAAACTTGGAACCAGAGGCGCGGTTATGAAAAATATGATGCCTTTAAGCGACGGAAGTACAAGAATTGAATTTGAAATGCCGGCACGCGGACTTATAGGATATAGAGGCGAATTTATGACCGATACAAAAGGTGAGGGAGTGCTTAACAGCTCGTTTCTTGAATTTAGACCCGCCACTACCAAACCTTATACAAGAAAAAACGGAGCTTTGATTTCTATGGAAAACGGTGTGGCCGTAGGATATGCAATATTTAATTTGCAAGAGAGAGGCAGAATGTTTATAAAACCTGGGGATAAAGTTTATAACGGAATGATAGTCGGGGAACACAGCAGAAGTAACGATTTGGAAGTAAATCCTATTAAAGGTAAAAATTTAACCAATGTCCGTGCCAGTGGTAGCGATGAAGCGATAAAACTGGTTCCCCCTGTTCAGCTTACTCTTGAAAAAGCCCTTGAATGGATAGAAGATGATGAACTTGTGGAAATTACCCCTAAATCTATAAGGGTAAGAAAAAAATATTTGGATCCGACTGAGAGAAAAAGAATGAGCAGGAAAAAATAAAAGAAGGTAATTTTTCTCCCTTTTTATTATAACTTTTTCTTATAACTTCTTAAAATCTTTATAATCTTTGTTACAATTCGAAAAATATTTAAAGGAGCGGTATGAAAAAATATTTGATTCTAACCGCTTTGTCAGGTCTGCTTTTAGCCAAAAATGTGACATTTAACGAAGTTTTAAAAGAAACTCTTTCTAATAATTTAGAGCTAAAGGCAAAAAAGCTTAATATTGACAAAGCCAAAAGCGATTTGGATAAAGCCAGAGGAATGGAATGGGGCAAATTTATTTTTAACGAGCAAATAAGCATAACTAATAACGCCTTATATGTGTTTGGAATGAAATTAGGCAGCAGGGAAGCCACTTTCAGCGACTTTGGCTTCAGCGATTTTTTAGCTCCTTTGGGCGGTGCGTTGATGAAAGCAAATTCAAATTCTTTAACACCTCAGGATTTGGCCGCTATGCAGGGAATTTTAGCTATTAAACCGCATGATTTAAATTATCCCGCCCCAAGAAGCAATTTTGCTACAAATTTTGTTTATGAAGTGCCTATTTTTACAGGATTTAAATTAACTTATGCAAAAGAAATGGCAAAACTTCAGATATTGGCAAACAAATATAAATTTCAAAGAGATAAAACTCTTTTGGCTTTGGAAGTATTAAAAGCATATAATGGGGCTGTTGCCGCTAAATATTTTATAAACGCTTTAAATAAGGCAAAAGAAACAACAAACTCTTTTGTAAAAATGGTTAAAGAATTTAAAAAAGAAGGCATGGCAACAGATATTGATTTACTGCAAGCCGAAAAAAGGGATTCCCAGGTTGATGCATATTTACAAGAGGCCAAAAACAAATATGCCCTGGCTTTGTCTTATTTAAGATTTCTAAGTGATGATTACGATATTACGTCTGTTGGTGATTTTGAAGTAATTATTTCTCCTAATAGTAATTTAAAAACATTAATTAAAGAGGCTTTAAAAAACAGAAACGATTTAAAATGGATGAAAAAAAATTATGAGACTATGAAAAAAAAGATTAAATTTGATTCTGCCGAAAATTATCCTATGATAGGGGCACATTTGGAATATGGATGGAATGATAACACTGTTGCCAATATAAGAAGCGATAAAGATTACTGGCTGGCGGCAATAGGTTTAAAATATAACATTTTTGATAAGAGCAAAGACGCCGACATTGAAAAAAGTAAAATCGAAGCACTTCAGACAGGCTATTATTATCAATATATGAAAAAAGGTATTGCACTTGATGTAAGACAGAAATATCTGAATTTAAAAACAAAAACTAAAATAATAAAAAATAAGTTAACAAACAAAGAACTGGCCGAAGAAATTTTAAAAAAATATACCTATATGTATAAACAGGGAATGATAAATATGACTATTCTTTTAATGAAAGAGGCGGATGCAAGAAAAGCAAGGGCGGAACTTATTAAGGCAAAATATGATGAAGCTGTTGCGGCGGCTAAACTTAAAGCAAGCATTGGAGACTTTGTTAAATAGTGATTGGTGAGTAGTGATTGGTGAGTAGTGAAAAATGGAAAAACAAAAAGGAGTATAAATGATTAAAAAGATAGCGTTAATTTCAGCATTTGCATTGAGTTTGTTTGCCTATGAATTTGCAACTGCAAAAAAAGGTGTTATTTATATAAAAAAAGATTATGTTGCCGATATATATGCAAAAAGACAGGTTATGCTGGCCCCGAGAGTTATGGGATATATTAAAGAAATAAAAGCTGAAGAAGGTGAAAAGGTTAAAAAAGGCGAACTTTTGTTTGTTGTTGACCCTACCGATGTGTATTCAATGCTAAATCAGGCAAGAGGTGCTCTTTTACAGGCCCAAAGCGGTGTGCTGATGGCCGAAATGGCTTATGCAGATGCAAAAAGGGATTATGAAAGATTTAAAAATTTATATAAAGCAGGGGCTGTAAGCAAAAGAGATTTTGAAAAAATGACACTTAATATGAATATTAGGAAAAAACAGGTGGATATGGCAAAAGGTATGTTAAAAAGGGCAAAAGCGGCTCTTGATATGGCAAGAAACCAGATAAAATATGCTAAAGTAAAATCCCCTATTAATGCGGTGGTTACAAGAAAAATGAAAAATGTGGGTGAAATGGCGCTTCCTGGATATCCTGTTTTAATTTTAAGCGATTTAAGCTCTCTTAAAGCAAGAAGTTTTGTAAAAGAAGGGGATATTGATAAATTTAAGCTTGGAATGAAAGTGGAAATTTTTGTTCCGGCTATTAATAAAAAATACAGCGCAAAAGTGGAGAATATTATTCCGAGTGCCGATCCTGCAACACATTCTTATATAGTTAAATTTAAATTTAATAAATATGATAATAAACTGCTGCCCGGAATGTATGCAAAAGCGAAGATAATTTTAGGAAAAAAAGAAGCCGTTCTTGTTCCGTTTGCTGCTTTGACAAGCAGGGAAGGGATTATGGGGGTTTTTGTCAATAAAGACGGAATTGCCAAATTTATAGCCGTTAAACAAATTGCCCAAGAGGGGGATTATATTGCGCTTAAAGGGTTGAATGCAGGAGAAAAGGTAATTCTTTATCCGCCTGCGAATATGATTGACGGACAAAAATTATAGGAGCGGGAATGGAAATATTAAAAGCAATAAAAGCTAAATTAGAAGAAAAACGAAAAGAGTTAAATGAATTAAAATCACAACAGTGTGACATAAGTGAAATACAAAAACTTGAGGATGAAATAAAAGCTCTTGAAAATGAGGCAAATTTAAGAGAAAAAGAAATTTCTCAAAAAGAAGAGGAATTAACTCATCTCGAAGAAGAATTAAAACTAAATATAGCAGGTAAACTTGCCAGAACTTTTTTAAAAAACCCTTTAACTCCGGTTATTGCACTTGCCCTTGTTTTAATGGGATTAATAGCCGTTTTTTTGACACCCAGAGAGGAAAATCCGCAAATAGACGTTCCAGCCGCCAATGTGATTGTTGTTTATCCGGGAGCCAGCTCCAAAGAAGTTCAAAATGTTATAGTTGAGCCGCTTGAAAGAATTCTTAAAGCCATGACCGGCGTTAAGCATGTCTACGGTATGGCTATGAACAGTGCGGGAGTTGTGACTGTAAGGTTTAAAATAGGTCAGGATAAAGTAAGAAGTTTAAGCAAGCTCTATGACAGGGTTATGCGTAATATGGATAAACTCCCAAAAGGCGTATGGACACCTTTAATTAAACCTGTTGATATTGACGAAGTGCCGATTGTAACTTTGGCTCTTTCAAGTACTAAATATAACGATTCTGAGCTTTACAGAATTGCCCAAAGATTATTAAGTCCGCTTGCATCGGTAAAAAACGTAAGTATCATAGGAATAAAAGGGGGACATAAAAGGCAGTTTAATATCCTAATTGACCCTCAAAAATTAGCTGCTTATCATTTATCTCTTGCTCAGATTGCCATGTCTCTTAAAGGTGCCGATGTTGATTATCCTCTTGGAGGAATGGATAATAAAAAATATTCCATTCCTTTGGAATTTGACGGATTTATAAAAAATGTAAAAGACGTTGAAAATTTAATGGTTGCGAACTATATGGGAAGGCCGATTTATATAAAAGATATTGCAAAAGTTAAAGACGGTGTTGATTTTCAACACAAACACAAAACTTTTTATGAAGCCGGAAGGTCTTTTTATGAAGACCCCCTTATAGGAAAAAGTGAAAATAAATTTCCGGTTGGTATAAAACAGAATCAGGTAACTATTTTTGTGGGTAAAAAAAGAGGTACCAACGCCGTTTTTGTTGCAAGGGATGTAATAGCCAAAGCAAAGGAACTTCAAAAAACACTGCCAAAAGGTGTCCATGTTTATATAACAAGAAATGACGGACATAAGGCAAACCATGCGGTTAACGAACTGCTTAATCATTTGATAGTTTCCCTTGTTGTAATTTTCTTTTTATTAATTTTGGTATTGGGATTTAGGGAAGCGTTAATCGTTGTATTTACCGTCCCTCTTATTTTGTCAATTACATTGTTTATAGGAATGCTCGCAGGGCAGAGTATAAACAGAATTACCCTGTTTGCCCTTATTCTGGCTTTGGGACTTTTAGTTGACAGTGCCATAGTGGTTATAGAAAATATACACAGGCATTTTTCAATAGGTGATAAGCCGAGAGATTATGCCGCTGTTTATGCCACAAATGAAATCGGTAACCCTACAAATGTAGCTACACTTGCCATTATTCTTGCGTTTTTGCCTATGTTTTTTGTTACAGGAATGATGGGGCCTTATATGGGACCAATTCCGTTTAATGTGCCAATTGCTATGATAGCGTCACTTGTAATTGCGTATATGTTTACCCCTTGGGCTGCTGTTAAATTTTTACCTGAACATAAGGAAAAACACGAGCCTTTTGATATTAGAAAAACAAAAACATTCAGGGTTTTTCATTCTATATTGAATCCTCTTTTAAATTCAACCCTTAAAAGGGCAGTGTTTTTTAGTGTTGTTTTATTATTGTTTGCATGCTCACTTATTTTACCTGTGTATAAAATAGTTCTTTTCAAAATGCTTCCTGGTGCTAATAAAAATACATTCAATATTACAATTGACCTTCCAAAAGGAAGCAGTATTGATACAACCACAAAAGTCAGCAACTGTGTGGCAAATATTTTAAGTAAACAAAAAGAAATAAAAGATTTCGAGCAGTTTATAGGAATTAGCGGAGTAGTAGATTTTAACGGACTTCTTAGGGGAAGTTCTATGAAACAGGGCGAAAATTACGGTGAAATAAGAGTTAATCTGTTTCCTAAAGAAGAGGGAAGAAAAGAAAGTTCTATCGATATGGTGAGCAGATTAAGACCAGTTATTCAGAGCCAGTGCAGCTTTGAGAATGCAAATATTAAGCTTGTGGAAGATCCTCCGGGCCCGCCTGTAATGGCCACACTTCTTATGCAGGTATTTGGAGGAGATGAAGAGGGTAGACTGAAATTGGCAAATTATATAGAAAGTTTATATAAACATACCGACAGGGTTGTGGATATTGATATTATGAGAGACAGACAGATTGTAAAATATAAAATTGTTCCTGATAAGCAAAAAGCGGCGCTTCTTGGAATCAGTGTAGAGCAGATTGCAAAAATACTCGGTATGGGATTAAAGGGAGCTGTAATTAGTGTTGCCCATATTCCAAGTGAAAAAGAACAGGTTGGTATTTTTGTGAGGTTTGAAAAAAAATACAGAAAAAATCTGGAAAGCCTTGATAAAATTAAATTAATGTCTATGACTACACACAGATTGGTACCTTTAAAAGAAGTCGTAAAAATTGAACCTGTTAAATACGACGGAATGATTACGAGTAAAGATTTGCGACCTATGGTAATGGTTACAGGTGAAATGAATAAAAGAGGAAGTATTTATGCACTACTTGATATTTTCTTTAATCTTAAAGACAAAGGTATTCCCGGATATAAAATTACTTATGACGGAAATCCGAGACTTAATTTAAAAGCCACTGATTTAAAAACAGGTAAAAGTTATGATTTAATCTGGGGCGGGGAATGGGAGCTTACATTTGATGTGTTCAGAGACCTCGGAAGCGCCTTTGGCGTTGCGGTAATTCTTATTTATCTGTTGATGGTTGCTTATTATAAAAACTTTAGAGTCCCAAGAATCGTGCTTGCGGCAGTGCCTCTTACATTTATAGGAGTGCTTCCGGGACATGCAATAATGAACTGGATAACTCTGGCGTTTTTCCATTCAAAAACATATTTTACGGCAACAAGTATGATCGGCTTTATCGCACTGGCCGGTATTGTTGTCAGAAATTCGCTATTACTTATAGATTTTACAAACGATTTAATTAAACAGGGCAGAAGTATTAATGAGGCAGTTATTGAAGCGGCGGCCACAAGATTCAGACCTATTGTTTTAACTGCTCTTGCTATTATTTTAGCTTCATTTGTCATTGTGCTCGATCCGGTATGGCAAGGTCTTGCCGTAGCCCTTATTTTCGGTGTTTTCGCTTCAACTGCGCTTTCGGTTATTGTTGTTCCTATTCTTTACTGGAGATATTTAATTTCAAAACATAAAAAAGAAAAACATATAGAATACGGATTAAAAGAGATTTAACTCTTTTTTTCTTTACATAACGAAAAATTATGATATAATTTTTCAAAAAAGAGTGAATATGGGCTCAATTTTATCTAAGATGCTTAAAATTATCGCACTTTCTTTGTTTACTGCAACAATGATACTTGTAATACTCTATTTTATATTATTAAATTTTTTTATATACGAAGAAGTAAACAAAGTAAGGTTGTGTACCAAGGCAATATTCAGTGTTAAATATTCGGAAATGAAAGATACTTATACTCCCTTTTCATCCATTATAAAAATATATAAAAAAAATACAAATATAGATTTTAAACTGTTTTCTTTATTTAAGAATCCTCAGCTGAAAAACAACGGTTTTTTTAAAAAAATTAAAAATAAAAAAGAGATATATAAGATTAATTCAAATTACATTACTTATTATAAACCGATTGTTATGAAAAATGAATGCCTGAAATGCCACGGTTATGAAAAACATAAAATTTTCAGCTGCGGTGGGATTAAAAGCTCAAATAAAATAAGAGGATTTAAAAAAGGAGACGTTGTAGGATATATAGAGGCAAAAGCGCCTTTTAAAAGATCTTTTATGAAATTTAATTTAACATTTTAATTTCTTTCTTTTTGCTGTTTCTGGCTTTAATTGCCACGCTGTGCGGATTTTATAAATTTACAAATAATTTAAAAAGGGATATAACCCTGTTTTTAAAATTCTTTGATGAAAAAGTTTCAAAAGGAATTTATGAAAAATTAAATATGACAATGTCTTTTATTGAATTTCAAAAATTAAAAGTATCTATAAATAAAGCCGTAAATTCTATTAAATATTATAAAAACGAAATGATTAAAAGATATTATTTCAGCCCTGTTACCAATTTGCCAAACAGAATAAAATTAATGGAAGATATGAAAAAAACAGATAAAAATGCTTTGGCTATATTTAATATTAATAAATTCAGGGAAGTAAACGATTATTTTTCCCAGGAAATGGGCAATTTAATTATTCAGGAAGTCGCAAAAAGATTAAAAAAACTTATTAATAATAAAATTTATCATATAAATATAGACGAGTTTGCCGTATTACTGGATGAATACGAATGTTTTGAAAACTGTTTATATATTAAAAAAATTATTAAAGAGTTGGAAAAACCGTATATTGTAAATAAAAACGAAATTAATCTTTTTTTCAGGGCGGGAATCGGTTCAAAAAAAGAAAAAGATGTTTTTACAGTAGCTGATATTGCAGTGGAATATGCAAAAAGAAAAAAAGTAAAATGTCTCTGTTACTGCGAAATAAAAGATTTGGCCCAGAGTTTTGAAAAAAATCAGAAAACTTTAAATATTTTGGAAAAAGCTATGAGAGAAGACAGAATAATTCCTTATTTTCAGCCCATAGTAGATAATAAGACACAAAAAATTGTAAAATATGAATCACTGATAAGAATGATTGATGAAAACGGAAAAGTATATTCACCGGGGGAATTTTTGGATGTGGCGAAAAGTGTTAATATTTATAAAAATTTAACACTGATTGTTTTTGAAAAAACTCTTAATTTCTTTAAAGAAAGAAAAGAAGAGGTTTCACTGAATCTTTCTTTGGAGGATTTTGAAGATGATAATATAAAAGAAAAAATATATAAATTGATAAAAAATTTTCCCGAACCTGAAAGAATAACGATTGAGCTTCTGGAAAATGAAGATATTGCATCGGATTCTTATATATTAAGTTATTTGCAAAAACTTAAAGACTACGGGGTTAAAATTTTTATAGACGATTTTGGAAGCGGATATTCCAATTTCAGTTATCTGTTTAAATTTCAGATTGACGGATTAAAAATAGACGGCAGTTTGATAAAAAATATTCTTACAGATAAGAAATCACAAATGATAGTCCAGACAATTGTAGAATTTGCACAAAAAGGCAATATGGTGACTGTGGCGGAATATGTTGAAAACAGAGAAATTTTTGAATTTATTAAAAAACTGGGTGTCGATTATTCCCAGGGGTATTATTTTTCCGCTCCTAAACGTTTGATATAATTTCATTTTGAAAATAAAAAAAAGAAAATGATTTAATTAGAAAAAAATAAGGAAATATTATGAAAATAGTTTTGGCTTCTTCAAATAAGGGTAAAGTCAGGGAAATAAAAGAAATTTTAAAAGATTTTGAAATAATCCCCTATACAGATTTAATAGAGCCTTTTGAAATAGAGGAAAACGGAAAAACATTTAAAGAAAATGCGATTATTAAAGTAAAAGCCGTTGCTGAAAAACTTCCGGAATTTTTAGTAATGGCAGATGACAGCGGAATAAGCGTTCCCGCTCTCGGTGGAATTCCCGGAATTTATTCCGCAAGGTTTGCCGGAAGTGAAGCAAGTGACAAAGACAATTTAAAAAAGCTGATAAGCGAACTTAAAAAAAGAAACATAAAAAAAACGCCGGCTTTTTATACAGCAGCAATTGCAATAGCTTCACCTTATGGAATTTTTACTACGCATGGTTTTATGCATGGTGATGTTATAGATGAAGCAAAGGGTGATAAAGGTTTTGGTTATGACCCTATGTTTATTCCAAAAGGGTTTGATAATACACTGGGTGAACTAGATGAAAAAATAAAACAAAAAATATCCCACAGAACAAAAGCCTTGAAATTAGCTGAGAATATATTAAAAGTTATTAAATAATTTTTTCATTTAAAGTAATATTTTAGCACATATGCCGCACGCTGCGCTTTCGCTTCTTAATATAAAACTTTGAAGTTTGTAAATTTCTCTGAATTTTTCTTTTTCTTTTTCACTGAATCCGCCTTCGGGCCCTATTAAAATTGGCATGGTTATGTTTTTTTTTAATTCAATTTGTTTTCCGTTAAAATCAAGTGCGCTGAAACTCGGGTATTTTTCAAAAAAATCTTCACTTGAATTTAAAATTTCTATTTGCATTTTGTCACTTCTTCCGCATTGCTGGCAGGAATTTATAAGAATTTTTTCAATTCTATCAAGTTTTAACTTAAAATTTCTCTGGGAAAAATCGCAGTATACAAAGCTTATTTTGCCAACCCCGATTTCATTTAACGAAGGAATTGTTTTTTCTATGTTTTTAGGCTCAATTATACACCATGCAATATGAAAAAATGTTTTTGGCCTGTTTGGAAAATATTTTTTTTCAATAAGAGACAAAAAAGCCTCTTTTTTGTTTATTTCATCTATTTTATAAATATATAAATAATCATCTATTAGGTTTCTTATTTTTATAGGTTCATGTTTTTTTATTCTTCTTACTTTAAAAATATATTTGTATTCTTCCCCTTTTAAGATTATTCTGTTTTCGGGCTTTGGATAATATAAAAACTGCATTTAGCGCCTTTTTGATATAATTATAATAAAATTAAGGAGAGGATTTGGTAAATAATATAATATCTTTTTTAAAAAATCCCCAAAACAGCACTGTTTACAAAGTTTTAAATTTAAAAAAAGAAGAAACTGAAATACTAAGGATTATGCTTGAATTTTATCTGGATTCAAAAGAGGATGTCAGCGTAAAGGAAATTTTATTTTCGATATTTGGAAAAGATAAATTTAAAGCCCTTGAAAATATAGACGTAATAAAAAATCTGATAGAGGAGGGATGGGTTGTAATAAGCTCAGTGGGACAGTTTAAAATAAATGATATGACCAATCTGGAGCTTTTTAATTCCAGTATTTCTCTTTCCATTGCTTTTTTAAGGTTAATAGAGCAGGGTTCGCTCGAACTTGTGGTGCCTGAAAATAAACCATATAACGACCATCTGGAATTTTTGCATGATGAGTTTTTAAGAATAGAAATATACGAACAGCTTGCAAATATAAAAAATTCTTTTTCCAAAACAAGCTCAAGCATAAAAAGGCTTCAAAGCAAATTAAAACTTATTGAAAATACAATAAAAGAAAAAGTTAAAAAAACAAAAATTGATCTGCCGGTAATTAATTTTATAAAAGAGTATGAATTAAATGAAAAAGAGGAAATAATATTTTTAGCTCTTTTAAAAGAAGAGTATACCAATTCGAATGAAAATGCAAGGGAAATGAATTTTTTATTAAATCTTGTCAGCAGTGATGAGATAGAAAGAATAAAAAACAGAAGTTTGCTGGATGAGAACTCAAAGCTTGTCAGCGAGGAAATTGTGGATTATGACGAACTGATAGGCGCTTTTGGGGGTTTTACAAAAATATTTTTTATAAATGATGAAATACTCAAAGATTTGATACATCCAAGAACAAAACATAAAATTGAACATATTGTAAAAGAAACGCTTTTTGATTTTATTGAACCAGAATATTCATTAAAAGATATTGTTTTGGATGAGAAAACAAAAGAGAGTCTGAATACTTTGTTAAAACAGACGGATAAAAAAGTAATAAATAAATTAAAAAGATGGGGAGTAAAAAGCTCAAACGGCATAGAGGCTAAAATAATTTTTTACGGACATCCGGGAACCGGCAAAACAGTTACGGCTTTGGCTTTGGCAAAAGAGTTTAATAAGCCTCTTCTAAGCCTTGACTGCTCTAAAATACTTTCCATGTATGTGGGTGAGAGTGAAAAAAATGTAAGGAAACTTTTTGACGAATATAATATGGTGGCGGAAAAACTAAAAACAAAACCTGTGCTTTTATTGAACGAGGCCGACCAGTTTTTGAGTACAAGAACAGCCGCAACCTTCAGCAGTGCCGATAAAATGCACAATCAGATGCAAAATATATTTTTAGAAAGAATCGAAAAATTCGAAGGAATTTTAATTGCCACAACCAATCTGCTTGAATCATTTGATAAAGCATTTTCAAGAAGATTTGATTTAAAAATAGAATTTAAAAAACCGTCTTTCAAAGAAAGATTGAAATTATGGGAACTTAAGCTTCCTAAAAATGCTAAATATGAAGAAAATTTTGATATTAAGAAACTCTCATCATTTGAACTTACCGGAGCTCAAATTGAGGTTATAATAAAAAATACCGCCCTAAAAGTTGCTATGAGAAAAAATTCTATGTTTAAAACTCAAGATTTTATAGAGGAGATTAGAAAAGAAAAAATAAATGCGTTCGACAATGAAAAAGAGATAGGTTTTTTACATAAGTGAATATATATTTATTACTTAATGTAACATAAAACCTGTAAAATTTTTGTAAAGATTTGTTTTTTCATAATTTTTTCTTATAATTATTAAACTGAGAAAAAATATTTTATAATTTTGTTATACTGAAATTAAAAAGGAGATAAAATGGGTTTGATTTTGGCAATAGCCGCAGGTCTGATTACAGGGGTAGTTTTATTGTATCTCTTGGGTATAATAGTGGCACCTTACAATCCTGGTGAAATTAAAAACGATCATTTTGAATGCGGACTTCCGCCAAGCAGTGAAGTTCCAAACAAAGCCAATTTCAATTATTTTATTTTTGCGATTGCATTTATTGTTTTTGATATGGCTGGACTTTTCTTTTCTTTGTTTGTTTTTGCAGATAATAAAAATGCCTTAAATTGGGCCATGATATTTGGTGTATTGCTGTTTGCGGCTATTACTATCAGTATGAAGGAGTATAGAAATGCTAAAAGTGCTTGATTTCTTTAATTATGCAAGGAGTAAATCTCCTTGGATTGTCCATTTTTGTAGCGGCTGCTGCTCTCTTGAAATGTTGGCATCCATGGGGCCGAGATATGACTGGGAAAGATACGGATATATAATGACGCCGACTCCGAGACAGGCCGATATTATTTTTATTACAGGGCTTGTAAGCAAAAAAATTCTTCCGGCTCTTCTTAGAACATACGAGCAGATGCCGGAGCCCAGATATGTTGTGGCAATCGGTGCATGTGCGTTTGACGGGGGTCCTTATAATGATTCTCCATCGGTAATTAAAAATATGACCGAAATTCTGCCTGCAGATGTGTTTGTGGCGGGCTGTCCTCCAAAACCGGAAGCAATTATTGCCGGACTTGAAGAACTTAAAGAAAAAATAAAAAGAGGCGAGCCGAGTGCGTCAAGTCAGGGCGGTCTCTGGAAACAAATGAAATTTTAAGGGATGGCAATGGAGAAACTTAAAGATATTTTAAAAAATTATGAAAATGAATATATTGAAGATTACAAAAAAACATGGCTAAAAACAAAACTTAAAAATAAAGATGATTTGTTAAATGTTGTAAAAGCCCTTAAAGAAGAGGGGCTTAAAACCTGCTCAACCGTTTCACCTACCGATTTTATAGATGAAGATAAAATTGAGATGAATTATTTTTTGGAAGATTTAAAAAATAAAAGAAATGTATGGCTTAAAGTTGATTTACCAAGAGAGCTTGAAAAATGTGAAATTGATTCAATTACCCCTCTTTTTCCGAGTGCCGATTGGCATGAACTTGAGGCTTATTCGACTTTCGGAGTAAAATTTAAAAATCATCCGAATCTCAGGTATTTTTTAATTTCCCAGGATTTTTACGGAAAATTTCCTTTCAGAAAAGATTTTGACTGGGTTTCCCATGAAAAAAATTTAATAGAAAATATTAATATTATTACAAAAGATTTTTTTGATGATTTCGATGAAAATGAGCAAAAAATAGGGCATGAGAGCGCTCATACAATATTAAACTGGGGGCCTACGCATCCTGCAAGCGGGCCGATTAGGTTAAAAGTTACCACAAACGGGGAAATTATTGAAAAAATAGACCCAGACATAGGATATGTATGGAGAGCACTTGAAAATTTAGTTGAGAGAAAAGATTTTATAGGGGCTATTACAGCGGTTGAGAGAATCTGCTTTATGGACAATCCCAATCCTATGATTTGTTATTCCCAGGCGGTAGAAGAGATTGCTGGAAAAGAAATAACCCCTTTTGCCAAATTTATGAGGGTGATTTTAGGTGAAACAGGAAGAATTGCATCTCATTTACTTTCTGTCGGTGGATTTTTCGGAACAATGGGCCTTCAGACATTTTTAATGTGGACGCTTGATATCAGGGAATTTTTCCTTGATGTATTGGAAGATTACAGCGGGGCAAGAATCGCAACCGCAAGCGTTGAACCGGGGGGAGTGAGGTTTCCTTTAAGTGATTATAAAACATGGTTTGGGGAAATAGAAAAAGCAATTAAAAAATGGGAAAATGTTAAACCTGATATCGAAGATATTTTTATGAAAAATCCGCTTATGACCACACGGGCAAAAAATCTTGGAATGTTTACAAAAGATGATGTCGAAACTTATTATTTAGCAGGTCCTATAGCCAGAGCGAGCGGATATAAAACAGATGTAAGAATAGATGAACCTTATGCTGCTTATGGGGAGCTTGAAATAGATTATGTAACCTGTGAAAACGGTGATGCAAGAGACAGACTTTTTATAATCTATAAAGAAATAAACCAGGCTATTGATTTAATTAAACAGGCAATGAAAAAAATTGAAGCAGGTATTGAAGCGGGAGAAATGGACCCAATGAAAGATCATTTGGTAAGAATTCCAAAAAGACTTCCAAAAGGTGAGGCTGTTGCAAGAGTTGAATGGGCGAGAGGCGAAATGCTTATGCATTTAGTAACAGGTGAAAAAGCAACCAGCCCTTACAGACTTAAACTTAAAGCTCCGAGTGTAAACCATACAATGGTGCTTGATACATTGATTAGAGGAAAAACATTATCTGACATTCCGCTGCTTTACGGAAGTATGCATATATGTCAGGGCGATTTAGACAGATAAGGAGATAAAATGGGAATAGGTGAAATACTTTTTTATATTTTTGTGTTTCCTGGATTTATATTTTTACTTTGCTGGACTTTTTTTATTTTTTATTTTTCAAGAAAAGCTCTGGCTTATGTTCATAAAAGAGTGGGTCCTCATTTTAACGGGCCTGCCGGCAGCTTACAAACAGTATATGATGTGTTTAAACTTTTGGTAAAAGAAAGTGTTACTCCTAAAAGTGCTGATCCGTATCTTTTTAATATTATTCCCATAATTGCCCCTTTGGTGGCTGCACTTCCCGTGTTTTTAATTCCATGGAGTCCTTTGGTTAATAACGGGCATGGGATTATAGATACAAATTACGGAGTTTTGGGACTTGTTGTATTAATAGGGGTTGAACCGTTTTTACTGTTCCTTACAGGTTTTGGAAGTAATAACAAATATTCTCTTCTTGGAGGGATGAGAATACTTTCACAAATGTTGTCAATGGAATCGCCGTTTTTTCTTGCTTCACTCTCACCGGCAGTTCTTTTTGGAACTATGAATTTATATGAAATTATGGAAAGTAACACATGGCTTACTACATTGATTTTACTGCCGGGTGCGATTATTTATATTATAGCAATGCTTGGAATTCTTGAGCAGCCTCCTTTTAATATTCCGGATGCGGAACAGGAAATTGTTTACGGATTTTATACTGAATATTCCGGAACAAATTATATTTTGCTTAAATTTGCGGGATTTACCGAAATACTTGTTGTAAGTGCCAGTGCGGTGGTGCTTTTTTTCGGCGGATACAGAGGATTGGGGTTTGAGAGTTTTTGGTGGCTGTTTATTAAAATAGTTTTAATTGCCATTATGGTTGTTGCAATAAGAGCGTCAAATCCAAGACTCAGGCTTGATCAGATGTTAAAATTTACCTGGAGCTGGCTCACGCCTATGGCTATACTCAATTTGGTTTGGGTTACATTTGCAAGAATTTATATATTAGGAGCTTAAAATGTTATTCCAGATTAGCGAAAGAGTATTAAGGGTTTTAAAAGCAGTAACCGAGCCGAGAGAGGCCATTAAAGATGTGGTAAAAGAACCGGCTCACAAATCTTCCGTTTTCAGGGGAAGGCATGTTGTAAGATATGATATATGTACCGGATGCGATGCATGTAATAAAATTTGTCCTGTAGACGCTATTAAAATGAAACCGCTTCCTATTAAAAGACCGAATAAAGTACCGGAAGTAAATTTAGCTATTTGTATTTTTTGCGGTTTATGTGAAGATGTGTGCCCTACCAAACCTGAAAAAGCCATTAAACTTTCAGGCGGGGATATAGAAATGATAACTCAAAACGGAACACACGACACTCTTGAAAATTTCTGGGTAAGGGCTGACGTGCCGGAAGAGTGGATTGAAAAGAAGAAAAAAGAAGAAGAGGAAAAAGCAAGAAAAAAAGCTGAGATGCTGGCTAAAAAGAAGGCAGAAGCTGAAGCTAAAAAAAGAAGGCAGAAGCTGAAGCTAAAAAACAAGAGTCTGAAGCTCCAAAAGGAGAGGAAAAATGAGTATACTGATTTTATTTTTGGCATTAGTCCTTGCTGTTATGAGTCTAACACAAAAAAATACCGTGGGTGCCGTGATGTCATTTGTTACGATGATGTTTTTACTCGGTATATATTATATAGGAATGGGTGAAAAATTTTTAGGACTTTTCCAAATATTTGTATATACCGGGGGGATTGTTGTTTTAACACTTTTCGGTGTGACGGTTATAGGGGCTAAATTTCCTGAATTTAAAATTAGGCCGTGGGCTGTTGCGGTTGTTACGTTTGTTTTGATAGGGTTGGTGATAATTCCGTTTTTAATGCCTGAAATTTCAAATGCCGGCAAGCCTATACCTCTTGAAGAACAGGTAAAGGTGTTTACCGATTTTTATGCTGAAATAGCGATTTTTACAGGTGTAGTGGGAGCAAGCATATTATATGGAAGTATTAGAATGCTGTACACTCTAAAACATGAAAAGGAATAAAAATGGTTAATTTTTATATTGACGCTTTTTTTGCGCTTATGCTTTTTGGCGTAGGATTATACGGTGTTACAAGTAAAAGTGATTTTTTAAAAATATTTTTTTCTCTTGAAATGCTTTTAAATGCGGTAATTCTGCTTTTGGCAAGTGCGGCGTATCATTTTGGATTTACAAGATGTTTGGCCGTAGCTTATGTAATTATAGTTATTGCCACACTTGAAGCGGCAGCAGGTATTTTGATATTTATATTAAGTTCAAGGATGACAGGCGAAATAATACCTGATAACCTGGATAAGGCGGTGAGAGATGAATAATGCAGTAAACATTTTATTATACGCTCCGTTTATCGGTGCAGTATTGGCGTATGTTTTAGGTAAACTAAAACAGCCTCTGGCTTTTTGGGTAGCAGAAGTTACAGGTGCAATATTGTTTTTGGCAAGTATTGTTATATTTTTAACACATTCAGGCTCTCCTATAAATATTGATTATACATGGATTCATTACGGTGAAATTAATTTGCCTTTTGGAATTTATATAGACCATCTTTCCATTGTAATGCTTTTGATAGCGACCGGTCTTGGGTTTGCTGATATTCATTTTGCACATGATTATATGGGAAGTGATCCGGACCAACCGAGATATTACGCAAAAGTATTGTTTTTTATAGGCGGGATGATACTGCTTGTAATTACAAAAGATTTGATAGGCGCGTTTGTCGGCTGGGAATTTATGGGTCTTGCAAGTTATGCTTTAATCAGTTTCTGGTATTATAAAAAATCTGCTGCTAATGCAGGTATGCAAGCATTTTTATATACAAGATTTGGTGATATATTTATTTTAGCAGCAATTGGACTACTTTATTATTATGTAGGAACAGTTAATTTAGTAGAGCTAAATCATTTAGCAGATGCAGGAGAGATTAATAAAACAGTTGCGCTGGTTGCAGCTCTTTTTATTTTTATGGGTGCAATCGGTAAATCAGGGCAGTTTCCATTATATCCTTGGCTAATGAATGCAATGGAAGGTCCTACTACAGTTTCAGCTCTTATCCATGGTGCTACAATGGTTAACAGCGGTATTTATATAGTGGCAAGACTTTTTGATTTTTATGCTTATACAGATGCGTTATATGTTGTGGCAAATGTTGCCGCTCTTTCGGCATTTATAGGCTCAACTTCTGCTCTTGTACAAAAAGAGATTAAAAAAATACTCGCTTATTCAACAATGTCACATCTTTCAATTGCTTTTGTAGGCCTTGGAGTCGGAAGTTTGGCTGCCGGAATGATGCATTTGGTAAATCATGCTATTTTTAAAGCGTTATTGTTCTTAAGTGCAGGTGCTATTATATATATTTCCCATCACACAAAAGATGCATGGAAACTGGGGGGATTAGTAAAAAAAGCTCCTTATATAGCCTTGTTTATGGCCATGGGCTCACTTTCTTTGGCGGGGGTTCCTCCGTTTAGCGGATTTTTTTCAAAAGAAATGGTTGTAACGGCAGCATGGCTTCACGGAAATGAATTTACTAAAATTTTTGTAACAATAGCGGCGCTTCTTTCAATCGCTTATATTACAAGACTTTGGATTTTGGTTTTCTTGGGAGAACCGAGAAATGAAGATATAGCGGGAAGCGTACATAAACCAAGTAATTTGTGGATTAGACTGCCTCTTGGAATATTGGCTTTTATAACACTTATTATTGCTATTTGGCAAAGTAATATAGTACATTATATTACAGGAGAAGCTGGTGTAGAAGAGCATATAGCCTGGCTTGGTATATTTATGCTTACAACTATGTTTGTTATTTTCTTAATTGTTGTGGGGCTTTATGTAAAAGGACTGAACTTACTTTATAAAATAGGGTCCCACCATTTTGTGCAGACAATTCATCAAATTCTATTCAACGGTTATTATGTGGAGGCGATGATTACCTGGGTTAGCAAAAATATAATAGTAAATGCCCTTGCGGCATCTGCAAGATGGTTTGACACTTATGTTGTCGATTATATTGTTGACGGGAGCGTCCCTACAAGTTACAGAATTTATAAAATCTTCAGAATAGGGCATACTGGTAAAATAGGAACATATATGGGACAAATGGTTATCGGTGTTGCAATTATTGTATTGGCAATCTTAATAATTGTAAAGGGTCTGTGATGGTAGCGGTAGATATTATTTTTGCGCCGATATTTTTATCGGTATTAGTTTATTATTTGACAAAATCAACTCCACAATATACAAAATATATAGCACTCGGCTGGTTTATTGTGGAATTTTTTATTGCGTTTAGCTGGTATAAAGATTTGCCTCAGGTTGGATTTTTGGAGCTTGGAAATTATTTAAACGTTCCTCAGTTTGGGTTTGATTTGACACTTAGGGTTGATGCTTTGAGTATTGCAATGCTGCTTTTAACATCAGCTTTATTGATTCTTGTTGTATTTACGTCCTGGGAAGAAAAAAACCAAGCGGCATATTTTAGTTTGCTCATTATGTTCAGCGGTCCTATTTTCGGTGTTTTTATGACCACTAATGTATTATGGTTTTTTATTTTCTGGGAATTGACTTTGGTTCCGATGTATTTTCTTGTAGGAATTTGGGGAGGAGAAAAAAGAATATATGCTGCAATAAAATTTTTCCTCTTTACACACGTTTTTGCAATGTTTATGTTTGTAGGATTTTTTCTTTTATTCAAACAGACAGGATACTGGGATTTAACATTAATCAAAGAGGCGGCACTTACTACACCAGCACTTATATGGTGGCTGATGTTTTTAGGATTTGCAGCGAAGCTGCCCGTGTTTCCACTTCATACGTGGCTTCCTGTCGCACACGTAGAAGCGCCTAG
Source organism: Lebetimonas sp. JH292 (assembly GCF_000523275.1). NCBI lineage: Bacteria > Pseudomonadati > Campylobacterota > Epsilonproteobacteria > Nautiliales > Nautiliaceae > Lebetimonas > Lebetimonas sp. JH292. The sequence goes on along the minus strand of NZ_ATHQ01000001.1, from coordinate 541,445 downwards.
TTCAATTTCTGTATTATTGGCAGGAGTTTTACTTAAAATGGGTGCTTACGGGCTTATCAGATTTACTGTTGAGCTTATGCCTGCAGCTACAAAAGAGTTTGCTATTTGGATGGTAATTATAGGGCTTACAACAACACTTTTTGCAGGTATGCTTGCCATATTTGAAAGACATATTAAAAGAATGGTTGCTTATTCTTCAATATCACATATGGGTCTTGTTGTGGTTGCTGTTTCTACTATGACATATGACGGGCTTAGTGCGGCTTTATATGAAATGATAGGGCATGCTCTTGTTATATCACCATTGTTTTTAATTGCAGGATGGTTGCATCATAAAACACATACTTGGTATATGGATGAAATGGGAGGTATTATGAAATATGCGCCATATGCTTCCGCAATATTTATTTTAGCCGGTATGGCAGCTTTAGGACTTCCAGGAACAATGGGATTTGTAGGTGAACTTACAATTATAGTTTCCGCTATTAAAGCCTATGGCTGGTGGATAGCAATAATTGCTTTGGGAAGTTTGATAAGTGCCGGTTATATAATTTGGGCTGTAAGACGTTCGATTCACGGCGAAGCATCAGACACGGTAATAAAATCCGATTTTTCAATGACTATTGCAGAAAAATTTGCTTTGGCAGTTTTTGCCGTTTTAATTGTTTATTTTGGAATAAATCCACAGCCTATTTTTGATTTGGCAAATCAAGCATTCGGCTTTCTTGGAGGTATGTAATGAGTTTTATAATTTTAATTGCAGCGGGATTATTGGTACCAGTGTTTTATAAAAGTAATATATTTATCGCTAAACTGATTGCAGTTTTGGCATTTATAGCATCTGCTTATTTTGTTTATACCAATCAAAGTTTAAGCAGTGTTTTTCCATTGTTTGTCACCGACAGTGCCACAAAATTGATTGAATATGTTTTACTTGCGACACTTGCGGCCGTGTCTCTTTCACTTACAGGGTTTGAAAGGCCGCTAATAGCACAAATGCTTTTTATAGCAGGTCTTTCACTCGCAATACTCGAAACAGATAATTTTTTTGTATTTATTGTTTTGTTTGAGTCTATTGCGATAGTTTCTTATATTTTAGTTGCAAATATAAGAAATTTTTACAATGCGGAAGGTGCGGTTAAAGCATTTATAGCAGGTGCAGTAGCAAGTGGTATTATTTTACTGGGATTTGCGTTTTTCTCTTTTACAACAGAGAGTTTTACATATTCTCAAATGAGTGTAAACGGTAAATTTACATTAATTGCCGTAGCTATAATGCTTGCAGGTGTATTTTACAAACTTACAATTGTACCGATGCATGCGTGGGCTGCCGATACATATTCCCAGGTTAATCATGCAGCCGCTGCTATACTAAGCGGTGTTATTAAAAGTGTAATGTTAATAGCTATTTTTAAGGCATTTTATAAATTTATGATTGCTTATCCGTTGGCGACAGTATTGATTTTTAGTTTTTTTGCGATTATTACTATGACGCTTGCCAATTTTATGGCTTTGTGGCAAAAAAGAATTTCAAAAATATTGGCTTATTCTTCCATCGCGCACAGCGGTTATGCCCTTATTCCTTTTGCCGCAGCGGCAAGCGTTTATTCATATGCAGGAGTGCTTTATTATGCAATAGCATATATTTTTATGCAGACAAGCGTATTTTTGATTTTAAATGATTTAAGAAGAGAAGGGGGAGTTAAATTCCTTGAGGATATAAAAGGTTTGGGTATAAAAGCCCCTGTTCATGCATTTTTATTTACTGTCCAGCTGTTTTCGCTTGCGGGAATTCCTCTTTTGGCAGGCTTTATGAGTAAAGCTGTCGCATTTTATTCCGGAGTTGACGCTGGTCTTTGGCCTATAGTGTTGATAGCTGTTCTTAATTCCGCTTTGGCAGTTGCTTATTATGCATGGATTGTTAAACATATCTATTTTGACAAACCTGTAAATAATGTTAAATTATCGATAACACCTGGCAGCTTGATAGGTCAGTTAATACTGTTGGCCGGTACAATTTATTTTGGGATTTTTGCTTCAGGCGTATTTAATGCTACAATTTCAATGTAATTCCATTTTAAGGAAATATATTGAAATTTTTTCTTTTTTTATTTTCTTTTATTTATTTGTTTTCTTTGGAAATTAACATTGATTATTTTAAAAATAAACAAAAATATGAAATACTGACTTTATATAACGATAAACCGTTTGTCTGCAAAAAAAATGTTAAAAAAATAATTTGTGAATTTAACGATATCCCTTCAACACCTGTATTTAAAACAAATTCTGTTTTTTTTAATATTATCCCAAAATTTCAAAATAAAAAATTTTTTTTAATAATTAAAATAAAAAGATTTTATCAGTTAAAAAATTTTAATGAACATTTGTATAAGAATTCTTTAATAAATCCTTTTAAAATGCAAAAAACAAAAAAATGGGTTGTAATAGCAAGTGATAAAAAATTATATGAGCCAAAAATTAACGGGTTGAAATTTTATTTTACAGATTCTCCTAAACCCTTTATAGGGGCGATAGATGAAAACGGCAATCCAATTAATGAAGAGAGCGGGGATGTTTTAAAATATTTTGAAATTTTAAGCGCTTATAAACATCACAGAGATGTAGCGGCGGAAATTGACAGTTTTGTTAAAACTTATCCAAACTCGATTTTTTTACCGGATATTTTATTTTTAAAACTTAAAATTTTAGATGCTCAAAATGATGCAAGTGACGTTATCAGTTTTGGTAAGGAATGGATCAAAAGATTTGCATTTGACGACAATCTTCCGAAAGTTTTACTGTTAATGGCAAAAAATTATTCTAAAATCGGTTTTATGAGCGATGCAAGTTATCTTTTTCAAAGAATAATAAATGAATATCCAAACACAAAAGAAGCGTATAAGGCTATGATTTATTTGGCCGACCAGTTATATATGATGGGTGATGATAAAAAAGCTTTTAAATTTTATGAAAAAGCTTTATATTCAACTAATGATATTGAAATAGCTTCTCTTGCCGCTTCAAGGCTTGCCCAAAGATATATGGACAAGGGGAATATAAAAAAGGCAATTGAATATTATGAAAAAATATACAAGGCAAAAAAATATTATCTTTTAAAAGACACTCAAAAAGCTTATGAACTTGCAAAACTGCTTGCGGGCCACAATGCGTATAAACTTGCCGTCAATATAGGGGAAGATTTAATAAAAAAACTTAAAAAATTGGATGATTTGTATGAACCTCTCGAATACAATCTGGCAAACTGGTATTATGAACTTGGAAATTATGAAAAGGCGCTTTACTGGATAGAAAGATATTTAAATGAATTTCCGTACGGGGATTATTCTGATGCAATGAGTGCGTTGAGGGATAAAGTTATTTTTCAGGTTCCGGAAAAAAACCTGACAAAACAGCTGCAAATAATTGATGAAATTCTTAAAAAATATAAAGGGGACACAGCGTATAAAGCATTATATAAAAAAGTAATGATTCTTTATAAGCTCAAAAAATATGATGAAATTTTAAAACTTGAAAATAAAATTAAAGAAATCCCAGATAAAATTTTTAAAAACAAAAAAGAGTTTTTAAATAAATTTTATAAGAAATATATCATTTATCTGCTTAAAAATAAAAAATGTTTTAAAGCTATTAATTTAATTAAAGCTAAAAAGATTGTTTTAGATAAAAAATATGACGAAAACGTTTATAAATGCGCAATTGAAACCAAAACCTACGATATAGCGTCTGTGGTTTGCAATAAATATTTAGACTCACCAGATGATAAAATTTTTATTAAATGGATGAAAAGAAAAATAACGGCACTTGAAGGTCTCAGGGATTATAAAAATTTAGTTTTAGCAGTTGATGATTTGTGTAATATAATGAAAAAAGGATGTTATGAATATAAACTTAAAAAATTCTTTGCCCTTTGGAAATTAGATAGATTTAATGAAGCATTAAAACTTGCAAAAGAGCTGGATAAAACAAAAGACATAAGAAATACAGACGCATTTATAAAAATAGTAAACCGGGCACTAAAAAACAGTGATAATCTTTTAGCAGCAACATATGCTAAAAAAATTATTGATTTACAGGATTATTTTAAGGCGTACTCATATTCCCCTTTTGTGGAATTTACATATGCTAAATATTCACAAAATAAAAAAGAAGCTATTAAAGTTTTAAAAAGTCTTTTAAACAGAATAAGCGGAGAAGATAAGGCAAGGGCTTATTTTATGTTAGCAAACTTAACAAAAAATAAAAAATATATAGATAAATGCCTTAAAGTTAAAAATTCAAAACGTAAAATGAAAATTTAAAAATTATATTTTTTTAGTATTAAATTTTCTAATTTATCAAGAGGTGTCGAAATTTTATTTGGAAACTGGGTTTTGTTGAAAATCTGCTGTCTTTTTGCAAGTCTTGCAGTGTTTGTAACTATTTTTTCAAAAAGGGTGTTTTTATCATAAATCCCGTTAAAATAATCAAGTACCTCTTTTATTCCTATGGCTTTTAATGCCGGAAGTCTTCTGTCGCGGTATTTATACTCAAGATACGCTATTTCGTCAATAAGACCCATTTCAAACATCTTTTTGGTTCTTAGTTTTATTCTTTCTCTAAGTGTTTTTCTATCAATCTCAATTTCAAAAATGGGTAAATTTTTAATTACAGGTTTTGGAGGGTTTTGTTTAAAATATTCTGTGGGCGCTAAATTTGTAGCAAGATAAATTTCTATTCCTTTTTGGGTTCTGTAAGAATCGTTTTTTGAAATTTTATCTGTGTAAACAGGGTCTATTTTTTTTAGAAATTCATAATTTAGTTTTTTTGCTTCTTTTTTTATTTCTTCACTGATTTGGGGCATTTTTGAAATTCCGCTAATCATGGCCTTTAAATAAAAACTGGTCCCCCCCACAATTATTATATTTGTGTGTGGGATTTTTTTATATATTTCTGTAAATTTTGTTACGTCGAATTTTTCGTTTGGATATATTTCGTTTATTCCGTAATGTTTAATTTCGTTTAATTCAACCCTGCTCGGTTTTGCCGAAGCAATGTTAATTTCTTTATATATGCTTAAACTGTCGAGAGAAAGAATTTCATAATTTAATTTTTTTGCTAAGCTTATTGCCAAATTGCTTTTTCCTGAAGCTGTAGGCCCTATAATGGCAAACAAATTTATCCTTTTTTGCTACAATTATACAATAATTAAAGGTGAGTAGTGAGTTGTGAGTTGTGAGTTGTGAGTTGTGAGCTTGCCCGGCCGCTTGCAAAGCGGCGGGGTTGTGAGTTGTGAAGTGGAGGAGAAATGATAAAAAAATATATGGAATTGGTTAAATTTCAGCATACAATTTTCAGTATTCCTTTTATATTAATTGCCATGGTAGTGGCTGCCAACGGGTGGTTTGGATGGAAACTGCTGATTTTAGCGATTATAGCCGCTGCAAGTGCAAGAAATTTCGCCATGGCTTATAACAGATATGTAGACAGGGATATTGATGCAAAAAATCCAAGAACTGCAAGCAGACCTTCTGTTACGGGTGAAGTAAAAGAAAAAGAGATGCTTTTATTTATCGGAATAAATGCTTTTGTTTTTGTAATTGCCGCATATTTGATAAATTCCCTTGCTTTTAAATTATCAGTTCCTGTTTTATTTATTTTGGCGGGATATTCACATTTTAAAAGATTTAGTGAATTAGCGCATCTGATTTTGGGAATTTCTTTAGGATTAGCTCCTATTGCCGGGGCTGTTGCCGTTAGCGGTTCAATTCCCTGCTGGAGTGTTTTTTTGGCAATTGGTGTAATGTTTTGGGTGGCGGGATTTGATGTTTTATATTCACTGCAGGATATAGAGTTTGACAAAAAAGAGCATCTGCATTCAATTCCAGCATTAGTAGGTGAAAGAGGGGCTCTTTTTATATCCAGAATGTTTCATATTTTTACGGTAATTTTTTGGGTTTTGTTTGCCGCTTATGCCCACCTCGGTTTTTTTGGATGGGTAGGAATTTTTATTTCAGCCGGTATGCTTTATTATGAACAAATGTTAGTAAATAGGGATTTTAAAAATATTCCAAAGGCTTTTTTTGATGTAAACGGATATTTGGGAATAATTTTTTTAATTTTTATTATTTTGGACAAGGTATAATTAGTGAGTGGTGAGTAGTGAGTGGTGAGTGGTGAGTAGTGAGTGGTGAAAGAATAATGGAGAATGATAATGGCAGATAAGATTAGACTGATATCGGTAATTGTTGAATTTGAATTTGATGAATATGCTGACGAACTTCAAAAAGAGTTTGATATGCTTGGAAGTGAAAGCGACGACCCCATAGGACAGTATGTAAAGCTTGCAAAAGCAAGGGGGGAGACAAAAGACACCGATCCGGTTTTGCTTGAACTGTTGATAGCACTTCACAGAAAAGTGGACGAATTAAGCGCTATTGTTAAAAATGAAGAAAAAAATTTTATAAAATTAAAAAATAAAACCGAAATTACTGAAATAGGTTTTGGCCATTTTAAAATAAAAAACAATTTATTCGAAAAAAATAAAAAATATTACGGCAGAATGAAACTTCCTGTTTTTCCTCCGAGGATTGTGCCTGTTATTTTTAAAGGTGCTGATAAAAATATTGCAAAAATTAAATTTATGCATGAAAGAGATGAAAAAGATTATAATGCCTATATAATGGCGAGGGAAAGGGCGATGATAAGACAGATGAAGGCTGAAAATGGATAAAATAACGTTGATAATGTTTATAGGGCTTAGCGGATTTATGCTTTTTTTATTTTTTTATATAATAAACAGAGACAAAGTAAATGAAAGTAAATTCGGGGCAATGGAATTAATGCTGGAGGATTTGAATCAGGAGGTTTTCAAATTAAAAAAAGAGATAAAAAATATCAAAGGTGACAATGATTTAGAGAATTTGGAAAATATAATAGATGAAATGCTTACAAATCTTAAGTCAATGGAAAAAAAATATTTGACAAAACTTCAGGAACTGGAAGAAAAAATTTCTGTTGTCGAATGTAAAAATAAAAAGAAAGTTTTTGATTTTAGCAATGTAAACACGCAGGATGAAGAAAGAATACGTTCGCTATATAAAAACGGTTATTCCATAGAAGAAATAAGCAGAGAACTCAGAATTCCCGCCGGGGAAGTGGAGCTTGTATTAAAATTTTCAAATTTTGGCTGATTTAAACTTAAATAAAACTTAATTTAAGGTTTTTTTAAGGTTTGTAGTTTAAAATTCTACACCAAAAAATTCACAAAAGGTGTGATAATGAAATTTACAAAATCAATTAGAGAAGAAGATGTTAAAAGAGATTGGATATTAATAGATGCTAAAGATAAAATTTTTGGTAGGGTTCTTACAGAAATAGCCACATACTTAAGGGGAAAACATAAACCTTTTTATACACCTCATGTAGATTGCGGTGATTTTGTTGTGGTTATTAATGCAGATAAGGTAAAATTTTCTTCAAATAAAAAACTTGGAGACAAATATTATAAACATACGGGATATTTCGGAAGCGTAAAAGAGGAAACAGTTGAAAAACTTCTAAAAAACAATCCTGAAAAATTATTTAAATTAGCTACAAGAGGAATGCTTCCAAAAACAAAACTTGGAAGAAAAATGCTTAAAAAACTTAAAGTTTATGCAGGTGAAAATCATCCTCATACAGCTCAAATAAAGGGTAACTAATGAAAATGCACGGAAAAATTTATTCAACAGGAAAAAGAAAAGGATCAGTGGCTAAAATTTGGATAAAAGCCGGAAGCGGTAATATTACAATAAACGGTAAAACATTAGATGAATTTTTAGGCGGAAGAGAAGCTCTTAAACTCAGGGTTAAATGGCCTTTAATGCTTACAAAACAGGAAACTTCTGTAGATGTGGAAGCAAAAGTTTTTGGCGGTGGTTTTGCTGCTCAGGCTGATGCACTTAAGCATGGTATTTCAAAGGCTTTAGTTGAATATGCGCCTGAATTCAGAGCTGTTTTAAAACCTGAAGGTTTACTTACAAGAGATGCGAGAAAAGTTGAAAGAAAAAAATACGGGAAAAAGAAAGCAAGAAAATCTCCACAATTCTCAAAAAGATAAGTTTTTCTTTTTTCTTTTTATTATTTAATAATAGTGACAGACACAATATTAAATTTTTATAAATAATATATTAAAAATTTTCCATTCTTGATTTTTGCATTTTTCATTTTAAAGAGGGGATTTTATGAAAATATCATTAGTATTAAGTGGTGGTGGTGCGAGAGGATATACCCATATTGGTGTTATTAAAGAATTAAAAAAGTACGGTTTTGAAATAATATCTATTTCCGGTACTTCAATGGGGGCGTTAATAGGGGCTCTTGAGGCGTGTAACAAACTTGAAGTGTATGAAAATTGGGTAAAAAATCTTGATGTTTTGGATATGGTAAAATTTTTAAACAATCCTCTGGCAAAAAACGGCTGGCTAAACGGGGATAAAATATTTAATAAAATAAAAGAACTGGTAGGTGATTATAAAATAGAAGATTTGCCAGTTAAATTTACGGCTGTTGCAACAGATTTGAACAAAAAAAAAGAAGTCTGGTTTCAAAAAGGACCTTTGTGGGAAGCAGTTAAAGCTTCAGCTTCTATTCCCGGAATTTTTCAGCCGGTTAAATTAAACAAAATGCTTTTGGTTGATGGAGGAGTTCTCAATATAATGCCAATAGCCCCTGTTATGAGCGATATGAGTGATTTAATAATTGCTGTTAATTTATATGGAAATGATAAAGAAATAAAAATAAGATTATCTAAAGAAGTTAGAAAAAAACAGAATTTAATGGAAGAGATCTGGTACAAAATTTTTAAAGAAAAACAAGACCCCGTGAATCAGTCAATTGATTTAATGATGGATACTATATTTAGATACAGAAGAGCCGAATACAGCGCGGATATTGAAATAGAAATACCGGAAAATATAGCGAAATGGTATGAATTTCACCGGGCAATAGAACTCATTAAAATAGGTGAAGAATTTACAAAAGATGCCATAAACAGTGCAAAAAAGAAGGGAATAATAAAAGGTGAAAATAGTGAAAGTGTGAAACAGTTAAAATGGTGAATAAGAAATGAAAATTAATGATATAATTTCAAAAAAAGGAGAAAAAGTGGAAAAAATTCATACTTCAAATGCTCCTGAAGCAATAGGTCCATATTCTCAGGCTATTAAGTGCGGGAATATAATTTTTACTTCAGGACAGATTGCTCTAACTCCGAGCGGAGAATTTTTAAATTCTGATATAAAAACACAAACAAAACAGGTTTGCGAAAATTTAAAAGCTGTGCTAAATGCAGCGGGGGCAAAAATAGAAAATGTGGTAAAAACAACAATATTTTTAAGCGATATAAATGATTTTACCTCAATGAATGAAATTTATGGTGAATATTTTTTACATAAACCTGCGCGCAGTACCGTTGCGGTAAAAGAGTTGCCAAAAGGTGCAAAAGTGGAAATAGAGTGTGTGGCAATTGTGAATTGTAAATTATAAATTGTGAATTTAACATTTATAACTAACCTTAAATTTTACTTAATTTAAGGTTAGTTTAAGGAAAAATGTGTAATATTTCACACTAAAAAAGAAAAAAGGAAGCATATGTATGCGGTTATCAGACACGGCGGTAAACAATATAAAGTAAAAGTAGGTGATGTACTTGAACTTGACAGAATTGAAGCAGAGCCAAAAAGTGATATTGAAATTAATGAAGTTTTATTAGTAAAAAGCGATGATACAAAAATCGGTACTCCTGTGGTGGAAGGAGCAAAAGTAGTTGCTGAAGTTATTAATCACGCAAGAGGAAAAAAAGTTATAATCTTCAAAAAAAGAAGAAGAAAAGACTCTAAGAAAAAAAGAGGATTTAGAAGAGATTTTACAAGAGTTAAAATTAAAGAAATTAAAGCATAATTTAAGGAGATACAATGGCACATAAGAAAGGGCAAGGTTCTACACAGAATAACAGAGATTCTGCCGGTAGAAGGTTAGGCGTTAAAAAATTTGGTGGAGAATTTGTAAGAGCCGGGAATATTATTATCAGACAAAGAGGAACAAAAGTTCATCCCGGAAACAATGTCGGACTTGGAAAAGATCATACTATTTTCGCATTAATAGACGGATTTGTAAAATTTGAAATTAAAGATAAAAACAGAAAAAAAGTTTCAGTTTATCCTGCAAAATAAACTTCTAAAAGGCTTTGCCTTTTTTAATTTTGAATGTTGAGTGTTGAATTATAAATGAAATTAATTTTAAATTCAGCATTTAACATTTACTTCTAAATATCTAACATTTAATTTTTAAAATCGGAAATTAAAGATTCTGTTTTTTTATGTTAAAATTCTCAAAAAAAGGATTAATTTGTTTGTAGATAATGTCAAATTAACAGTCAAATCAGGCAAAGGCGGAGCCGGATGTGTCAGTTTCAGAAGAGAAAAATTTGTTCCAAAAGGCGGGCCTGACGGAGGAGATGGGGGAAAAGGCGGAGATGTTACAATTATCTGTGATAAGAATACCCATACTTTATCTCATTTAAAAGGGAAAAAGCTTCTTAAAGCAAAAAACGGCAGGCCAGGGGAAGGACGTAAAAAACATGGAAGTGGGGGCAAGGATTTAATAATTAAAGTGCCGCCCGGGACAATAATAAAAGATGCAAATACAGGTGAAATTTTACTTGATATGAAAAAAGACGGTGAAAAGAAAATATTGCTTGAAGGCGGAAGAGGAGGGCTTGGAAACTGGCATTTCAGGGGCCCTAGACAGCAGCTTCCAAGATATGCCCAGCCGGGAGAGGAAGGAAAAGAGATTGAAATAATAATGGAGCTTAAATTAATAGCCGATGTGGGGCTTGTCGGTTTTCCTAATGCCGGAAAATCAACACTTATTTCCACTTTATCCAATGCAAAACCCGAAATAGCAAACTATGAATTTACCACACTTACTCCAAAACTCGGGGTTGTAAGGGTAGATGATTTTAGAAGTTTTGTAATGGCCGATATTCCGGGAATTATTGAAGGGGCTCACGCAGGTAAGGGACTTGGGCTTCAGTTTTTAAGACATATTGAAAGAACAAAAATAATTCTTTATATGATAGATATGGCTTCTTTTAGAGAGCCTTTTTATCAGTTTGAAACATTGAAAGAAGAGCTTAAAAATTATTCAGAGATTTTAGCTAATAGAAAATATGCCATAGCTTTAACAAAATCGGATATTGCCGATAAGAACAAAATAGAAGAATTTTTTGAAAAATTTGGAATTGTAAAAACAGAATGTAAATATAGGGCAAATCCTGATTATCCTTGCTATTTCCAAGAAGACACATTTGTTTTGCCTATAAGTTCTGTGAGTAATATTAATATAGATTCTTTAAAATATGCATTAATGAATTTAGTAGAAAGTGTAAACAATGAAGAGACTGATATTTAAAGTAGGGACTGCGACGTTATATGAAAACGGAAAACTTTCAAAAAGAATGGATAAAATTGTTGATTTATTAGCGAAACTTAATAAAACATATGAAATAATTTTGGTCACCTCAGGTGCCGTGGGGACAGGTTATACGAAATGTCCCCTGGATAAAACAAAGCTGGAAAACAAACAGGCTCTTGCGGCGATAGGGCAGCCTTTATTAATGAGGGAATATAAGGAAAGATTTCATAAATATAATATAACCGTTGCCCAGGTCTTGGTAACTGCGGCAGATTTTGACAGCAGAAAAAGAAGCAGCAATGCAAAAAAAATGATAAATGTACTGCTTCAAAATAAAGTTATTCCAATTATTAATGAAAATGATTCTGTTTCTGTAGAAGAGATAATTTTTGGAGACAATGATCAGTTGAGTGCTTATGTAACATATTATTTTGGGGGTGATTTGCTTATAATGCTTAGCGATATTGATGCTTTTTATACGGACAATCCTAAGAAAAATCCTAACGCCCTACCTATTAAGACTGTAAAAGAAATAAAAGACACCTGGCTGAATGCCGAATGTAATCCCAATGACAAATTTGCAACGGGAGGCATTGTAACAAAACTTAAAGCGGCCAAATTTTTAATGGATAAAAATATTCCCATGTTCTTAACCAACGGCAATGATTTAAAGAGTGTAAAAGAATTTTTAAAAGGGAATCATATTAAAGGAACGCTGTTTATAAGTGAGTAGTGAGTAGTGAGTGGTGAGCTTGCCCGGCTGCTTGAAAAGCGGCGGGGTTGTGAGCTTGCCAAGTAGCTAAATTCTTAGGTATGCAAGTTCCAAGTAGACAAGTTGCCAAGAAGCCAAGAGGCCAAGTTATTAAATGAAAAATGAAAAGTGAAAAGTGAGCTTTGCTCACCTGGCTATCAAAAGCGGCTATGGTGAAAAATTAAAAGTGTAAAGTGAAAAGGTGAAAAATGAAAGCGGTTGCAACGAACAGAAAAGCATATTATGATTATGATATTTTTGACAAATACGAAGCCGGAATTGAGCTTAAAGGAAGTGAGGTAAAGGCCCTGAGACAGGGAAGAGCGAATTTAAAAGATTCATTTGTAAAAATAAAAGACGGCGAGGCTTGGTGGATGCAGGGGCACATAAGCAATCTCGACACTACTTATAAGGCCTTTAGGCATGATGAAAAAAGACCCAGAAAACTTTTACTTCATAAAAATGAAATAGCAAAACTTGCCGGATATACAAGTGAGAAAGGTTATACATTAGTTCCTCTTAAGATTTATTTTAACAAAAGAAACAGGGCAAAACTTGAAATAGCGGTTGCTAAAGGAAGACAGCTTCATGACAAAAGAAGGGTAATGAAAGAAAAAGAACTTCAAAGAGAAGCAAGAGCCGCTATGAAAAGATACGGGTTTTAATTTGATAAAAAGATGTTATAATTTATATTGTTTATACTGTTTTTTACAATAAATTTTCTTTTTGCCGGGAACGATTTTTGGATAAATTTTCATTCCAAATTGGATAAATAAATTAAGCAATAAATATTTTGACAAGCTATAAAAAATTAACACCTGTGCAAATTCTCGATTTTCAGCAAAAAACCAAAAAAGAATTCGTAAAATATAATCATTACGGAGAATGTGTTTCAAGCTATATGAATGTTAAAGAAAAAGACAGATTTTACAGGAAAGTTTTTCATATAAAAGTTATTCAAAGAAACGGGATTGCCACGGCTAAAGAATATAATAATTTAATTCTAAAAAAATACGGAAGTATTTTATCTTTTGCCAATAATTTTCATTCCAAATCTAATATATATTTTGGGCACACCTGTATATACAATATACTGTTTTGAACAGAATGTAATCAGGAAAAAAACTCATACAATTTCTGTAAACAGGCATATAATAATTTTTTGAAAAAAAACGGTCACTGGATAGAAATAGGAAGCGGGATATTAGGTCCTTATATAGGAAGGATAGGGCCTGTGATAGGGTGGAGTATCCCTTGTTATGTTGACTCTTTTTATGTAACAAATAGATTTTTTAATAAAATAATAAATAATATTATAGCTTCAGAAAAAATAAAAAATGAAAGATTTTTTGAAAAATTAATTTCATGGTTTTAATTTTTATTTACAAGTTTTCAAATCTTCCAAAACCTTGGCGGCATGACCTTTTGCTTTTACCTTTTTATATTCTTTTACAACTTCACCTTCAGGATTGATGATAAAAGTTGAGCGGATTACTCCCTCATATTCTTTTCCATACATTTTCTTTTTGCCCCATGCCCCGAATTCTTTTAAAACTTTTTTCTCTTCATCGCTTAAAAGTGTAATTTTTAGCTCATGTTTTTCTATAAAATTACAGTGTTTTTTAGGGGAATCCGGACTTATTCCTATAACTACGGCGTTTAATTTTTCAAATTCATCCAATAATTGGCTAAATTCTTTTGCTTCGGTAGTGCATCCTGGAGTATTGTCTTTTGGATAAAAATAAAGTATTATCCATTTCCCTCTTAAATCTTTTAAACAAATTTCAATTCCGTCTTGATTTGGCAGGCAGAAATTTTTCATAAATTTCCTTTTTTATACTATAATAATAAAAAAATATTAACAAGGGGTTAAAATGGGTATTAAAAAATTATCATTAAGAATGACAATGATTATTATTGTATTGTTAGCTTCAATTTTTTTAACATTTTATAATGTAAGGGATTTTTTAAGCTGGCAACATGCTTTAACCGTAAAAAAAGAGCTTTCAAACATAATGCAATTAAGCAGAAGCCTGAGCCTTTTAATTCACGAAACACAAAAAGAAAGGGGTATGAGTGCCGGGTTTATAGGAAGTAAGGGAGAAAAATTTGTTAATTTACTTGCTAAGCAGAGAAAATTGACGGATGAAAAAATAGCGATGTATAAAAAAGTACTGAAAAGTATTGACGTCTCTTTTTTGGATAACGAAACAAAAAAATATATTGACATACTGAATAATTATCTTTCAAATATCAACAATATAAGAGCAAAAGTAGAAAATTTAAAAATTTCTTTAAAAGATGAAGTTAAATGGTATACAACAATGAACTCATATATACTGAAAATTATCGGAAACAGTGCAAAACTTGCGCCTAATGCGAAAATAGCTATGGAGCTGGCTGCTTATTCAAGCTTTTTAAAAGCAAAAGAAAGGGCGGGGATTGAAAGGGCAGTTCTTAGTGCAACATTCGGTGCAGATAAATTTTTGCCGGGAATGTATACTAAATTTGTTACATTGGTTGCCGAACAAAAGGCTTTCAATGATGATTTTTTAACATTTGCAAATAAAAATATCAAAGAAATGTATTTTAAAATAGTAAAAGCCCCTTCATTTGCCAAAGTCGAAAAATTAAGAGAGATTGCCATTTCAAAACATGAAATGGGAAATTTTGGAGTTGATCCGGTTTATTGGTTTAAAACCATTACTAAAAAAATAAACAAGTTAAAAGAAATTGATGATAAAATAGCTAATATTATTCAAAATGATATTAATAAAATTTATGTTAATCCGTTAGTATTTATAATGGGTGTTCTGGCAAACTTATTTATGATAATTATTGGAATAACAAGTGTAAAAAATCTTGAAATGAAAATTAATTCTTTAAAATCGTTAATATTAATGATTGCCAAAAGTAAAGATCTCTCCGTTGATATAAAAATATATGAAAATGATGAATTCGGAATTATAAGAAATAGTTTGGGAGAATTTATCGAAAGTTTAAGAGAAGTGCTTTCTTCTGCATATAACAGTTCTAATCAAAATAAATCAGTATCTGTGAAACTTAAAAAAGATTTTAAAATTATAGAAAACAATATCAACAGCGAAAATGAAATCATAATCTCCACCGCCGAAGAATCCAAGCATATTGAAGAAAATTTAACTAATGAAGCAAATTCCTCTGAGGAGATTAAAAATCTTATTTTAAAAGCAAATGAGGCATTGGGATATACTATTTCTGAAATAGAACAGGTCATAAAACAGATTCAGGAAAATTCCCAAAATGAAAACGATTTGGCTTTGAAAATGAATGAACTTACGAATAATGCCGAAGGTGTAAAAAGTATTTTATCAGTAATAAAGGAAATAGCGGAACAGACTAATCTTTTGGCGCTTAATGCGGCAATTGAAGCGGCAAGGGCTGGTGAACACGGAAGAGGATTTGCCGTTGTTGCGGATGAAGTCAGAAAATTAGCTGAAAGAACCCAGAAAAGTTTAAGTGAAATAGATGCGACTATCAATGTAATTGTTCAGGGAATCAGCGATGCAAATGAGGAAATGAACCAAAATGTTCAAAAAGTAAATGAAATTGCCAAAGTTGCAAACGATGTTCAGGGAAAAATAGAAAATGTTTCAACTAAAATGAACAATGTTGTCAGCAGTGTGGAAGAAAATGTAAACGCCGTTAATGATATTGTTAAAAAAATGGAGGAATTCAGTGTACATATGAATAAGATTTTAGAACTTTCAGCCAATAATGAAAAATATATAGAAGATAATGCAAAAACTATTGACAATATTTACCGTTTAGCAGATGCTTTAATGAAAGAACTCTCACAGTTTAGAATTTAAAAGAGCTTAAATTGCCCTTTTAAATTCCGGATAAGCTTCTATTCCGCATTCTTTTACGTCAAGTCCTTCCACCTCCTCATCTTCGCCTGCTCTGAAATGTATAAATTTGTTTATAATATAAAGAATAATATAAGAAGCAATAAATGCAAAAATTCCAACTACTATAACACCTTTTATTTGAGCAGCTAAACTTATACCTTTTCCCCAGATTCCTGTCGCAATTGTTCCCCAAATCCCGTTTACCAAATGAACTGAAAGTGCCCCCACCGGGTCGTCAATTTTTAATTTATCAAAAAAAGGCACGGCATAAAATACCAAAATTCCCGCTATTAATCCAACTATAATTGAAGCAACAGGGCTTAACACATCCGCACCCGCCGTAATTGCCACAAGACCTCCTAAAGCTCCGTTTAAAATCATTGTGATATCAAATTTTTTATATGTTAGATAACTTAAAATCATAACAACAAGCCCGCCTATAAGACCGGCGTTGTTTGTATTCATAACAACCATCGCCACTGTGTCAGCGGCATTTTTGCTTGAAATGCTTCCCACGCTTCCGCCGTTAAATCCGAACCAGCCTATCCATAAAAGCAGAGCACCCAATACTACCAAAGGAATATTACTGGCAGGAACCACTTTTACTTTGCCGTCTTTATATCTTCCTTTTCTGGGACCAATAATTAATATTGCGGCTAAAAGTGCCCATGCACCGGTTGAATGAATTACAGTCGAACCAGCTAAATCATGCATATTTGAAATATCAAGAAATGTTCCTTTAAGCAAATCGGCTCCCCATGTGAAATTAACTATTAGAGGATATATAAACCCTGCCATAAAAACTGTAAAAATTGCAAGGGGGATAATTCTTGTTCTCTCACTCACCCCTCCGCTCATAATATTAACGGTTTTACCTACAAATGCCATTTGAAATAAAAATGCAGCATATTTGCTCATAGAGCTTCCATTCCAGCCTCCAAAAGCCAATATATATCCCCAAAAGAAAAACACCAAACTTGCAACAATATAAATCATGGTATTAACTGTTAAAACGGTTGAGACATTTTTTGTCCTGACAAGCCCGGCTTCAAGCATTGCAAAACCGGGTACCATTAAAATAATTAATGTAAATGCAAACAGTGCAAAAAAGGTATCAAGTGCCCATGCCATATCCATTTTTTCCTCCTTTTATTCGGCTATTTGGCTTCTTGGCAACTTGTCTACTCACAACTCACAACTCACAACTCACAAGATGAAGATAAAAGAAAGAAAAAAGTGATTAAATTTTAATCAATTGAGATTTTAGAAATAAGAAGTTCGGCTTTTTTTAAGGCATCTTTATAATTTTTATCACTGACTAAAATTACCCCCATTCTTCTTCCGGGATGGGAATAAGGTTTTCCAAAAACTATAAATCTTGAATTAGTGCTGAAAATTTCTTTATCAAAATTAAAAACAGGAGTATAGGAAGTTTTATCTGCTTTATAAGCGGCACTTGCACCTTGGGTAAGGAATTCAAAACCAAGAGGCAGATTTAAAACGGCTCTTATATGAAGGGCGAATTCGCTTTGCGTTTGGGTAATCATTGTTACAAGTCCGGTATCGTGAGGGCGGGGAGAAACTTCGCTAAAATATACCTCATCGCCTTTTACAAACATTTCTACTCCGAAAATTCCTCTTCCTCCAAGACCTTCAACTATTGTTTTAGCTATGTATTGGGCTTTATTTAAGGCTGTTTCATTCATTCTCATTTCCTGCCAGGAAAAAATATAGTCTCCCCCTTTTTGAATATGTCCAATTGGAGGGCAAAAAACAATTTCTTCGTCATTTTTAGCTGTAAGAAGGGTTATTTCATAATCGAAATCAATAAACTCTTCAACTATCAGTTCATCTGCACTTCCCCTGGCATCTGATTTTGCAAATTCCCAGGCGGTTATTATTTCTTCAGAAGATTTTACTATACTTTGTCCATGCCCCGAAGAGCTCATAACAGGTTTTACCACAGCCGGATAGCCGAGTTCTTCGCAGGCTTTTTTTAAATCTTCATAGTTTGTTACAAATTTGTATTTACTTGTTTTAAGTCCTAAAGTTTCAGCCGCGAATTTTCTTATGTTTTTTCTGTTCATTGTTTTATTAACAGCTTCGGCGTTTGGAATGATATGAATACCTTCATTTTCGGCTTCAAAAAGAGCTTCTATGTTAATAGCCTCAATTTCGGGCAATACGAAATTGGGTTTTTCCCTTCTTATTACATCAAGAACTTCATCTTTATTTTTCATATTAATTACATAATTCCTCCCAGCTACAAGCATTGCCGGTGCGTTTGGATATCTGTCCACCGCAATTACCTCACATCCCAGTCTGTTGGCTTCTATCGCCACTTCTTTTCCAAGCTCACCTGAGCCAAGAAGCATTATTTTTATTGAATTGGATTTTAGTGGAGTAGTCAATTTCATTTTATCCCCTTAATTTTTTAAATATATCATTAAAATTTATTTCAATTTTACATTTTGCATTAATGGTTATTTTTTCATTTGAAAAATCACCTATTTTTTTAAATCCATCTTTGTTTTCATAAACTTTTGCCATTTTAAAATCCGGATATGCAAGTATATAAAATTTCACTCCCTCTTTTTCGTAAATTTTAAATTTTTCATTTTCATCAATTCTTGCGGTTGAAGTAGAAATTACTTCTACAATTATTTCCGGTGCTTTTGTAATAAAATTATTTTCTTCATTGCAAATCATTGCAACATCTGGTCTTAAAACAGTAGTTTCATTTACAATATAATCTTCTTCAACTATTACAATACACTCTTCACATTTATTGTCATTTATGGAATTTCCAATTTGAATTGCAAACATTGTAGAAAGATATTGATGATTGATAATGGGGCTAGGTGCCATAGCAATTGGAAAACCCTCAATTAATTCCCAATCGCCTTTCCATAGTTTATAATCTTCATAGGTATATTTTAAAATAGGTGCTGCCATAATTTACCTTTTTTTAAATAATTATACCATTTATTGATGTATATCAAAAAAGTTTTTTTAAAGTAGTGGTAATATTGTTTTAAAAAAAGGAGATGACTTGAGGCTTAATGAACTAAAAATTGGCGAAAGCGGAATTATTAAAAAAATTTTGGCAAAAGAACCTTTAAAAAGCAGGCTGTTTTCGATGGGGTTTGCAAGAGGAGAAGAGGTAAAGGTTTTAAAACACACACTTGCAAAAAACACTTATGAAGTAGAAGTTAACAATATCCCGGTAGCATTAAGAGAAGAAGAAGCTAAAGAGATTGAAGTAAGGAGAGAAAATGAAAGAGATTAAAGTAGCCCTTGTCGGTCAGCCCAATGTCGGGAAAAGCCATTTAATCAATTCCATTTCGGGCGCAACGCTTCATGTCGGAAACTTTTCAGGCGTTACGGTTGAAAAAAAAGAAGTGGAGTTTGTTAGAGACGGTTACAAAATAAAGCTTATCGATTTACCGGGCACTTATTCTCTTCATACATATACACCGGAAGAAGATGTAACCAAAAAATTTTTACTAAATGAGGAATATGATTTAATTTTAAATGTAGTTGATTCAAATCAGATTGAAAAAAATCTGGTTTTTTCTTTTCAGATAGCGGATTTAGGGAGGCCTATGGCAATCGCTTTTAATATGTATGACGAATATTCAAGGCAGGGCGGGGAAATTGATACAGACAAGTTTTTTAAACTTACAAACATAAAGGCCGAAAACGTTTCGGCAAAAGAGAAATTTGGATTGGAAGAACTTTTTCAAAAAGTAATTAAAGCATATGAAGAAAAGAACATTCCAAAAATTTATTATTCTGAAACAGTGGAAGAGACAATCGAAAACTTAAAACCTTTTATTAAAGACTGTGATAAATTTTCAAAAAGATTTGTGGCGATAAGACTTCTTGAAGATGATGAGGATATTTACAAAATAATTCATGAAAAACCATGGTTTGCGGACTTAATGCCCGAACTTAAAAAATCAAAAGATATTTTAAGGGGTGAATATTCTGAAGAAGATACAAAAACCATTCTTTTTGAAGAAAGACTTGCTTTAGCAAAAGGAATAGTCACCCAGATAGCAAAAAAAGCAAAAAAAGAGACTTTAACAGAAAAAATAGATAAAATTTTAATTCATCCTATTTTAGGGCTTCCTATATTTTTATTTGTAATGTGGGCTATTTTTCAGTTAACGTTTTCTTTGGGTGCAGTTCCAATGGACTGGATTGATGCCGGATTTAATATTTTTGGAAGTTGGGTTGGAAATGCAATGCCCGAGAGTATGATAAAACAAGCACTTGTTGAAGGTGTAATTCCGGCAGTCGGGGCGGTTGTTATGTTTTTGCCAAATATCCTGATTTTGTTTTTGGGGCTAAATCTGCTTGAGCAGACCGGTTATATGGCAAGGGCCGCTTATGTGATGGACGGTGTTTTAAAAAGATTTGGACTGCAGGGGAGGGCATTTATTCCTCTTGTATCAGGTTTTGGTTGTTCAGTTCCTGCATATATGGCGGCAAGAACGCTCAAAAATCCAAAAGACAGACTTATAACAATGCTTGTTATAGGATTTATGAGCTGCGGGGCCAGACTTCCTATTTATGTATTATTGGTAAGTGCTTTTTTTGCACCTTCACTCCAGGGCGATGTTATGTTTGCCATTTATCTGGGCGGTGCCTTGACGGGGCTTATTGTTGCAAAAATATTAAGAATAGTTTTATTCAAAGGGGAGCCGGAGCCGTTTGTTATGGAACTTCCAAAATACAGATTTCCAAAAATAAAAGCTGTTATTTTTGATTTATGGGTAAAAACAAAACTGTTTTTAAGAAAAGCGGGTGTTTTTATCGGTATTACAGCATTTGGTATCTGGTTTTTAAGCGCTTATCCGAGAGCCGATATTGTTAAAAAATATGAGCCTTTGATTCAAAGTGCAAACGCAAATCAAAAAGAAGTTTTAGCAAATAAAATGCAGCAGGAAATTTTAGAAAATTCATATATAGCCAGAGTGGGAAAATTAATGGTACCTTTTACAAAGCCTCTTGATTTGGGATGGAAGGAAGATGTCAGTCTTCTTGTGGGACTTGCCGCAAAAGAGGCGGTTGTCGGAACTATGTCCGAATTATACGGAATTGGTGAAGCGGATGAAACAAGTAAAGCATTAATAGAAAAAATAAAAAATTCTATGCCGTTTACTGCTGCGGTTGCAATGATTATAATTGTTATGTTTTATTCCCCGTGTGTTGCAGCCATGAGTACATTTTATGCAGAAGTGCCACAGTGGGCCTGGAGAATTTTTTATACGGTTTATCCAAACGTATTTGCCTATATTGCGGCGTTTATAGGGGTTAGTTTGATAAAACTCTTCTCTTAATCTCTTTTTCATTATTTTTTTTTAAGTTTTTTTTGATATTATTTCTTTTAGACTTCATAAAATTTTTTCTACATTCAAAGGAGAATAATGTATTCAGGAATTACTGTTATTAAAAGAAACGGCAGAAGAGAACTTTTAGATATTTCTAAAATTAGAAAATATACCATGGCTGCCTGTGAAGGTCTTGAAGGTGTGGATTACAGCGAATTAGAGCTTGATGCAAAGCTCCAATTTCGTGACGGAATTACAACAGAAGAGATTCAGCAGACGTTAATTAAAACAGCTGTTGATAAAATCGATATAGACAGGCCAAACTGGAATTTTGTTGCCGCAAGGCTTTTTTTATACGATTTGTATCATAAAGTCTCAGGCTTTACAGGTTATAACTCTTTAGAGGAATATTTTAAAAAAGGCGAAACTGCAGGCAGGATTTTACCGGGGCTTAAAGAAAAATATGATTTAAATGAACTGAATGATTATATAAAACCCGAAAGGGATTTGCTCTTTACTTATCTTGGAATAAAAACGCTTTATGACAGATATATCATTAAAGACAGGGAAAATAACCCTATAGAACTGCCTCAGCAGCTTTTTATGGGCGTTGCCATGTTTCTTGCTCAAAATGAAACAAATCTTTCTTCTATTCCAGAAGAAGATAAGGAAAAAATAAATTTAAATGATGTAAAATCAATTAGAGGATATTGGGCTAAGAAATTTTATGATGTAATTTCTAAATTTGAAGTAATGGTAGCAACTCCAACTTTATCTAATGCAAGAACTACAAGGCATCAGCTCAGCTCTTGTTATGTAGGAAGTATGAACGATAATATAGAAGGTATTTTTGATGATTATAAAGAGATGGCACTTTTATCTAAATTTGGAGGCGGAATTGGATGGGATGTAAGTAAAATAAGGGCGCTCGGAAGTTTTATCGACAACCATAAAAATGCTGCAGGCGGAGTAATTCCATGGCTAAAAATTACAAATGATGTGGCAATTGCGGTGGATCAGCTCGGAACCAGAAAAGGGGCAATAGCCGTTTACCTTGAACCATGGCACATGGATATTATGGACTTTTTGGATTTAAAGAAAAATTCAGGGGAAGAGAGAAGAAGGGCGCATGATTTATTTCCCGCTTTATGGATTCCTGATTTATTTATGAAAAGGGTTTTAAACGATGAACTATGGAGCCTGTTTGACCCGTATGAAACTAAAGATTTGACTGATTTATACGGGGAGGAATTTGAAAAAAAATATATAGAATATGAAAACGACCCGAATATTACAAAAGAAAAAATAAAAGCAAAGGAATTATGGAAAAAAATTTTGCTTGAATATTATGAAACAGGCAATCCGTTTCTTTGTTTTAAAGACAATGCCAACAGACGTAATCAAAATAACCATTCAGGAATTATCAGAAGTTCAAACCTTTGTACAGAAATATTTCAAAATACCGAGCCGAACCATTATAAGGTAAAAGTAACTTTTGAAGATGAGAGTTTTTCTGTTTTTGAAGAAGATGACGAAATTGAGGTGGAAAGCGGAGGTGTAAAAGTAACTAAAAAAGCCAAAAAAATAACTTCGCTTGATTCAATTGAAGGTAAAAAAGTTTATATTGTTGAAAAAGTGCCATTTGGCGGGAAAACAGCTGTTTGTAACCTTGCGAGTGTAAACTTAAGCAAAGTAAATACACCTGAAAAAATTGGCGAGGTTGTACCGATTGCTATCAGAATGCTTGATAATGTAATTGATTTGAATTATTATCCGGTTAGAAAAACAAAAGATACGAATCTTAAAAACAGGGCAATCGGTCTCGGGGCAATGGGTGAAGCCCAGATGCTGGCCGAAAGACAGATTTTTTGGGGAAGCGACAAGCATTTTAAAATAATAGATGAAATATTTGAAGGCATCAGTTATCATGCAATCAGTGCAAGCTGTGATTTGGCGAGGGAAAAAGGAAAATATCCCGAATTTGAGGGCAGCAGATGGTCTAAAGGCATACTTCCTATGGATACAGCCAATGAAGAAGCTAAAAAACTTGTTGAAAAAGATTTGTTTACGGCAATGAAGTATGACTGGGAAGGTCTAAGGGAAAAGGTAAAAGGCGGAATTAGAAACGGATATTTAATGGCCGTTGCGCCTACGAGTTCCATTTCTATTTTGACAGGAACAACCCAGACAATAGAACCTGTTTATAAAAGAAAATGGTATGAGGAGAATTTAAGCGGACTTATTCCTGTAGTTGTGCCAAATCTCAGTGCCGAAACCTATATGTTTTATACTCCGGCGTATGAGCTTGACCAGAGAGTTTTGGTAAAAGCCGCCGCAATAAGGCAAAAATGGATAGACCAGGGGCAGAGTCTGAATATATTTATTACTACAGACAAAGCAAGCGGGAAGTATCTCCATGAAATTTATATACTTGGATGGAAACTGGGATTAAAATCGTTTTATTATTTAAGAAGCCAGTCTCCTGAAATAAAAGAAGAGGTGATGGACAGAAGTGTTGAATGCTTCGGGTGCCAGTAAGGTGAAAAGTGAGTAGTGAATAGTGAGTTGTGAGTTGTGTGTTTTTGATGGATAGAAGGAAAGAATATAAGGAGTAAAAATGCAAATAAAAAAGTTGTTTAATTACAACTGTCCGATGCACAGAGGTTCAACCACCTCTATAATTAACGGTTGTACCGAAGGGATGATTAATCTTAATAAACTCTCATATCCCTGGGCATATAATCTGTGGGAGATGATGCTTGCAAACACATGGTTTCCAAGGGAAGTTGATTTAACAGATGATGCAAGACAGTATAAAAATTTACTGCCGGCGGAAAAAAATATGTACGATAAGGCATTGGCCCAACTGATTTTTATGGATTCAATTCAGACAAACAATACGCCCGACCATGTAAACCCTTGGATTACAGCACCTGAGGTTAATATGTGTCTGGTCAGGCAGGCATATGAAGAGGCTCTTCATTCCCAGAGTTATGCCGTAATGGTCGACAGTATTTCCCTTAATACGGATGAAATATATGAGATGTGGCGAACAGATGAAAATCTTAGAAAGAAAAACGAATTTATAGGCAATGTATATGAAGAGTGGGGAGCTAAAGCTCTCGCGGGCGATGACGAGGCAAAGATTTATATGATTGTGGCCAATCAGTGTTTAGAGGGTATTTATTTTTATAACGGATTTGCCGCTTTTTATGTGTTGGCAAGAGCAGGTAAAATGATTGGAAGTGCCCAGATGATAAGATTTATCCAAAGGGATGAGGTGACGCATACAGCCCTTTTTGCAAATATTTTTAAAGAGATAAAAAAAGAATTTCCAAAGCTTTTTACTCCTGAAGTTATAAAAAATATAAAAGATATGCTTTATGCGGCTTATGAGCTTGAAAGAGACTGGGGATGGTATATTACACAAGACCAGATTTTGGGAACAAGCGGGGAATTAACAGACAGGTTTACCAAATATCTTGCAAATAAAAGGGCAAATGCCATGGGAATCGAGCTTTTATTTCCAGAAGCGGGACTTAAAAATCCTATCAGCTGGTTTGACAGCTTTTCTAGTTTTAATGAGCAAAAAACCAACTTTTTCGAAGGCAATGTTGTAAACTATTCCAAAGGCAGTTTAAGCTTCGATGATTTTTAGACAAAAAGAAATTTCTATAAAAGTCCCAAGTCGGGGTTTTTTTATTGTTACGGATAAAATTTTAAATTCAGTAAACATAAGCGATGTAAATGTCGGAATAATAAATCTGTTTTTAAAGCATACCTCCTCATCCCTTACTATCAATGAAAACGTCTCCCCTGAGGTCAGAATTGATATGGAAGAAATTTCTTCTTCTTTAGTGCCTGACGGATATAATTATAACCATTCATTGGAAGGGGCGGATGATATGCCCGCCCATTTTAAATCTTCTATGTTCGGGGTAAGTCTGAATATTCCGATAACCAATGGAAAATTAAATCTTGGGACTTGGCAGGGGATTTATTTAAATGAACACAGAAACCGCCCGGGTGTTAGAAAAATTGTAATTACCGTGTGGGGCATTTAAAAAAAGTTTATTTTATAAAAAATACTTATACTTTCTTCTGTTTGTTCTTTTGGGGAAGGTAATGTATTTATGCTCTTATAACATTCCAATTTTAATTTTTTTAATATATTCTTTCCATTTTTTAAAGAAAAAGAGTATTCAATTTCATTCAAATCCAAAATTTCCGAAAAATTTATCTGTTTTAAACTGACAATCAAGGCTCATATTCCCTATATAAATATTTTTTCTTTATATTATAAATATAATGCAAATATTTTTTGCTTTTTTAATATTAAATTCAAAATTTTTTCCTTTTATTTTTTATTTTTTGTTTTAAAAAGTGTATTACATCAGAAAATAAAAAATTTAATATTAAAAATTAAAAAAAATATTTTTTTCAGAATAAAATGGAGATAATAGATTTTTCTAAAATTGAAAAAATTAAAAAATACAAATTAATGTCGGATAATATAATCCCCCGTCCGATTGCTTGGATAGTAACAGAAAACAACGGATTAGTTAATTTGGCTCCGTTTAGTTATTTTATGGGTGTATGCGGGGAGCCTTCCATTGTTATGGTAAGTGTGGCAAAGAAAAAAAGACATGATATAAATGAGCCAAAAGATACTCTGGTAAATATTAAACAGACAAAAAAAGCGACAGTATGTTTAGTGCCAGTTGAACTAACCGAAAAGATGGATAAAACAAGCGAAGTATTGCCATACGGGGTAAACGAAGCGGAAAAATTCGGAATAGAACTTGAAAAAATTGATGCTGATTTTCCACCGATTGTAAAAGGATGTAAAAGGGCATTTTTAACCACATTATACGGAACTTTTGAAAAAGAAGAAATGGTAAATGTCGCTTTTTTTCTTGAAATAAAAAAAATGTATTTTGAAGGAGAATTTGAACCGGTTGCAAGGGTTGGAAAAGGATATGCGAGACTTTGTGAAATGTATAATAGATGAAAACAATTAAATTTGAAAATCAAAAAATAACTCCCTGCAAAATTGTGTGTGTTGGTAGAAATTATGTAGAGCATATAAAAGAGCTTAATAATGAAATTCCAAGTGAGCCTGTTTATTTTATAAAGCCTAATTGTTCGATAGGTTGTGAGTTGAAAATAGTTGATTATAAAGGAACAGCATTATGAGGGGGAAATTTCTTTTTTAATTCAAAATAAAAAAATAGTGGGTGTCGGTTTTGGTTTTGATTTAACTCTTAGAGAAATTCAAAGCAGACTTAAACAAAAAGGACTTCCATGGGAGAGGGCAAAAGCGTTTAAAAATGCCGCAGTTTTTAGTGATTTCGTTGAAATTGATGAAACTGAAAATTTGGAAATAGAGGTTTATAAAAATGGAAAATTAGTCCAAAAAGGCGATGTTTCTTTAATGATTTATAAGCCGGATTTTTTAGTTAAAGATATTGATAAAATTTTTGGGCTTGCAGATGGAGACATTATAATGAGCGGAACGCCAAAAGGCGTCGGAGGGGTAGAAAAAGGAGATAAATTTACAGTAAGAATTTTAAAAAACAAAAAGGTTTTGATTGAAAAAGAATTTACCTGTATCTGAAATATTCCGCTCCATTCAGGGCGAGGGAAAATATGCCGGAAGAGTAAGTATCTTTTTAAGACTAGGGGGATGCAACCTTAAGTGTCCGGGATTTGGTGAAAAGGGGTGTGACAGTTATTATGCCGTTAATAAAAAATACGAAAAAGAATGGAAAAAGATTGATATTGACGAAATAATAAACAGAATAAATTCTTTAAAACAAAAAAATGAAGATTTGGTGATTACAGGCGGCGAGCCTATTCTTTATTATAAACAGATTTACCCTTTGGTAGAAAATTACGGAGGAAATATTACCGTTGAAACAAATGCCACTATTAATATAGATTTTGAAAAATATCCAAGATATAAAGATGTTGTTTTTGCTATGAGTGTTAAATTATCTAACAGCGGGGAAATGTATGATAAAAGAGTAAAAAAAGAGGCTATAAAAAATATTGCAAAAAACGCAAAAAAAAGTTTTTTTAAATTTGTTGTGGATAAAAACAATTTAGAAAAATTAAAGAAAGAAATTTTTGATATAACCGAAGGAATAAATTTGGATATTTACTGTATGCCTATGGGAGAAAGTAAAGAAAAGCTTGAAAATAATGCAAAAAGCGTATTTGAATTTTGTCTGAAAAACAATTTTTGCTATTCCGACAGGCTTCATATCAGAATTTTTGGTAAAAAAAAGGGAGTTTGATGATTATTAGAAAACTTTTTAAATTTGAAAATGCACATATTGTAAGAAACTGTACAAGCAGACGTTGCAGCCGCTCAATTCACGGGCACAGCTATAAAGTGGAAATTTTGCTTGAATCAAATTTTTTGGATAACGGAGGGATGGTATATGATTTCGGTCTTATGAAAACTACTATTAAAGAATTAATAGACAGTTTTGACCATGCCATAACATTATGGAAATATGATAACTCCGAATATATTGAATTTGCTAAAAAATTTAGCGAAAGATGGATAATATTGCCCGTAAATCCATCTGCCGAACAGTTTAGCAGGGTATTCTTTTTAATGGTTGATAGAGTTTTAGGTTTAACTGTGTTTCGAAACAATGAAAAAAACATAAAAGTTAATTCTGTAATAGTCCACGAAACGGATACGGGATATGCCCGGTGTTTTAGGGAAGATGCGTATAATATTGAAAATATGGGAGAAATTAATTTAAAAGAGATTATTTTCAGCGATCAGATAAAAAAGGAATGGAGTGATTATTATATGTGGGATAAAATTATTAAAGGTGAGAACTTTATTAATCCAAAGCCTCTTAAAAATTGACTTATAAATAAAATTGTGTTATTTTAAATAAAAAAAGGATGATAATGAAAATAGCAGTTCCGGTAGAGGGTGAAAATTTAGAAATTGTAACAAGAACGGGCAGGGCACCGTATTTTGCAATATTTGAATATGAAGGAAATAATTTTAAATTACTTTCTTTAAATGAAAACACTCACGCAAAAGAAGAGCACGAACATGAAGAAGGGCATCAGGAGGAACACAGCGAAGATGAAGTTGCCCATCATCACAAACATGTAAAAGCATCAAAAGTTGACGGGTGTGATTATATTGTTGTAAGAGCGGTCGGACCGAATATGAAAGATGCTTTAAATCTTGAGGGAATTAAAATAATTCGAGTAAGAAAAAATGCAGGAGAAAATGCATTAGAAATTTTAGAAAATATAAAAGGAGAATTAAAATGAGAATAGTAATTCCTACAAATACTCCTGACGGATTAATGGCTAAAAGAGGGGCGCATTTTGGAAGAGCGCCTTTTTATGTAATGGTTGATATTGAAAATGGAAAAATAAAAGATGTTGATTTTGCTCAAAATTCAGGCCATGGTGATGGGGCATGTGATAATGCCGTTAGCAATATTAAAAATCTCGGAGCTGATGCTTTGATTGTTGCGGGAATTGGTCCAAGGCCATTTGAAGGATTTATAAATGAAGGAATAGATGTATATTATGATGATTCTACAAATACGGTAGAAGAGGCAATAAACAGATTTTTAGAAGGTAAAACCCAAAAAATGAGTTTGGATAAATCCTGTTCCCATCACAGATTTTAATAAAAGGATTTAAAATTTGTTAAATCCTTTTTTATATTTCTTGCAATAAATAAAAATTTTGGTATAATTTTATTCCACAAATTGGAGAGGTGGGTGAGTGGCTGAAACCGGCGCCCTGCTAAGGCGTTGTACCCGTTTAGGGTACCGCGGGTTCGAATCCCGCCCTCTCCGCCAGATTAACTTCATAATTAAGTGTCTGTCACTTATATTTCTCATTTTATTGTTAATAATCAAATAAATATTTGTTTTGGTATTTTTATAAACAGGATTATTTAATTATTAAAAGGGATATAATGAATATTTACCAAAAGCTGCTAAAGTATTATATTTTTTATGTATTTATTTCCATTTTATTGATTGTCGGGTTTTTTTCATATTCTTACCATAATTTGTTTAATAATTTTACTGAAGATTATGTTCAGGAAAAATTATCCCAGGTTGATTTTATTGTAAAAAAAGAAAAAAGTTTTTTAGAAAAGATTGCAAACGATTGGGCCGAGTGGGATGATGCATATAATTTTATACAAAATAGAAACAATGAGTTTATCAAATCAAATTTCGGTGGAGGAGATACATTATTAAATCTTGGAATTGATGGCATGGTGTTTTTGGATAAAAATTTAAATTTAGTATACGGCAGAGCTGTAAAAAACAATAAAGAGATAATTTTAAAAAAACTTCCTCTTTTTAACTATAAAAAAAATGGATTTGCTGTTTATTTATTAAATAATAAGATATATTTTGTTTATATCACAGATATTACAAATACTAATGAGACTAAAAAAAACGGTAAATTAGTAGTTTATGAAATTTTAAGCAAAAAAATTTTTGAAAAAAACGGATTTGTTGTTAATATTGTAATAAAAAATAAAAATAGACTATATAACATTAAAAACAAGAATTTAATTATTTATTATCCCATAAATAAAAAAATAATTTTGGCTCTTTCTATTGATTACAGTAAAAAACTGTTGATTTTTGAAAAATATTTTTTAAAAATGTTTTTAGCTGAGATAATAGTTTTAATTTTATTATTTATTTTTGGATTGATTTTTCTTAAAAAGATAATTAATGATATTGATTTTGTCTTTAATACTTTAGTTAAAGGATTAGATGATATCAAAGAATTGGAAAAAGTTACAAAGTATAAATATTTTTTAAAAGAATTTGAAAAAATTGCCTCTGTTTTTGAAAAATTATATAAAAAACTTTATAACTATGAAGAAATATATAAAATTTTGGATGAATATGCACCTTTTGGTGTGGCTATTTATAGAAAAAATCTGCTTTATGCCAATAAAATTTTATTAAATATTTTAAATATTTTAATAAAATAAATCCAAAATAAATCAAAAGAGATTACTTTAAAACAAAAAAATATTGTAACTGTTTCTAAAAATATAAAAAAATACTTTTTATCAAAAAAACAGATGCGAAAATATATTCGGTTTTTGGATAGATTATACAAAAGAAGAAATTTTAAAAAGATTAAATATAGTATTTGGTAATATAAATAAATTTTTAATTATTGCTAAAAATGAAAAAGAAATAATTGAAGATGTATGTAACTATGGATACCGCTTCAAAATTTGTGTAAGATAAATTAGAATAAGAAAAAAATAAAATGAAAGGATATATTATGAGAAAAGAAGCGGTATTAAATAATATAGATTTTAGAAAATAAATCTAAAGTAATAAAAGAATTTATGAAGAGATAGAGAATATGCTAAAAGCAGAGATTGAAGAGTTCGTAGAGAATAATGATATTTCAAAGAATGGTTATTACTCAAAAACAGTTCGTAGTGACAGTGGAGAGATTAGGTTAAATATTCCAAGAGACAGAAAGAGTGAATTTGAGCCTCAAATAGTAAAAAAAGGCCAAAGGACTATCAGTAGGACAGAAGATGAGATAATAGCAATGTATGCGAGAGGGATGAGTTTAAGAGATATAGAAAAACAGGTAAAAGAGATGTATGATGTAGAAATGAGTGATAGCTTAATTTCAAGAATAGTAGATAAAATTACTCCTGGAATAATTTAAAATAAAAGATGATAAAATGAAGGTGCAAAATTTGTAACAGATTTAAATAACAGAGGAGTAGAGGATATTTTAATAGCTTCTGTTGACGGATTAAAAGGATTTGTATTATTCATCAAATTAGATATTCAATGAAATATGTTGGTTCTAAGTACGATTTAAAAAAAGTATATATTATCAACTTACTTTGAGTATTCAGAACCTATTAGAAATTATTTTCAATTTGTATAATTTTCGAAAACAAACTAAAACCTTATTTAAAATGATTTTTATGCTTTACATAAAAAAGAATTGGTCTTCAATTATTTTTTTTATTTCTTTTTAATCTTTCATCTTTTTTTGCTTTTATTGAATCGTTAAAATCTATTTAATATTAAATGCACTTATTTTTTTTTATTTCCCATAATAAATTTGAAGAATCAGTAAAATAGAAGATGAGCTCAACAGAAGTTTAAATACTGATAAAATCCCTGTTTTTAGAAACAATATGAAAAAAGATAAAGAATATTTTGTTATAAGTAAAATAAGAAAAGGTATTGAAACAGCCTTTTCTATTATAACAGCTAAATTTGGTAAAGTTATTAAAGCTAAAATTTATTTAAAATAAATGGTATAATATTAATAAATAAAGGGGCTAACAATGAGTAATGTATTAATGACTTACTTAGGAGTTGGAGCATTTTTATTAGCAGGTCTTATATTTGCTTTATTAGTAAAGCCAGATACCAAACACAAACCAAAACACGATAAATAAAAATGATAGAAAAACTTAAATATATTTATATTCTCTTTTGTTTCATTGTTCCAGCTGTTTATTTTGGGAATAGATGGTAATTTTAAAATAAGAAATTTATCTTGAAATGAAAAAAGATTTAGTGGATAAAATTGCAATTTTTTTCATAAAAAATCTCTATTAAAACTTAACACAATTCAAATCTATATAAACTTGATTTTATACTCCAATTGGTGTATAATGAATTAAAAAAAGGATTGCTATGAGAATGCAAACCAGTATAAGAGTTGAAAAAGAATTTTACGATGAAGCAAAAGAAGTATTTAAAAAATTAGGAATATCTTTTGGGGACGCTGTAAATATTTTTTTAGCAAAAGTTGCTATGGAGAAAGGTATTCCATTTGATTTAAAAGTTCCAAGTAAAGAATTAGAGAAAAGAATTAACAACATTGAAAATAATAAAAAAAAATACAAATATCTTTTAAAAAAGATATTGAAAAAGTAAAGAAAAGTGGTAAATATGTATTATTCTATAATATATATTGACTATATATAAACTATAACAATATAAAATTTTTGATTATTTTTTGTCATCTTTTGCCGTTTTTTCGTTATTTTTTTAACGATTTTTTATTGTTTTTTAAGTGTATGCAGTCTTTATACTTGATTTTTAGCTATAGTTATTATATAATATACATTAAATAGTTAAACTATAATATAAAATGAAAGGATTGAAATGAGATTAAAGCTTGAAAACATAGAATTTACGTTGCCTAACAGACTGATTGACGCAGTAATAACGGGCAAAATAAGCGACCCCGAAATCGTCAACGCAATTAATACACTGCTAACAAAGTCAAAAGTTATTAACAGGTTAAGAAATCCGGAAAAGGCAAGAGCTGTTAAGACTACAAAGACAAAAGAGAAGATTCAAAACGCTGTTAATCTTTTAAGATTACAAGGCAAACCGGTAAACGCTTATCAGGTGGCAAAATTAAGCGGAGTTTCTTATAACACTGCAAGAAACATCCCATATTTAACTAAAATTTGCAAAAGTAAATTATTTATTTGCAGAATATTTAGAAGTAAGTAAATGTTCATATATTATATTTTGAGTAATAAATCCATATTTAAATAATTTTCTTTTCATGTCTTCATAATAATCTTTCTGATCCGATTGTAATCACCAAAGGCGGAATCAAATCATTATCATTTTTATATTGTAAAACCTTATTTACAATATTTTGAGAATTAAATTCTTCAATGGAATAATCTTTTTTATTTATTAATTTGAATTCTACATTTGTTTTTTCATAAATTGATTTCAATCCTTTAAAAAGATTTTTTATGTATGTGGTTTTAGAAGTATTAATATTAGAAGAATAGTTATTAATATATTTTTTTCTTTTTTCAAAATAGTAGGTATCCTTTTAGGATAAATAGTTATAATATCTTCATTCGTTTTAACTAATAAATTTGTTATATAATCTACCTTTTTAAAACCTATAAATTTTACAGGATAAAATCTATAAAATTGTTTTTGTTAAGGCTGAATATTTAAATAAGCAATATTACTCTTTTTTATGGCATTTTCAATAAAACTCTTTCTTTCAACATTTGGAATAGTCATATTTCTATTTATATCTTTAGGCGAATAGTAAAATTTTAAATGACTTGCAAGGTAAGAATATATTATATTGTTATTATTCTTTTTAAATATTATTCCTACAATAGGTTCTTGCTGGATTTGTATTTTTTTACCTTTTTGTTTAAAATAATTTACCATCTTTTAGGATACAAAATTTTTTTTATAATACCTATATTTTGATTACCTATTGGCCTTACTTCTTTATTTATTAAATTTGATTTTTAGGAATAATAGATTGTTTTATATCTAGAGAAAGATAAAAAAACATTTCCATTAATTTCATACTTTTTTTTCTTTTTGTAAGAAATTTAATTCATATAATTATAAAGGGAAGAGATAAGACGCAAACGAATGATTGAACTGATGCCTAAATTCAAAGAACTAAAAACCGAAAACGAGGAGCTTAAAAAAGAAAATAAAGAGCTTAAAGTCGGGAACTGAAGAATACAAAAAAATAATAGAAGAATACGAGCAAAGGATTAAAGAGCTTGAAGATGATTTTTACAATTTAAAAATCAAAGCAGGTTTAAAAACTTAATTGCTAAAAAGGAAAGCTAATGAGAAGAATTATAAAATAAATTAATTATAAATTAAAAAAAAAGGAGACGCTATGATACAATGAGAGAGAAAAAAGTCGGAAAAATTAGACGAAAAATTAAGCAAACATCTTTACGAAAACAGGGAAAAAATGTAAGAAAAAGAAAGATTAAGAATGGAAATGCAGTCTTTCATATCCCAGGATATAAACGAAATGGAGATGCAAGTAAAAAAAGAACTAAGTGACAATGCCTTTAATCTCATCATGAAAAAAATAGATGAAAGAGAATTTAGCAAAGACGATATTGACGAAGAAAAACTTGACAAAATAGACAAAGCTGTTGAGGAATTGAAAAAATATATAGACAAAAACGGCGATGAGCGCAATAATATTGTTCATATAGCAGAACTTTTAGGCGATAGTACAGGAACAATAAGAGGAGATATACTAAAACTCCAAAAAGTCATCTCAGCCGATTTGGCAAGCGTCAATTCAAATATCAGTTCTGTAAGCAGACAGGTCGGTTCAATAGACAGGAATATGATAAGCAGATGGTAAGAGGGGTAGGCTGCCCCTGTTTTGAATTAAACACAAAAGTAAAAAAAAATGAAAACAATTTTTACAAGGACATTCTATTCACACATTAGATAATTTTACTAATTTACTAAAAAAATATGATATTGATATAGTTATTGATGTTAGGAGTATGCCTTATTCAAAATATGTTGATTGGTTTGATAAGGAAAATTTATTTTTTTTCTTAAAGAAAAACAATTTCAAGATTTTTAAGAAACAAATTAAGTATATTTATCCGGATAAATTAATATCTAACTTGAAGAAAAGCTTATAAAAAAATATAAAAAATTTTTGCCTGAAAAAAACTTATTTGAGAATATATCCGAAAAAGAGAAATTAAATGAAGCCTATATATTAAGAAACAGGGATATTGCATATAATATTTTTACAAAAGAAGGTAACTAAAATAAGGGATTTTTATGATATTGCTTATATGTTAAAAGAAAAAATCCTAACTCCAAAAGAGTTCCTTTATAATGTCAGAAAATATTATATTACCTATACAGACGATTATATAACAACCATTTTGAAATATAAACAACAGGAAAAAGAAGATGAAAAATTAGAAGGGTTAATAAAAGGAGAAGCTCCTACGTTTAAATTAAAAGAGTTTTTTTCAATAGAACTTTTAAAGAGAAAATAAAAAAAAGATGGAAAATAAAAAAGTAAAAATAAAATCTTTTAAGAATAAATTATGAGTAATAAAAAAATTTGTGATATAATTGTGTAGGAGATACAGGGCAAGAGTCACTATCAATAGGACTATAACTATCCTATCCATCGGCTACCTTTCAGTTGGGCTATCCCAACTCCCTACCCGCCACCCTTGCCGGATTAGCCGATGGTAACCTACCACGATTAAAATACAAAATATTTAAAACAAGCAAAAGAAGAGAGGATAATATGAGCCAATTAGAGAAAGAAAAAGAAAAAGTATCAAATTACCGATTAGCTTGGGGAATTGTTTTAACTGCATTATTTGGTATGATAGCTTTTATTTTTAACGCATTTGATAAATTGCCTTTTTTTAAACAATTATTAGTAACTTTTGGATTTATTGCTATAATAGTTATAGTTTTATATTTAACTTGGAAATTAAAAATAGAAACTGACAAATTGGAGGATTTACAATGAATGGAATATTATTGGGAATAATTGGAGGATTAATAACACTAATCGGAATAATAATAATTTTTAATAGCGATGTT
Organism: Lebetimonas sp. JH292; assembly: GCF_000523275.1. Classification (NCBI taxonomy): domain Bacteria; kingdom Pseudomonadati; phylum Campylobacterota; class Epsilonproteobacteria; order Nautiliales; family Nautiliaceae; genus Lebetimonas; species Lebetimonas sp. JH292. The sequence goes on along the minus strand of NZ_ATHQ01000001.1, from coordinate 505,591 downwards.
AAACATAAACCAAAACACGATAAACAATTAAAAAGTAATTTTGAGGAAGAGAAAAATTTATGCTATAATTGTGGTAGGTAAGCACGGGAGAAAACCCGCACTTTTTAGTAGAGCGGTGTCGCCACCACCGCTACCAAAATGAGAATAATAATTAATCTCATTTTCTACACCTTGCGGTAATCTAACCGCATATCCCCACCCTACCGCCACTTGCGGTAGTGGAACAACCACTCTATAACCTACCACGATTAAAATACAAAATATTAAAAACAAGCAAGAGAAGAGGTCATAATATGAAAATAATCAAAAAAATGTGGTATGATATAGAAACACGAGGAGAAATTTTTAAAAATATTGGACTTGGATTTTTTTTGACATACTCCCCACGCCTAAAGGCGGGGGATTCTGGCTTTAAGCGATGGTAGCCTGTTTAATAATAGGTCTTACACCATCTATGCCAAAGGTTGATGCCCCAACCTTGCAAATATTTATACTTGCGTTTATGTCTCTATCGTGTTTTGTCTTACATACAGGACATATCCAAACTCTCTCTTTTAAGTTTAAATCCTCTTTTACATATCCGCAGTTAGAACAGGTTTTACTCGAAGGATAATATCTGTCTATTTTTATAACATTTACTTTATAAGAGAGAATATTTACAAATTCGCTAAAAGCATAATCGATAGTTTTTTTACCCCATAACTTTTGCATTGCTTTTAAATTTAAATCTTCTATTGCTATATATTCATATTCTCTCTATTTTTAGATGATTTTTTCTTTTTAGAATGCTGTTTTTGAAGTTTTTGAAGTTCTTTTAAGGTTTGGAGATAATATCTTGGAGCTTGGATTTGTGTTCCATCTGATAAAGTTAGAAAAGTTTTCAATCCAAAATCAATGCCCACGATTTTACCCGATGTGGCACTGATTATACAAATCCAATAATCCCCGATATTATCTCGCTTAACGGTTACAGTTTTTATTTTTCCGTCTATTTCTCTGCTTAACCAGAATTTAAACTTATAGCCGTTAAGCCAGATAATATTGTTATCTATTTTATATTTATTATTTCCAAATTGAGGGTCAACATCATAAATAATATGAATGTGGTCTTTATCAGTTTCCATTTCTATTATTTCTACATCACACTCTTTAGCTACTTCTTTATTTTCTTTTAATCTTTTTTCTACTTCTCCAACTAATATTTTTCTCCTGTATTTAGGGCACCAAACAATGTGATATTTGCAGGAATAAACAATATTTCTATTTGATTTATATTTATCTACGCATTTCATATTTGTATTATATCAAATTATTTAATATAATACAAATTAATAAAAGAGTTTCAAGGAAATTAAATTTCCTATCAACTCTTTTATCGCCTTATATCCCTATGCCTAAAGGCAAGGGCTTTACGGCGTTTTTGGTTATGGAATAAGTCTATCAAATATCCAAATAATCAACTGGGTAGATGCAATATTAGGATTAATTTTAATACTATCAGGTATATACTTGGAAAGGAAAAGCAAATGGGACATATAATCTGGACTACTTTTGGAGTGATATTAGCAATATTAGCAATATATTCAGTAATTCAAACAAGTAAACACAAACCACGCCACGAAAATAAAATATGAGTATTTATATATTTTGGGCTTTATTTGCAACAGGAGCTTTAATATTTGCTTTATTGGTAAAGCCAGACAGACCAAACACAAACCAAAACACGATAAACAATTAAAAAGTAATTTTGAGGAAGAGAAAAATTTATGCTATAATTGTGGTAGCAAGATACCAAGAGGGAGTTCCCCTCTCCCTCTCAGTATACCATCACTAGAATGATTTTAACTTATTTAAATAATCATAAAAATATATTCTTCTTTAACCCTCAAAAAACGGGTCTTGAAAATAATATATATTATTTTGTTTATCTATAATATCTTTTTTAATTAAATTTATATTCATCAGAATAAATATTTTCTCCACCGCTTAAAAGGAAGTGGGCATAGACGTTCCTGAAATAGATTTGATTTATGATAAAAACGGGTTAATCCATTACGCTGTTAAAAGATTTGACAGAAAAGAAAATAATGAAAAATTACATCTTCATACCATTGCTACAATGGAACATCTGGATTTCAGGATACCGGCTCATTACAGTTATTTAAGCGTATTGAATTTAACCGATTATTTGACACAGGATTATTCTCAAATAAAAGAATTGTTTAAAAGAATGGTTTTTAATATTATAGGAAGAAATCAAGACGACCACGCAAAAAATTTTTCCTTTATGATGGATAAAAATGGAAATTGGCGTCTATCCCCTGCGTATGATATTACATACGCATTTGGAACGGGTTATACAAAACATCATCAAATGACAATAAACGGTAAAACAGATGATATTGAACTAAAAAATTTATATTTCTGAAAAGGAAGTTAATTCAATTGTTGAGGAAATAGGAAATAAATTTTTAGAGTTTAAAAAAAGAGCAGTAAAATTAGGAATTAATAAAGAATTTGTAAATCTAATCTCTTATATAGTTAATGATAAAAGATGTATAAATGCTTGTTTAGAAGTAAACGATTTTGTGCCGATGGAGGTAAAACAATGAAGAAATTATTTTTTTTAATTCCGTTTTTGTTATTTGCATTCACAAGCAAGTATCTGCCAAATTATGATATTCAGGCAGAGTGTTCTCAGATTTTGCATAAAAAGGCGTTTGATATATGCTATTCGTGCAAATGGAAAACTCCTAATTTAGTTCTTTATAAAGGTTGAAAATGAATAATAATATAGAAATGGCAATCGCATTTTTGTTTATGGCGTTATTGTTTATCACTCTTTTTACGGCTTATAAGCTAATTATCTTTATTTGGAATAAAAAAAGAAAAGAAAGAGCGGTTGATAACAACGGAATTCCTGTTATACTTGAAAAAAACGGGAATTTTGAATTAAATTAAAACACAAAGGAGTAAAAAATGGAAAAGTTTGAAATAAAAGAGGACATTGATAATACGCTTGATTATTATTCAATTGAAAGAGGGATAGTGACAACTCCGGAAAATATAGATTTTATCTTTTATCATAAATTTTATGTAGGTGTTGATAAAAACGGCTGCATAAAAGAATTTTATTCAGCAACTTATATAAGGATATTTCAAAAAAATGGCTAAAATCCATATCAAATTGGGCTGAAATTATTTTCAATTTGTATAATTTTCGAAAACAAACTAAAACCTTATTTAAAATGATTTTTATGCTTTACATAAAAAAGAATTGGTCTCAATAATTTAATCATTGAGATAAATAACGGGGTATTGTCAAAAGGTCCTACCGGAGAAGCATTATATAATGGAAATATTTTAGGAATAAATCCTAATACTTATACAAATGAAAAGGTTGCCCCATGGAAAGACAACCAAATAAAAAACGGATTTTATTCTTCAATTTCTGTTAGACTGATTGATGATTTGACTGTTAATTTATATTCTGAATTTACTGATTTTTATACAGAAGAGATGGTTAATATTATTTTATCAATCAGAACGTCAATAATGATGGCTTATGAAAAAAATAAATATATTGGAAAACTTAAATTTTTAACTTTTTATGATGAAATAACAAATTTAGGAAACTTAAACAAATTTAAAAAAGATTTTAATGAATATGAGGGCGAATATACTTTGTGTATGATTAATATAAAAGATTTTACTTCAATTAATGCAAATTTCGGTTTTGAGTTTGGTAATAAATTATTAAAAGAAATCGGTAATGAGCTAAAAAAACATATTAAAAAGATTGATGAAGTTTACAGATTGTATGATGATAGGTTTTTGCTGTTTTTAAAATCAAATATTTGGAATATAGAAATTATTAAAAATATAACAAATAGAATTTATAATATTTTTTCAAATGAAGGTATTGAAATTAATGCTCAGACAATTTATTTGGAAATAAACGGCAGTTTGGTTGATTCAAGAAATATAGAAAAAGAAAAAGCTCTTGAAGGTTTGATTTATGCATATGTTTTTGCAAAAAATGTTGTCAATAAATTTGTAATTTATGAACCCTGGATGCATGAGGAAGTTCAATACAGGGTTCATTTAAAAGAATTATTGTTTAAAGCCATCAGGGAAAAATTGTTTGAAGTATATTTTCAGCCGATTGTTGATATAAACACATATGAAGTAGTTCAGTTTGAAGCGCTTTCAAGGCTAAAAGACAACGGAAAATTTATTAATATGGAAAAACTGATGAATATAGCAACCGAGCTTCAAATTGTTCCTGAAATTACAAAAATTGTAGTAGAAAATGCAGTTAAACATTTAAAAATTTTTAAAACTGTAAATCCTGATATAGGAGTTTCTATTAATATTTCAAAACTTGATATGGAAAGTGATTTTTTAGAATTTTTTAAAAACGAAGTAATATCAAACGAATTAAACTTTAAAAATTTTTCTTTGGAAATAACAGAGAGGGAATCTATTGAAGATACTCAGTTAACTAAAGACTTTGTTAAAAAGTTAAAAGAGGTTGGGGTTAAATTTGAAATAGATGATTTTGGGGTTGCATATTCAAATATTAAACAAAGTGTAAGTATTGATTTTGATATATTAAAAATTGATAAAAGTTTTATTGATAAAATATTTGAAGAAAGAATTAAAATAGTTGTTTCTACCATTACCTTGTTTGCAAAAATGTTAAATGTAAAAACAATTGCAGAAGGCGTTGAAACAAAAGAACAGCTGGATATTTTAAAAGAATTGGGTGTAGATTATATTCAGGGATATTATTTTGCAAAACCTATGCCTTTTGAAGAGGCTCTTGAATATTTAAAAAATAATATGTAATTTGTCCTTTTTTTAAGGAAAAATGATACATCTGAAGGAAGAGCTAAAAACAGAAGAGTGGTAGCTAAAATTATCTACTAATTCTTCTTTTTTTTTGTATAATTATCAAAAAGGCCGTTAATGCTAAAAGCTATCCTTTTTGATACTATTTCTTTAATTACGATTTTAAATCCAATTGCAGCTGCTGCAATAATGATAAGTTTAGTAAAATATTCTGACATTGCTTATGTTTCAAAAAAGGCTTCTATTACTGTTTTTATAGCTTCTGTTATTACAATGATTGCAGGTGGATGGGTTCTTAAAATATTCGGTATTAATCTGCCTTCTATTAAAGCTATAGGCGGGGTGGTGCTTTTGATTATTGCTTTGAATATGATTCAGGGTAAAGAAATTTCTCCTACGAATACCACAAAAGATGAGCATGAAGCGGCTCAGGAAAAAGATAATATTGCTATTATTCCTCTTGCTATCCCTATATTGTTTGGTCCGGGGGTAATAACCACAATTATTGTTTTGAGTGAAAAAAGTAAAAAGCTGATTGACAAAGGTGTTTTGTTTACAGCCATTGTTTTATCTGCATTGATTGTTTATATTACTTTAAAAAATGCTTCTTTTATTTCGAAATTTTTAGGTGTTAACGGAATTAAAATAGTTACAAGGCTTATGGGGCTTATAATAGGCGCTATTTCATTTTTGTTTTTAATAGGAGGCGTTAAGGCGTTATGGTTAATATCTTAAATTTAATTCGAAAGAAAAAAATAATGAGATTTGTTTTTATTTTATTTTTATTTTTTATTAATCTGTTTGGCGGTGATTTAAACGGGCTTGTAAAACAGATAAATAAAAATTCACCTGATTATACCTTAGATTTAGCTTTAGTTAAAAAAATAAAAGAATTGAATTATAATAATCCTGTTCTTGATTTAAATATTTCAAATCAAAATGAATATTTATCACTATTTTTTAAATTGGTTGATTTAAAAAAAGAATATAATAATCTGCCTTCCATTATAAAAGAAACTAATAAAAAAATAGATATTCTTTCATCAGATAACGATATAACTTCCAAACTTCAGACATTGTATTATCAAAAGCTTTTAGATATATACAATAAAAAATATGACTATATAGATAAAAATTTTCAAAATATTGAAAAAGAAGTTTATCAAAAACTTTTTGATATTAAATTTGATACAAATTTAGCTAAAAATAATATTAATTATTGGAATAAGCTGTTGAATGACAAACAAAAAGAGCTTGAAAAATTAAAAATAAATCTTCAAAAATGGCAGATTTTAAATAACGAAAAAAATATTGAAAACATACAAAATCTTATAAACATAAATATTCAAAAACAAAAAAACATATATAAAAATCTTTTAAAAAATTATTTAATATTGTTTCTTGATGAATTAAAAAATAAAGATAAAACTGCCTTTAAAACAGCCCAAAGTATAGATTATTATGCCAATAAACTTGATTTAAATGAATTAGGAGAAATAATAAATGATTTTGAAACATTCAGATTTGGGACAAAAGCTATCATTTATAATTCAAAAAAAGAGTTGGAACATACGTTAGAAAAATTTATTTCTTTAATTAAATATCCCCTTTTCAAAATAGGAAACAATTTTATAACGCCTCTTGATTTAGTATTAGTTATTTTTATTTTATTTATAGGCTGGTTTATCGGCAAATATTATAAAAAACTGATTTATTCACTTAGAAAGAAATATGAAATTTCTTATTCAAGCGCAACGCTGCTTGCAAATATAGGATATTACACAATTATTTTTCTTTCTTTTATTTTTTCCCTTAAAATAGCCGGACTCGATTTAAGCTCCCTTGCAATAATTGCCGGAGCACTTTCAGTTGGTATCGGTTTTGGGCTTCAAAATATAGTAAGTAATTTTGTAAGCGGAATTATATTAATGTTTGAAAAAACGATAAAAGTGGATGATTATATTGAGATTGATGAAAATACAAGAGGAAAAGTTATAGACATTTCAATGCGCTCGACTGTAATAAGAACAAATGACAACATTGATTTAATTATTCCCAATCAGGATTTTATACAAAACAAGGTTATAAACTGGACACTTGGAGATGAAATTGTTAGATTTAGAATTCCTTTTGGAGTGGCTTACGGGAGCAATATAGAAAAAGTTGAAAAAATAGTTCTTGAAGCTATAGATAAATCGTCTCTCCCTTTTTTAAGAAAAGAGCAATATAAACCGTTGGTTGTTTTTATAGAAATGGCAGATAGCAGCTTAAATTTTGAACTGTTTGTCTGGGTAAGAGGTGAATATGCTATGATGCCAAGAAGAACAAGAAGCAAATTTTTAAAAGTAGTTTATAATGCATTAAATGAAGCTGGAATTACAATTCCTTTTCCTCAGCAGGATTTGCATATAAAAGACACAGTACCGTTTGAAATTAAAATAAAAAAGGATTGATATGGAATTTCTTTATTCAATAAGTGAAGCATTTAAGGATTTAAAAAATACAAAAATGCAAAAATTATCTATTGTTTTAGGCAGTGTTTTGGCGGCTTTTTGGATTATTATGGCTTTGTGGTTTTGGAACAGGGGATTAATATTAACAAATTTCCTGATTTCCATTATGCCTTTTAAATTTTTACAAAACGCAGGAAGCCAGTTTATTATAATGATTGTGTGGATACAAATTATTTTGGCAAGTTTGGGAATCATTTATTCTTTATTCGGCAGATTTTTTAAAAATATATTTTCTTCAATTGCACTTGTAAGTATCATAACTTTTTTTTGGACATTTGTTTTTTTTGTTTATCATTCTGCAATTTCAGGCTATGTAAAAAATCTTCTCAGAATTTTTCCATATCAGAGCATTGAAGAGGCAGTCTCGAATATACTTTTGGCATTTATGTTTTATTCTTTTTATATTGCGGCTTTTTATTTTATTTTTTTAATTTTCAGCGTGAAAATTTTAGAAGAGATAAAAGAAGGGCAGTATCCTCAGGTTGATACTAAAAAAGAATTTAATCTATTAAAAATTATTTTTATAAACATAAGGGATTTTCTAATATTTTTATTTGGAATGATAATTTTTTATCCTTTGATGTTTGTTCCTTTTGTAAATATTTTAATAATTGTTTTTCTCTGGGCGGTTTTGATTAAAGAATCACTGCTACAGAGTGTTTTTATGCTTTTTGGAAAAGAAGAAATTGATAAAAAGAAAATCTGGGCTTTTTGTATTTTAAGTGTAATTTTAAACTTTATTCCGGTTTTAAATTTTTATGCACCGGCTTTTGGAATTTTGAGTATTTTTCATTATGTAATGGAAAAAAAAGAGGACAGGCTCAATTTAGCTTAACTATCCTCCCATCAGTTTTCGGGCTTCCTACACTGAATCCGTAAAGTGCCAAATAATTAACATTATTTAAAATCTCTTCAGTAATTAAATTGTCAAAAAAGCATCCGATACCACAACCTCTTAAATTTTTGGCTTCGGCTTCAAGATATAAAACCTCTCCTATTATTCCCGCTTCAAAATTTAACAGTTTATATTCATACTCTTTTTTGGGTTTTTGCGATACCATATTAATAGTAAATGCTGAGTCTTTTCCCAAATCCTGAATGCAGTTCGCAAATTTACTAGCCTCACTGAAATCACCTTTATGAATTTGGGTAAGGGAATTTTCTTTTCTAGAAAAATAATAAATCCCTTCTTCAATTCCGTCAACCCTGTTTACAAAAATCAACTCTGTTTAGAGTAACTTTTACATCAAAAGGAGATATATTTCTTGGAAGTGTTTTATCCAAAATATCAAAAAAATCTTTTTTTTCTATATATTTTTTTTCAAACCCCAGTGCACTTCTTCTGTTATCAATTATTTCATATGCGTTAAAAGGAGATGGTAAAAATTCCGGTTTTTCATCTAAAAGTGCGGTTTGAAAATTTTCTTTTCTTTTTAAATTTTTAGCTGTTTCAAAAATTATATCCCATCTTACTGAATCATTTGCTATTTTTTTGTATTCTAAATGATAATCTAAATTTTTAAAATTTTTAAAATTTATTTTCGGCTTGTTATTTGTATAAACATAAAAAGCCGCTTCAAATATTTCATCTTCATTTTTATAAAATTTCGCTTTGTTTAGACCAATTAGTGTGCTTAGTTTATCTTCATCAATGTCGTTTATATATTCCATTTTCCAGCCAAGAAGGTTCGATGAAAAGCGGCCTGCCGCAATTAAATGCCCGGTATCAAGCAGGCAGTATCTAAGTGCCCTTTCTCCGTATTTCCAGCTTTCTCTAAGCGGAATTGAAGTAAAAATCAAAACAAAGCCGTTTTCAACCAGATTTTCACCTTTTGCAATTTCTTCTAAACAAAACTCTTTTACATTAAAATGGTAAACTCCGTTTTTTAAAATAATATAAGTCTCTTCCGGATGCAGATTTCCGCTTGACGGATTGACCCTTACATACCATTCATTCATTCCTAAAACTTTTTTGGCGTTAACTGCGGCAGAGTATCTTAAAAAAGCGGCTAAATTTTGTAGGTTTATTTCTTTAGGGGTATTTTTTAAATATAGTTTTTCATAAGGTAAATTTTCTGTTTTTGGATTTGGCAGCAGTATTTTTTTAGCGTTTATATATTCTTTATATGGGTTTGGCTGATTTGCCCAGTCTAAATATCCTAAGCTTTTTGCAAATTTATTTGGATAGTGGCGTGTCTCATTATGATAATCAATTGCTTTCATTATTTCCCTTTTTTATTATATGATATCGGCAATGACTAAATAGTAAAAATTCATAAAAATAACTACAAAGATAAAAAGCTTCATTTTGCTAACGAACAGCTCAAATTTTGCTAAAAATTGCAAACCACTTTGCACGCCTAAGGACTCGGTGCAATTTTTTTAACGCAAAATTTTTGCTAAATTCCGCAACGCTATTATATTTTTACTTTTTCGTTATTTAGTTAGTATCATCATATCAAAAATTGGACAAAATTTATCTTTTTTGTTATAAGGAAAGAAATGAAAAAAATTTTTTTATTTATAGGAGCAATTATGGCAAATCATTTAAAAAATGCTGACAGTCCTTATCTAAAACAGCATGCTAATAATCCGGTTAACTGGTATGAGTGGGGTGATGAGGTTTTTGAAAAAGCAAAAAAAGAAAATAAACTTATTTTTTTAAGTATTGGATATTCTACATGTCATTGGTGCCATGTAATGGAAAGGGAGAGCTTTGAAAATAAAGAAATTGCCGGTATTTTAAATAAATATTATGTGTCAATAAAAGTGGACAGGGAAGAGATGAGCGATATTGACAAATACTATCAAAAAGCTTATCAGTTAATACATAGACGCTCTGGAGGTTGGCCTCTTACAATTATCATGACACCTGAAAAAAAAGTATTTTATTCAGCAACTTATATGCCGCCTCATTATTCACAATACGGTCCGGGACTTAAAGAAATACTTTTATCTATTGCAAATGACTGGAAAGAAAATCCTAAAAAAATTTTAGAAATTGCAGATAATTTTGAAAAATATTATAAAGAAAATGAAAATAAAAAATTGCCAAAAGAGAACGTGGATAAAGGTATAATTGAGAATATTATAAAAAAAGCAAAAAATGAATTTGATTTGGAATACGGTGGAGTTAAGGGAGCGCCAAAGTTTCCGATGGAGAGCAGCTTAGATTTACTTATTGATATATATGTTATTACAAAAAACAAAGATATTTTAGATAT
>NZ_ATHQ01000001.1:0-190000 GCF_000523275.1 Lebetimonas sp. JH292 | reverse complement strand
TAAGGCGATTGAGTTGTTAGTAGCCCGTACCGTAAACCGACACAGGTGGGCGGGATGAGTATTCTAAGGCGCGTGGAAGAACCCTCTCTAAGGAACTCGGCAAACTGACACCGTAACTTCGGGATAAGGTGTGCCCCGAGTAGGTGAAGGGACTTGCTCCTGGAGCCGAAAGGGGTCGCAGCACAGCGCTCTTGTCGACTGTTTACCAAAAACACAGCACTCTGCTAACTCGTAAGAGGAGGTATAGGGTGTGACGCCTGCCCGGTGCCGGAAGGTTAAGGGGATCCGTTAGCCCTCGGGCGAAGCGGTGAACTGAAGCCCCGGTAAACGGCGGCCGTAACTATAACGGTCCTAAGGTAGCGAAATTCCTTGTCGGTTAAATACCGACCTGCATGAATGGCGTAACGAATGAGGGGCTGTCTCAGAGAGGGATCCAGTGAAATTGTAGTGGAGGTGAAAATTCCTCCTACCCGCGGCAAGACGGAAAGACCCCGTGGACCTTTACTACAGCTTGGCATTGTAGGTGGGATATCCATGTGCAGGATAGGTGGGAGGCTGAGAAGCCAGGGCGCCAGCTCTGGTGGAGCCGATCTTGAGATACCACCCTTGGATATCCTGCCTACTAACCCGCAGGAGTAATCCTTCTGGGGGACAGTGCCTGGCGGGTAGTTTGACTGGGGCGGTCGCCTCCTAAAGAGTAACGGAGGCTCACAAAGGTTGGCTCAAGGCGGTTGGAAATCGTCTGAAGAGTGTAAAGGCACAAGCCAGCCTGACTGCGAGAGAGACACCTCGAGCAGAGACGAAAGTCGGTCTTAGTGATCCGGTGGTTCTGAGTGGAAGGGCCATCGCTCAAAGGATAAAAGGTACCCCGGGGATAACAGGCTGATCTCCCCCGAGAGCTCACATCGACGGGGAGGTTTGGCACCTCGATGTCGGCTCATCGCATCCTGGGGCTGGAGCAGGTCCCAAGGGTATGGCTGTTCGCCATTTAAAGCGGTACGCGAGCTGGGTTCAGAACGTCGTGAGACAGTTCGGTCCCTATCTGCCGTGGGCGCAGGAAGGTTGAGGAGAGCTAACCCTAGTACGAGAGGACCGGGTTGGACGAGCCACTGGTGTACCAGTTGTCCTGCCAAGGGCAGCGCTGGGTAGCCAAGCTCGGAAGGGATAACCGCTGAAAGCATCTAAGCGGGAAGCCCACTCCAAGATGAGCCTTCCCATGAGGGTGCAGGAAGACTACCTGCTTGATAGGCTGGGGGTGTAAGCCCTGCAAGGGGTTGAGCTGACCAGTACTAATAACCCGAATGGCTTTTAAGCGGACGTGAGACAAGACTTTTAACAGCTAATTTTTAATTTATAAGATAATATATTTAAGCTTAGTGGGCAAAGCGGAGGGGAAACACCCTGTCCCATTCCGAACCAGGAAGTTAAGCCCTCCAGCGCTGATGATACTGCACCCTGCGGGTGTGGGAAAGTAGGTCCTTGCTAAGCTTTAATATGTTATCTTCTTTATCATTAATCCTTTTTTATTATTTATTTATTATTATTTGGGTCTGGCACCTTTGATATACAGAATCTAATATTCAATATCTCATTTATTCCCAGCTTTCCAGGACAGTCTTTTAATTTATTTATATTAATTAATTTATGTTTTATTTTCCTTTATGTTTAGGTACTGACTAAATAACAAAAAAGTTAAAATATTACAGTGTTGCGAATTTAGCAAAATTTGAGTGGTGCTTTAGCAAAATGAAGCACTGAGCTGTAATATTTTTATCTTTGAAGTTATTTTAAAATATTTACATTTAGTCAGTGCCTATGTTTATAATGATTTTATATAATTAATTAAATTTGATAAAATTCTTTAAAAAAGGACAAATTTTGGTAAATTTATTGGTAGGTTTATTTGGTCTTTATATTTTTGTAAAAATTATTATAGAAATAAAAGAAGTTTTTTATATTAAAAAAGTTTTTCCTGAAATTGTTTCATTTATGAATGTAGAAGAGTATAAAAATTCTGCATTTTATGCTATTTATAAACATACTCTTAATATTTTTAACGCATTAATAAGTATGTTTTTAGTTGTGTTTTGGATGAGCGGAGGATTGTTTATTATAAATTTTTTACTTTGTAAAAATACATTGCTTAGTGAATTGGAAGTTTTATTTGTTTTTTTTGCGGTAAATTATATTTTAACGTTTCCTATAAATATTTGGGAAAAACATATTGATAAAAAATTTGGTTTTAATGTAGCACCTTGGAAACTTTTTTTTGTGGATGAATTTAAAAAAATAGTCCTGTTTTTAATTTTAGGCGGGGTATTTTTTGCAGGGTTGATTTATTTTATAGAACATTTTAAATACTGGTGGATTATAGGGTTTGGTTTTACATTTTTGGTAGTGATTTTGATAAATGTTTTATATCCTATATTTGCAAGTATTTTTAATAAATTTGAGCCGTTACAAGACGAAGAACTTAAAACCGATATTGAAAATATGATGGAAAAAGTCGGCTTTAAAAGCAACGGTATTTTTGTAATGGATGCAAGCAAAAGAGATACAAGACTTAATGCCTATTTTGCAGGGCTTGGCAAAAGTAAAAGAGTTGTTTTATTTGATACGCTTTTAAAAAAACTGAATAAAAATGAGATTTTGGCAGTGCTTGGGCATGAACTTGGGCATTTTAAACACAAAGACATATTAAAAAATATTGCGGTTGTTGGAATTATGCTTTTTATAATTTTTGCTGTTTTTGGGAATTTACCTGATAATTTGTTTAATGAGATTCATGTACCTAAAAACGGGGTAAATATAATTATTTTGGCATTATTATTTATGGATATGATTATGTTTATATTGCAGCCTTTTGTTAATTTAATAAGCAGACAAAATGAATTTGGTGCAGATGAAATGGGAAGTGAATTGGTTAGCAAAAAAGACTTGGCAAGCGCTCTTAAAAAGCTCGTAGCAGAAAACAAACATTTTCCTCATGTAAGCAAATTATATTCATTTATTTATTATTCTCATCCACCGATTTTAGAGAGATTGGAAAAACTTGAAATAAGGAAGATAAAGTATGAGTTTTTCATATAAAACTATAAAAGGTAAAATGTTTGTTTATATGATAATTTATTTAAAAAAAAACTATAAAAATAAATAAAAAAAAGTATGGAAATATTAAAAGGGGAAAAAAATTAAAATTTGAATCTCTTGCACCTATTTTTGAAGATTTGTTAAAGGAAGATGGTTCTTTAGTAATTGAAATTGGAAATTCGTGGGAAGAGAAAAGACCAGTTCATTCTTTATTACCTTTTGAAGCTTTATTAAGATTAGTAATAAATGAAAAAGCAAATTTAAGGCTTATTCAGGAATTTATAGTATATAATCCTTCAAGATTACCATCTCCAGCACAATGGGTAACAGTAAATAGAATTCGCACTAAGCGATTTTCCAAAAGCAGATAATAGAAAAGTTTTAAGACCTTATAGTAAAAGTATGAAAAATTTATTAAAAAGAAAAAATTATAATTCAGGAAAAAGACCATCAGAACATAATATAAGCGAAAAAAGTTTTCTTAAAAATAATGGGGGAAGTATTTCTCATAATTTGTTTGAATTAGAGCCATTGGATGAAAATAGAGAAGTTAGATTGCCTTATAATGTATTAAGTTTTTCTAATATATCGTCTAATGATTCTTTTTTAAAAAAATGTAGAGAACTTGGCATTATCCAGGTATAGTTTCTTTTTTTGTAGAATTTTTGTAATACTACAGGATTTGTAGCAGAAAAGCTTAATAGAAGATGGATAATTTGTGAGTTAAAAAAGGAATATGTTGAGCAATCTAAACTAAGGTTTGAAAACATAATAAAGGAATAAACAATGAGTATAAGTAGTTTATTTGATAAATTAGATGAAATTGTTTCAATTGACAGTTTTAAAAGAGGGCAATAAAGAAGAATTTTTTTGTTGGAAATCCATTTTATATAGACTATGAAACTATTAAATTATTAACTTGTGATTTTTTGGAAATGTAATGTAAAAGGTATTCCAAAAGGGTGTTTTCTTTTTAGCTTTTTTATAAAGGTGAAGCAGAAAAAGAAAATAAAGAGGCTTTATTATTAAGAGTTATAAATCCAACAAAATTGCCTATGGATATTGAAATTATCACTACTATGATAGCATATTATAAAGAAGATAAAGATATAACAGGTAGAGAAGGTTCAAAAAAAGAGAGTAAATTAGACCCATATACAAGATATGAATTAAGTTTTTCTTGGTATTGTAATGTCGCATATTAGGAGTTTTTTATAAATATAAAAAAGGAAAAGTAAGATTTGGAGCTGATATTGAATAATTATAAAGTTTATAAAGCTAATAGTGAGATTTTAAAGTTTATAGTAAATCAAGGAATGAAAGAATTTATTTATAATGAGAGTGAATCAGGAATACACAAAGGTTTCAACAAGAAGAATCAAAAGTTCCTGCTTATATTTCTTCTAAGGATTTTCTTGGAACAAGAACTGCTTTATTTGGTATGACTAGAACCGGTAAGTCGAATACGGTAAAAATGAAAGAAGATGATATGAGATATAGTGTTGTTGATAAGCCAAATTTTAAAGTATTAAAAATTAACTTTTTTGAAAATGTAAAAAAAAATAAAATGAAAGGATATATTATGAGAAAAGAAGCGGTATTAAATATAGATTTTAAAGAATTAAGCAAACAATGTAAAACTCAAGAAGATATATCAAAATTAACAAAAGAATTTATGAAGAATATGATAGAGAATATGCTAAAAGCAGTAGGACAGAAGATGAGAATGTAGAAATGAGTGATAGCTTAATTTCAAGAATAGTAGATAAAATTACTCCTGGAATAAGAGAGTGGCAAAATAGGACATTAGACCCCATATATCCAATAGTATATATGGATGCTATGGTGTTTAAAATAAAAGATGATAACGGTTTTTATAAAAACAAAGCATTACATTTTGTAATAGGAATAAATTTAGAAGGCAAAAAAGATTTACTTGGTATGGGATAACAGAGAATGAAGGTGCAAAATTTTGGTTAAACATTGTAACAGATTTAAATAACAGAGGAGTAGAGGATATTTTAATAGCTTCTGTTGACGGATTAAAAGGATTTAGTGAAGCAATAAACTCTGTTTTTCCTCAAACTATAGTACAAAGGTGTATTATTCATCAAATTAGATATTCAATGAAATATGTTGGTTCTAAGTACCAAAAAGAGTTTATGAAAGATTTAAAAAAAGTATATCAGGCAATATCCAAAGAACAGGCTGAAACTGAACTTGACAATATTGAAGAAAAATGGGGAGATAAATATCCTATAGCTGTTAATTCTTGGAAAAACAACTGGGAAGAATTATCAACTTACTTTGAGTATTCAGAACCTATTAGAAGGATTATTTACACTACCAATACTGTTGAAGGATTTAACAGACAAGTTAGAAAAATAACTAAAACGAAAGGAGGATTTAATGAGGATAAGTTAAAAAAAATGGCTAAAATAAATTATTTTCAATTTGTATAATTTTCGAAAACAAACTAAAACCTTATTTAAAATGATTTTTATGCTTTACATAAAAAAGAATTGGTCTTGTAAAAGAGGGTTTTTCTTTAATTAAAAAATTTCTTGAAGAAAGTGGTGATCAATAGATTTAACGAAACCAGATGATTATGATGAAAATCATAGTATAAAAACAAGATATGATAGAAAAATAGCAGCATATAAATGTATGTTGTATAAGAGACAGATTTAAAATCTTATAAAAATAAAATTAAGTTTCCAGGAAAGGAAAAAATTAATGAACTTGTAAAACAATAAATGGGAGTTTTTTTCTAACTATAAGAAAAAAGAAGGAAAAGAATATTTTGATGAAGATATTCAATCGATTTTAAGAATGCTGACAAAGATTAATAAACCTGGTTCTAATAATTCAATTAGTGGTTTTTTAAAAATTAGACCAATGGCAAAATATCATACAAATACTTTGAAAGAATCTTTTGAATTAGAGATTCTAAAAAATCTTAGAAAAGGAAAAATAGTTATAATTGATTTATCGTTTCCAAAAAAAGAAGATTAGTTCAAATATATTAAATTTAAATAATGAAGATGAGTTAAAAGAAATAAAAAAATTTTATGATTTTGAAGATTTTTTAAATTCTTTAAAAAAATTTAGTGTTGATACTGATAAAGGATTTGTAAGAATGAAATTATTATCTAATCCTTTTGTAATACCTGTGCAAATAGATGAATTTAAAAAAGAAAATCAAAATGGGTTTATAACCTATAGAATTTGCAGGTAAAACAGGACATAGTGAATTTATAGATGAAGAAAGTAAAAAATTTTTATCACACTGTTATATACCTCAGCAAAATTTTGATTTAAATAATTTCAGTAATTTATTTAATGCTTTAGATGAAAAAGATAGCAATATAAAATATGTAATTGCAATAGATGGTGGATTGTCTTCCATAACAGCAAAAAAATTTCCAAGTTCAAAGTTAGTAGCTATAAAAATAGGGGCTTTATTTATTCTAAAAAAGATTTAAAATTTAAAAGAGAATAGAAAGAAAATTTTAATCTTGCATCAGCTTTAAAGTGGTTAATTTTTAGAGAGTTTCGTGATATTCCTGAAAATGAGTGGAATTTAGCTACTCATCCTATAAATCCTAATATTAAAAATAAAAAATTAAATATATACAAGAAATCCATCTAAGTTATCCGAATTTTTATAGACCTTTAGCATTTTTTGGACAGACTGCAAATTTACATAAACCTATGAGAGAGATGATAGTATATTTTTTATTAAAAGGAATTGAGTTAAATATTATTGGAGTTGAAAAACCAATATGTATATAATGATGAAAATAAATATTAATTTATATACTATACCAATTAGAAATTATGATACAATAAAAAATCCTAATGTTGAAGATTTTGTTAATTTAAATGAGATATTGAATATAATACAAACTTTAAAATGCAATATGTATGAAAATTCAATTTTACCTATTGCATTAATAAATAAAGAAATTTCATTAAAAAGATTTTTTAAATCTATATTGAATTAATTTAGGGGCAAAAATGAAAATTTTAATTACAGGAATAAACAGAGGAATAGGTTATGGATTGGTTAAATGAATATCTTGAAAGAAGTGATGAAGTTTATGGGATTGGGAGAAGCTGCCCTTTTGACATTCCTTTTTATAAAATTGATTTATCAAATATTGAAAATTTATATAAAGCAGTTGAAGCATTTAACACTGATTTTGATTTAGTTATTTTAAATGCAGGGATATTGGGTGAAATTAAATTAATGAAAGAATGGAGTGTAAAAGAACTTAATGACATTTTCATAGTAAATGTGTGGGCTAATAAAGTTTTAATAGATTTGCTTGAAAAATGGGCTAAAAAAATTGTAATTATCAGCAGCGGTGCTGCAGTAAACGGAAATCCCGGCTGGGGAGGATACGCTCTTAGTAAGTGTGTTTTAAATATGATGGTAAGTATATATTCAAAAGAAATTAATACTCCTGTTTTTGCCGTAGCTCCAGGGGTAATTGATACAGATATGGTAAGAAAAGTAATTTCAGCTGAGAGGGAAAAATTTAGCTCAGTTGAGAGAGTTGATAAAAGTAAAATTGAATTAAATGAAGGTGTGAGAAAACTTGTTAAACTTTTTGATAATTTAGATAAATTTGAAAGTGGTAGTTTTATAGATATAAGAAATGTCGAGATTGATTGATACTGCAATTTTAGGAGGAGGGGCAAGCGGTCTTTTTCTGGGAAGTCTTTTAAAAAAGAATTATTTAATTATTGAGCATAATAAAGAAATCGGAGCTAAAATACGAATCAGCGGCGGTGGAAAATGCAATATTACCAATAAAATAGTAACCGAAAATAATTACAGAGGCGATAAAGAGTTAGTTAGAAAAGTTTTAAAAAAATTTTCAAATAAAGATTTACTTAGTTGGCTGAAAAGAAATAATTTAGAAATAGTTGAAGCTAAAAAAAATCAATATTTTTTTAAAAGCAGTGAAATATTACTTAATTTTTTTAAAAGAAATGTAAAAAAGATACTCAAAGCAGAAATTATTGAGGTTAAATTTGAAAAGGACAGATTTAAAATTATTACTGATAAACAGTTTTTTTATGCTAAAAATGTGGTTGTAGCAACAGGGGGGATAAGCTATAAAAAACTTGGTGCAAGCGATATTGGATATAAAATAGCCAAAAATTTTGGACATTCAATTACTCCTCTGCGTCCGGCGCTTGTAGGACTTACAGTGCAAAAAAGTGAAAGCTGGTTTAAGAATTTAAGCGGTATTTCATTTGAATCTGTTGTAAAAGAAGGTGAGAAAAAATTTAGGCAAAATATTCTTTTTTCTCACAGGGGAATTACCGGTCCTGCAGTATTAAATGTATCTTTATGGTGGGATAAAGGTAAAATAAGTATCGGTTTTTTAAAAAAAGATGTATTTACTTTTCTTAAAAACCCAAATAAACAGATTTCTACCCAGCTTTCACTTCCAAAAAGATTTGTAAAAGAATTTTTAAATGCCAAGAATCTTAAAGATAAGAAAGTAAGAGAATTAAAATCATTTGAAAAAGAAAAACTTAAACTTTTAAATAATTATGAATTTGCCCCGGCCGGAACTTTTGGATTTGAGAGAGCTGAAGTTACAAAAGGTGGAGTTGATACAAATGATTTAAATGAATTTTTGGAAAGTAAATTTCAAAAAAGACTTTATTTCGTAGGGGAGGTTTTAGATGTGACAGGTGAGCTTGGGGGTTATAATTTTCAATGGGCTTTTAGCAGTGCTTACAGTGTTTATTTAAACTTAATAAAAAGGTTAACAATTGAGGATTAAAGATGTTATAAAATTTCCTGAGAGTGTTTATATTTTAGAAAAACTTTTAAACAAAGATAAAGCATGGCTTTTTTTGAATGATGATTTGAAAGTACCAGAAGAATTTTTTGAAATTCAGAAAAAAGTAAAAAATGGGTATCCGATTGAATATATTTTTGAAGAGGTTTATTTTTACGGAGATAAATTTTATATCAGTGAGGGGGTTTTAATTTCAAGGGATGATACGGAAGTTGTGGTTGATAGGGCAATTGAACTAATAAAAAGTTGCCAAGTTGCCAAGCACCGAGTACCAAGTACCAAGTTCCAAGTTATTGACTGTTGCACGGGAAGCGGGGTAATTGCAATTGAGATTAAAAAACACACATGGGCTGAAGTGATAGCAACTGATATAAATAAAATTGCCATTGAAGTTGCTAAAAAAAATGCAAAGCTACATAATGTAGAAATTGAGTTTAAAAAATGTGATTTATTTAATGAAAAAGCCGATTTACTTATTGCTAATCCTCCGTATGTGGAAAATTCTTATCCTAAACCAAATAAATTTGAACCTGATGAGGCATTTTATGGTGGGAGTGATGGGCTTGATATTGTAAAAAAACTTATTAATAAGGCAATTGAATTTAAAATTCCTTATGCTATAATTGAGATAGGGTATAATCAAAAAGAGATTTTAAGCAAATTTTTAGAAGAAAAAGGGATAAAAAAGTTTGAATTTTTTAAAGATTTAGCTGGAAATATAAGAGGAGTTGAAATTATTTTAAATGTAGATAATTAGCTATTCCATCAAGTAACATTTGAACTGAAAGGGCGATTAACAACATTCCCATAAGTTTTTCTGCAGCATTGAAAAATTTATATGGAATAAATTCAGCCAAATAGGTAAAAAATATAATTATAAATGATGTTAAAGCCCATGAGATGATAGAAGCAGTAAATAAAATATGAAAATTGTAACTGTTTGATAACAATAAAAGAACGGCAAGCAGTGACGGCCCGGCAATCATTGGAATGGCAATCGGTACTATTAATAAATCGGTTTTATCCGTATTTTCTGTTTCATTTGATGGAAAAATCATTTTTAATGCTATTAAGAATAAAATTATTCCGCCTGCAATTGAAACAGACGCTTCACTGAGTCCAAAAAGCTCTAAAATTTGCTTTCCAAATAATATGAAAATAAAAATTAAAAAGAGTGATATTAATAATTCTCTTATAAGAATTTTAATTTTTGTTTTTTTATCATAATTTTTTAATAAAGATATTAAAACCGGTAAATTGCCAAATGGATCCATTATTAAAAAAAGTGTAAGGGTTATTTTTACAATCATTTTGCTAATTTTTTGTTTAATTTTATATATTCAGGTTTTGTTTCAACACACTGCATAGCGAAAATAACAATACAATGCATTTTTGGAAATCCCTGAGTGTCAAATTCATAAACTCTCGGGTGTATAAGAGATAGTTTTAACAGTTTTTTTAAAAACCCCTACTATTGTGTTCCAGTTTATTGCCAAGGCAAAATTTGCAAAAATAATAATAGAAATTAATTTTTTCAATTGTTTCCTTTTTGATATAATTATACATAAAAAAGGTAATAATGGATATTAATAAATCCCTTAATAAAAAAGGAAAACTTTTAACTGAAATATATTTTGAACTTCAAAAATATTATGATAATTTGTATCCAAATGCCGTTGTTTTAATGGAAGTCGGAACTTTTTTTGAAACATATGAAACAGATGGAATCGGAAAAGCAAGAGAAATAGCAAATATTTTAAATATTCAACTTACCAAAAAAAATAAGTCAGTACCCAATATTGATGTGAAAAATCCTTTAATGGCTGGTTTTCCAAATCATGCACTTGACAGATATTTAGAAAAATTAATAGAAGAAAATAAATACACCCTGATTCTTATAAAACAAAAAGGTACACCTCCTAATGTAAAAAGATATCTTCCTGAAATAATTTCACCAGGGGTAAATTTAGAATATTCAAAAACGTATGAAAATTATGTAACTTCCATAATTGTCGAAAAATACAATGCTTTTCATGTAGGATATGCAAATATTGATATAAATACAGGAAAAAGTTACATATACGAAAACTATTCTACAAAAGATGACGTTAGTTTTGCCCTGGATGAACTGTTTAGACTTCTTCAGACATATAAATCAAACGAAATCATTTTAACTTTAAAAAATGTTGATTGTGATGAAATTGTGAATTATTTGGAACTTGACGGTAAAAATATAATTATAAACAGAACAAGAATGAACATAAATTATCAAAATGAAATTTTTAAAAGAGTTTATAAAATACATTCGCTTTTAACTCCCATTGAAATTATGAATTTGGAAAAATATCCGTTAATTACAGAATCTTTGGGTATTTTGCTTGAATTTGTCATTTCCCACAATAAAGATTTGATTAAACACATTAAATTTCCTGAACTTATAGAAGATGAAAAATTTGTATATTTAGGAAACAATCCCATCAAACAGCTTGAAATAGGTAAAGTCTTAAAATTAATAGATAAAACTAAAACCCCAATGGGAAAAAGGCTAATTAAAGAAAGGCTTTTTAATCCCATAAAAGATGAAGAAGAATTAAAAAAAAGGTATAAAGCCGTAAATTTTATGCTTAACAGGTTTAAGAAATTTGAAGAATTACTTAAAGACATATATGATCTGGAAAAAATAGACAGAAAAATAAAATTAAAACGACTTCATCCGTTTGAGCTAAGTTTTTTAGTGAGTTCCCTCAAATCATGCAGCGAAATTTATCTTCTGCTTAAAAAGAAATCTTTAAAAATCGATAATTTTTTAAATTATATTGAAAGGCATTTTGATTTAAACAAAATAAATGTAAAAATTGAAGATATAAAAGAAAATTTTTTTAACGAGGGTATAAATAAAGAGCTTGATGAATTGAATAAAGAAAAAAAACATTATATTAATGAACTTGTAAAAATCAAAGAAGAAATAGAAAAATTGGGTGATGTAAAAGTAGAACTTTCTCAATTGGAGAAAGAAGGTTATTATTTGAGCCTGACAAAAACAAGATTTAATTTAATAAAAGATAAATTTTTAAATACGTTTACACAAATAAACGGTAAAAATGTTTTTTTTAAAGATTTTAGGATTAAAAATTTAACTAACAGTGTGAAAATTTCAGGAGAGATTATAGAAGAAATAAGCGATAAAATTATAACTCTTGATAATAAAATAATAAAAAAAACTACAAAATTATATTTAAAAAAATTGGATGAAATATCAAGGGAATTTGATGTTTTACAATCTCTTTCGGATGAAATCGCACAAATAGACGTAGCGGTCAGCAGTGCCAAGGTTGCAAAACAATTTAATTATTTTATGCCTAAAATTTCAAATATTAGACCAATTTTTAGGGATTTAAGGCATCCGTTAATAGAAGTGAATCAGGAAAACGGAATTTATATTCCAAACGATATAGATTTCAATGAATATGACGGAATGCTTTTGTATGGAATTAACAGCTCTGGAAAAAGCTCTCTTATGAAAAGTGTAGGAATAGCCATTTTTTTGGCTCAAAGCGGTTTTTTTGTCCCTGCCAAAATGGAATTTAAACCGATAAACGGAATTTTTACAAGAATTGAAGCAAAAGATAATCTCTCAAAAGGACTTTCTACTTTTGCGGTAGAAATGCTTGAACTTAAAAATATTTTCAACAGAGCCGATTCTAATTCCATTGTTTTAGGTGATGAGATAGCACATGGAACAGAAACTTTATCTGCTATGTCCATTGTCGCAAGTGCTGTAATTAAGCTTGCAAAAAAGAATATAAATTTTTTATTTGCAACACATCTGCATCAGTTGATGGATTTAGAAGAAATAAAAAATTTGCCCAATGTCGTCGCCAGGCATTTGGAAGTTTATTTTGACGGTGAAAAATTAATATACGACAGAAAACTAAAAGAGGGGAGCGGTAGCAGCATATACGGGCTTGAATTTGCAAAATCAATTTATTTGGACAGTGAATTTTTAAAAACTGCAGAAAATATAAGAAAAAAATTAAATGAAGAATACAGCGAACTTGAACTTTTAATAAAAAAAAGAAAAAGCAGATATAATAAAAAAGTAATTGTTACAACATGCGCAATATGCGGGGCACCGGTTGATGATGTACATCATATTTTCCCAAAAGAACAGGCAGAAAAAGGATTTATTGACCATGTTCCCGTAAATCATAAATTTAATTTAATTCCTCTTTGTAAAAAGCATCATAAAATGGTGCATGTTGGAAAAATAAGAATAACCGGATTTGTAACCACTTCAAAAGGAATAGAACTTCATTGGGAAGAAAAAAATTAACCGTTGAAAATCTCAACGGCTTTTAGCATAAGTAAGCCTGCTTCGTTTACGCTGTTTCTTCCTAAATATTTAGCTTCTCTTGCAGCAATATATGCTTTTTCAAAGCTTTCTTTACCAAGATTTGATTTTTTAACAGCTTCTTTTATATTTTCAGGAAGTATTCTTATTTTTTTCTCTTTAACATACATACTGCCAGTTTCAGCTATAGCTTTTACAACTCTGTAAATTGTCGGATTAATAGGCGCTCCAAATCCTTCAGGAACTGAGCTTATAGCTTCATCCATCATTTTTCCATATTCAGTTTCTATAATATGTCTATCAGGCAATACTTCAACAAATCCTTTTGCTTCTAATTTATCTATTGCTTCAAAAATTCTTGTTTTTTCTTCTTCACTTTTTCCTTTTAAAATATCTTCACATGCAATTCCGTTATTTGGAATTATTTTGAAAATATCCATTTCATATTTTGTTATAAATGGTAACTTTTTATGAGTTGCAATTTCTTCATACATCAAACCAGATTTTGTAGGTTCATATGTGCCTAAAATTCTTTCACGTCTAGCCTCTTCAACCCATTCTCTGTTTGGTGCACTAAACATTTTATTTGAAATTGCTAAAGTTTTAACCGACCAACTGTGAATCGCTCTTTCATCTTTTTGGTCTTGCAGTACTTTTTTGCCATCTTCTGTAACAAAATATACTGCTTTTCCTTTTTCATCAACACCTTCTTCTATTAATCCGAAAGCTTCCAATGAATATAAATATTCTCTTAAATCAAAATTTTCTTCAAACCATTTTTTCTCATTTTCTAAATCTGTAAATTTTTTGACAATTTCTCGTTTTTTCTTTGGCATTTCATCAAGTCTTCTGCCATATTTTTCAATGAATTTTTTATATTCTTTAATTTTTCTTTCTAATAATTGTGCTTTTATTTCATCAAATGTAGGTGTTTCTTCAGGATTTTCAGGGGCTTTTTCCTCCCAGATTTTTTGAATTGTTTTTAGAGTTTGGATTTCTTCTTTTTCAATAGCAAATGTTTTTAGCGGTTTTTGAGTTTTATCTCTATAAATTCTATAAACTTCAAGTGCTTTTTCTCCAGCTTTTGTTAATTCGTCTATATTTGTAACATATCCAAGGGATTCAAGGTCTGTAAGTGAATCAATGTCAATTTCTTCGCCGTCAGCCACTTTTGCAATATCTTCTAAAATTGATAAATCAAGTACACTTCCTTCATTTGCCCAACCACCGTAAGTTAAGGTCTCTTTTATAGCCTGGCCAAGTTCTGTAAATGTAAAATATTCTCCAACTGGAATTGAATATGCTATAAGTCTCATAGCTTCAAGTAAATCTTTGTTGTTCTCTTCAATAGGTAAAAAATGAACGTCTGTTGGTCCTATAGGTGTTTTTCTGATATATTCAGCAAGTTTTGCATCTATTGCAAGTTCTGGGTTAATTACTTTGTATGCTTCATATAAATCTATTGCCTCCTGGGTTAATTCTCCGTTTTTGGCAAACCCTCTTTTTTCTAGTTCTTCATTAGTTATTTTTGTAGTTTTGTTTTTATTTTTAATACTTGCATCTATCATTGCAATTACTTCACTGCTAACCCATTTAAAATCATCTTTCCATTCATCAGTTGCTTGAATATTCTTTATTTTATTTAATACTTCAGCTACTATTGAACCTCCATATGTAAATTCTGCAACCGCTGGCATTGGAAATCTTATAATTCCGCTTAAGATTAACTCTTTTAATGCTTCATTATTAAGTGCTTCAGTTTTTATTGTTTTTGTATCTGATTTTAATAACTCTAAGATAATTTTAGCTGCATCTTTTTTTATAATCATCTTTGCGCCTCCTGTTTTTATTTTTTGTAATTATAACAAATCAAAAAAACTTAGTCAATATAACTAAACTTAGATATAGATTTATACTTATCATTTTTATTAATCTAAATATTTATATGTTTTATAACTGTTTGTATTTTTTTAATAATATTGCAGAAAAAGAAAAAAAATTAATTTTCTTCTTTATAAGGGTTTACAGCTTTCGCTATCCAGATAGATAATCCGTAAAGAATTAAAAGAGGTGTGGCCATTGCAAGTTGGGAAAACAAGTCGGGAGGAGTTAAAACAGCCGCTACTATAAATATTATAACAACAGCATATCTGAAGAAATCCTTTAGTGTTTTATCTGTAATAAGTTCTAATTTTGCCAGGAAATACGAAAGTACGGGAAGTTCAAATGCTATTCCAAAACCAATCATTATTTTAAGCGCAACACTTACATATTCGCTTATTTTTAGCATTGCAACAAAATTTTTACCGCCAAAATTGATTAATACCTTAAATCCGATAGGAAAAACTACAAAATATGCAAATGCAGCCCCCAAATAAAACATTATCGTACCGAATACAACAAATGGTAAAACCAGTTTTTTTTCATTGTCATAAAGTCCCGGGGCTATAAATTTCCATAATTGGTAAAGAATGACAGGTAAAGATGCAAAAAAAGCCGTATAGAGTGATACTCTTACAGCTGTCATAAAAGGCTCCACCAGGTTGGTGAATATCATTTCTGAATTGCTGGAAGTATGTAAAACATCTGTTGCAGGTTTTGCCAAAATAACAAAAATATCTTTCCAAAAAAGAAAAGATAAAATAAAAAGTATGAAAAATACAACAACTATTTTAATAAGCCGGCTTCTAAGCTCAGCTATGTGAGGTGTTAATTCTTCAAGCATTTACATCTTTTTTTTCTGTTGTTTCAACCGTAGCGTCTTTAACATCAGTATCTTTTTCTTCTATTTTTTCTACATTCTGATTTTCTTCTTTACCTTCACCTTCTTTTACTGCGTCTTTAAAATTTTTAATACCTTTGCCAAGACCGCTTGCCAGTTCCGGAATTTTTTTACCTCCGAAAAGCAATAAAACAATTATTAAAATTACAATTATTTGCCAAGTACCAATTCCCATAATAAATCCTTTTTGCAAAATTTTAGCATAAATTTACAAAAGTTTGATAAAATTTTGTAAAAATAAAGGGAAATTATGAAATTAGCTGTTTTTGATTTTGATTCAACATTGATGGACGGGGAAACAATAGATTTTTTAGCTGAACCGCTTGGGCTTAAAGATAAAGTGGCAGCAATTACCGAAATGGCTATGAAAGGTGAGCTTGATTTTTTTGAGAGTCTTGTAATGAGGGTAAAACTTCTCGAAGGTCTGGAAGAGTTAAAAGTTAATGAAATATGTCATAATCTTCCTTTTATGCCGGGGGCTGAAGAAACTATAAAAGCTTTAAAAAAAGACGATATTATAATAGTTGTTTTCAGTGGAGGTTTTAGAAATGCTACAGGTTATGCAAAAAAAGTTTTGGGATTTGATGCCGATTTTAGCAATACTCTTCATTCTAAAAACGGTATATTAACCGGTCTTGTGGGGGGAGAAATGATGTTTTCCCATTCAAAAGGTGATATGTTAAAGAGGATACAAAACATTTTAGGGGTTTCTTCTGATGAAACAATGGTTGTAGGGGACGGTGCTAATGATTTGAGTATGTTTAAATACGCAAAAACAAAAATTGCTTTTTGTGCAAAAGAAATTTTGAAAAAAGAAGCAAATATTATAATAGAAGAAAAAGATTTAACAAAAATTTTGGAATTTATTTAAGGAGAGAATATGACGAGTATATGGGTGGATTATTTAGACAGGGAATTTTTGGAGAGTGAATTTAAAGAAATGGTTGAGAGCGGCTTGGTAAACGGTCTTACAAGCAATCCTTCGATTTTTGCAAATGCCATGAAAAAAAATATCTACAAAAATGATATAGAAAATTTAAAAGATAACTCTTCAAAAGAAATTTATGAAGAAAACGCTGTTAAAGATATACAAAAAGCCTGCGATATATTAAAAGAAAATTTTGAAAATGATAACGACGGTTTTGCAAGTATTGAAGTTGACCCGAGACTTATTAACAATACAAAAGGCACAATAGATGAGGCTTTAAGACTGTATGATAAAATTGAGAGGGAAAATGTAATGATAAAAATTCCAGCAAATGAAACCGGATATAAAGCGATGGAAGAACTTGCAAAAAAAAGTATAAATATAAACGCTACTCTTGTTTTTTCCCCGAATCAGGCGATGAGAGCTTTTGAAGCTATTGATAAAGGGAATGTGAAAGGGGTAATATCCGTTTTTGTAAGCAGATTTGACAGAAAATTAAATCCTGTTCTTGCTTCTTTAAATTTGGCGCAGGACAGAATCGGTTTTTTTAACGCTATAAAAATATATAATATGATAGAAAATGAAAAAAGTGAAAACATTAAAACACTTTTTGCATCAACAGGTGTAAAACAAAACTATTTGCCTAAGGATTATTATGTGCAAAATTTATTTTTGCCAAATTCAGTATTAACATTGCCTCTTGATGTAATAGAAGCCATTAAGGATAAAGAACTTGAAGAATCATTTCATTTTCAGACAAAACATATAGATGCGTTTTTTGGGTTTTTGACACCTGCTGGAATTAATATGCAAAAAATTTATCAGGAATTGTTTGACGAGGGTGTTGAAGCTTTTGGAAATGCATTTAATAATATGCTTGATTCTATAAAGGAATAATATGACAAGAGAAGAGTTAGTAAGATATCTTAGCTTTTTGGTCAGTAAAGGAGGAAGTGATTTACATATAAAAGCTGGAGACGGGATAAGAATGAGAATTCAGGGAAAACTTATTCCTGTTGAGAGTCCAAAACTAACAAGGGAAAGCATTGTTGAATTATTAAAAGAAATCTTAAGAAACAGATTTGAGGAAATGGTTAGAAAAAAAGAGATAGATTTTAACTATAAGTTGAATGAAAATTACCGTTTCAGGGGTAACGCCTTTTTTCAAATAGACGGACCGAGTCTTGTTTTTAGAACAATTCCTCTTAATATACCCACTATAGAGGAATTAAAGCTGCCTCAAATTATAAAAAAATTTACTGAATCTGAAAGAGGCCTTGTTTTGGTAACAGGTGTTACAGGAAGCGGTAAATCTACGACACTTGCCGCAATGATAGACGAAATAAACAATAAAAAAGCAAAACATATTATTACTATAGAAGACCCTGTTGAATTTGTCCATAAAGATAAAAAATGTTTAATTAATCAAAGAAGTCTAGGTGAGGATACATTAAGCTTTTCCAATGCCCTGCGTGCCGCTTTAAGAGAAGACCCTGATATTATTTTGGTGGGGGAAATGAGGGATTTGGAAACTATGGAAATAGCCCTTCATGCAGCTGAAACAGGCCATTTGGTTTTTTCGACACTTCATACGTTGGATGCAAAAGAGACAATAAACAGGGTTATAGGTGTTTTTCCGCCAAGCGAACAGCATAGAATCAGAATGACGCTTGGAAGCGTACTTGAAGGGGTCATATCTCAAAGGCTTGTTCCTACTGTTGATGGAAAAAGAACGGCTGCAATGGAAATAATGATAAAAACACCGAGGGTAAAAGAACTTATTTTTCAAGGAAGGGATGAAGAAATCAAGGACACTATTGAAGAAGGTAAAAATATTTACGGTACTCAGAGTTTTGACCAACATCTTGTTGATTTGGTTATCGAAGGAAGAGTTGATGAAAAAACGGCAATAGAATATGCATCAAGCAGGGATGATTTTCTTCTTAAACTCAGAAAAGCAAAACTTGAAAAAGGTTTAGAAGTGGTAAATGACGCAAAAATAGGTTTAAAAGATAGCAATTAATTGAATTTTTTGTTATAATTTCCTTTCAAAAAATTTAAGGAGTTAAAATGTTACAAGGAATTATCAGAGAGAGTACCTCAAAAAAAGAAACCAAAAAACTTAAGAGGGATGGTTATCTGATTGCAAACATTTATGGAAAAGGAATCGAAAACATAAATGCTGCATTCAAAATGGGTGATTTTATTAAATATATGAAAAATAAAGAACATTTAATTTTTCCTGTCAAATTGGGAGATAAAGAATTAAAAGTTGTTGTTCAGGAATATCAGAAACATCCTGTAACAGGCGAACTTTTGCATGTTGATTTGTTGGTTGCGCAAGAAGGTGTAAAATCATATTACCATGTTCCTATCAGAGTAAAAGGAACACCTGTAGGTTTAAAAAACAAAGGTGTTTTAATTTATCACAGAAGAAGAATCAAAGTTAAAGCGGCACCAGAAAATTTACCGGATTTCTTCGAACTTGATATAAGCAATCTTGATGTTGGGGACAATATTTTAATAAGAGATATTAAAATGCCTGACGGAGTTGAATGTTTCTTAAATCCTTCTATTCCGGTAGTTGGAGTTATTAAAGCCAAATAATCTTCTCCCCTTTAGGGGAATAAAAAATAAAAGAAAAGTAAAAAATGAAACTTATTGTAGGACTTGGAAATCCTGGTAAAAAATATGAGCTTAATCGTCATAATGTTGGTTTTTTTGCGGTTGATTATCTTATAAACGAATTTAACGCCTACAAAAACGGTAATTTTAAGGGTAAACTTTTTAAATCAGAAGATTTTCTTTTTTTAAAACCTTCAATATATATGAATTTAAGCGGTGAAAGCGTTGTTTTGGTTAAAAACTTTTATAAATTGGACAATAAAAATATAATTGTTATTCATGATGATCTGGATTTGAAACTGGGTGTGCTTAAATTTAAAAGAGGCGGTGGCAACGGCGGTCATAACGGATTAAAATCCATTGATAAATTTATAGGAAATGATTATTACAGAGTAAGAATTGGTATAGGCAGGCCTGAGAGAAAAGAAGAAGTTGTAAACTACGTGCTTAGCGATTTTAAAAATGATGAAGTAGAATGTATTAAAAAGCTTTTTCCCGTGATTAAAGAAGCCGTAAAAGATATTGAAAATGCCGCTTCAAAATATACAAGGAAATCCTGTTAATGTTTTTTTTATATATTCTGAAAAGATTTTCCAGAAATTTTTTTCTGTTTTTATTCAGTCTTTCTTTTTTATATCTTTTACTGGATTTAATAGGTAATTTTTCAAAACTGCCTCATTCTTCAAATTTGCTAATATTATACAGCGTATATGTTATCAGTTACTCATTTGAAAATTTTTATCCTTTGGCTCTGATTTTTTCTTTTTTATATACTATTTATCATTTTATAAAATTCAATACATTGGTTTCTTTTTATTCTTTTGGATTTTCTAAAAATAAAATATTGTTTGTGTTTTTAATTTTTTCTTTATCTGTTTATTTTATATTTATTGTTTTAGATAATACAAATTATGTTTATTTTAATCAAAAGGCCCAAAATATTCTGTTGAATAAAAAATTAAAAAAAGAAAATCTTTTTTTAAAATATAAAAACAGTATTGTGTACATAAAAGAATTAAAACCTCTTTTGAAAAAAGCTTACTGTGTTAAAATATTTACTTTGGAGGGGATGAAAGTAAAAAAAATAATAAATATAAAAGAAGCCGAATATAAAAACAATAAATGGATGGGAAACAATGTGACAGTTAAAATGTTTGATAAAAACAGACTTATTGTAAAAAAAGAAAAACATTTAAATGTTTTAACTGATTTTGAGCCACTTGTATTATCGAATTTGAAAAAACTGGAATCAATTTCTATAAAAGATGCTCTCTTGGCTATGAAAATTTTCAAAAGTATAAAATTAAATAAAATAATATCAATCTTAATGTTTAAGATATTAACCCCTATGAGTTTAATACTGTTTTTGATATATTTAATGTATAGTGCGCCTGTGCATCAGAGAATTTCTTCAATTTCATTTTTTTTGATAAAATCAGTTTTCTTTTCCGTATTTTTATGGGGGGCAAATTTACTTCTTTATAAATTTGTAAAACAGGGTGTGATAAACCCCTTTATTTTGACTTTGCCTCTGTTTTTTGTGTTAGTATTGGATATTTATGTTATTAAAAAGGAGAATTAATGAATTTTAAATATTTGGCAAAAAAATATGACACACCTTTGTATGTATATGATTTTAATTATTTTAGCGAGCAGTTCAACAAATTAAAAAAAGCTTTTAAAGCAAGAAAAAGTATTATAGCCTATGCCGTTAAAGCCAATTCAAACTTAAGTGTAATAAATCATTTTGCCTCTCTTGGAAGCGGGGCGGACTGTGTCAGTATAGGCGAAGTTAAAAGAGCTTTGCTTGCGGGAATAGATAAATATAAAATAATTTTCAGCGGCGTGGGAAAAAGGGATGATGAGATAAAAGAATCTTTGGAAAAAGATATTTTAATGCTCAATATTGAAAGCGAGGCGGAATTAAAAAGAATTGAAGAAATTGCTAAAAATTTAGGAAAAGTTGCAAGAATTAGCATTAGAGTAAATCCAAACATAGACCCAAAAACACATCCATATATATCAACGGGGCTTCACGAAAATAAATTTGGCGTTGATATAGAAACAGCTAAAAAGCTTTATATTTATGCTAAAAAAAGTGAAAATTTAAATCCGATAGGAATTCATTTTCATATAGGAAGCCAGTTAACAGAACTTGAGCCTATTAAAGAGGCTAGTCATATAGTTGCTGATTTAGTAAGGAGTTTAAAAGCTATAAATATTGATATTAAATTTTTTGATGTTGGAGGAGGACTCGGCATAAAATATAAAGATGAAAATTTAATAGAGCCTTACGATTATGCCCAGGCGGTTCTTTCTACCCTTAGCGGACTTGATGTGACAATAATTTGTGAGCCCGGAAGATTTTTAGTTGGAAACGGGGGATGGTTTTTAACTAAAGTTTTATATGAAAAAAGAAATGGGGATAAAAGATTTGTAATTGTTGACGGGGCTATGAATGATTTAATAAGACCAAGCCTGTACGGGGCATATCATAAAATTGAGGTTTTAAATGAAAATAAAGAAAAAAGCAAGGCTAACATTGTGGGCCCGATTTGTGAGAGCGGAGATTTTTTTGCAAAAGATATAGAAATTTCCAAAACAGATCCCGGGGATTTGGTTTTAATACATTCTGCCGGGGCATATGGTTTTTCAATGAGCAGTAATTACAATACAAGACCCAGAGCAGCGGAAGTTGCGGTGATTAATGGGAAAGACAGGCTTATTAGAAGAAGGGAAACTTTTGAGGATTTAATAGCATGTGAAATTGATTATTTGAAGAAGTGAAAAATAGTGAATAGTGAGTTGTGAGCCTGCCCGGCCGCTTGCAAAGCGGCGGGGTTGTGAGTTTATAAACGGCAGTATTGCTCCTTTTGGTAACAGTGAATTTGTTAAAATAATGAAAAAAAATTTTAAAATTGATTTTGATAATCCTGATAATGTAATTTTGGGAATAAAAGTCTATTCTTCAGATGAAATTGCAGATATTATTGAATATTTGATAAGAGGGGCCAATTTAATAGGAATGCATAAAACTTCACTTTACCGTAAAAACAATAAGCGTTATCCGGGACTCGGGGCAATTTTGGAAATGCTGAAATATACCATAAACAAAAATTATGAGGTTGTTGGAAAACCAAGTTTAAATTTTTTTGAAGCTGCAAGAATTAAAATTTCTTTAAATTATGATAAAATTACCATAATTAGTGATGATTTAATAGGAGATTTATTGCCGGCCGGTAAACTTGGTATGAAAACGGCTTTGGTTTTAAGCGGTAAAATTAAAAAGTCAGATGAAATAAGTCAAAAAGTGGATTTTATAGCCGAAAATATTGGAGAATTTTTAAAAAGGAAAGAATTTTGGATTTAAAAAAATTAAGAGAAGGAATAGATAAAATTGATGATAATGTTTTAAAACTTCTTAATAAAAGAATGGAAATTGTCAAAAAAGTGGGAGAGATTAAAAATTCTTCTAATACCCCTGTATACAGGCCGGAAAGAGAAAAGGAAATAATAGAAAGATTAAACAGATTAAGCCAAGCACAAAACGGAATATTAAAAAAAGAACATATAGAGGCGATATTTTTGGAAATTTTTGCAATAAGCAGAATGCTTGAAAGAAGTGAAAGAATTGCTTTTTTAGGCCCTGTCGGAACATATACACATCAGGCGGCGGAACATAAATTCGGGGCAAACGCCAAATATCTGCCTTTACTTAATATAGAAGCCGTATTTAAAGCCGTACACAATAAAGAGGCTAAATACGGGGTTGTGCCTATCGAAAACAATACAGAAGGTGTTGTGGGTATAACTCTTGATTCACTTAAAAAATATAATGTAAAAATAGTTTCAGAGGTTTGTCTTGACATTCATCACTCTTTTGCTTCTGTTCAGGACGAACTTGCAAATATAAAAAGAGTGTATTCACACCCGCAGGGTTATAATCAGTGTCTTAATTTTCTTGAAACGCATGGACTTTTGGATGTTGAATTTATTCCGACCGAGTCAACGGCAAAAGCAGCTGAACTGGCAAGCAAAGATGAAAAAAGTGCGGCTATATGTTCAAAAATTGCGGCTAAACTTTATAATGTTCCTTTACTTTTTGAAAAAATAGAAGACAATTTGGCAAACAGAACGAGATTTATAATAATAAGCGATTTTAAAACTCAAAAAAGTGGAAATGACAAAACAAGTGTAATTGCAAAAACTTCCCATAAAACAGGGGCTTTGTTTAATTTGCTTAAAAAATTTAAAGATAAGAACATAAACCTTTTAAAAATAGAAAGCAGACCTAATAAAGACGATACATTTAATACATGGTTTTATATAGATTTTGAAGGACATATAGAAGATAAAGCTGTTAAAAACTTAATAGAAGAGGAAAATATGCTTTGGCTCGGCAGTTATCTTAGGGAATGTTAAAATAGTGAGTGGTGAGCCTGTCCGGCCGCTTGCAAAGAGGCGGGGTGGTGAGTTGTGAATAGAAAATATTGATAATAAAGGAAGAAAATGTTTGAAAATTTAAATAATTTAAAAACATATGAAGCTGGAAAGCCTATAGAATTGGTGGTGAGGGAATACGGTATAAAGCCTTCGGAAATAATAAAACTTGCAAGTAATGAAAATCCGTACGGTCCTCCCCCTATGGCGATAGAAGCCGTAAAAAAGACAGCTAAAAATATGCACAGATATCCTGACGACAGTTATTATGAATTAAAAGACACTTTATCTAAAAGATTTGATATAAAAAATGAAAATATAATTATAGGGGCAGGAAGCGATCAAATCTTGGAATTTGCAATTCATGCGATATTACCAAAAAAAGTTTTAATGGCGGGAATTACTTTTGCGATGTATGAAATTTATTCAAAACAGTTCGGGGCTGAAATATTAAAAACAAAATCAGATAAACATAATTTAGAAGAGTTTTATGAAATCTATAAACAACAAAATCCGGAAATTATATTTTTATGTATTCCTAATAATCCTTTGGGGGAATGTATAGATGCCAAGGATGTTTTTAGTTTTATTGAAAAAATAGATGATGATACTTTAATAATAATAGACGGGGCATATCAGGAATATGCCTCTTTCAAAGATAAAAACAAAGAAATAAAACCAAAAGAAATTTTAAAATATAAAAATGTGCTATACACCGGAACTTTTTCAAAAGCCTACGGACTTGGCGGTATGAGGGTTGGATACGGAATTGCCAATGAATTTATTATAAAAAACCTTCATAAATTAAGACCCCCTTTTAATATTACCACGCTTTCGCTTAAAGCTGCCATAGAAGCTTTGAAGGATAAAGAATTTGTGAAAATGGGAATTGAGCTTAATTTTGAAGAAATGAAAAGATATGAAATTTTCGCAAAAGAAAATAATTTGAATTTTATTGAAAGTTATACAAACTTTATTGTTTTATTTATAAAAAATTCTACATCAGTTGCCAATAATCTGCTAAAAAAAGGTATAATTGTAAGAGATATGGCCAGTTACGGCTTTGATGCAATAAGAATTACGATAGGTAAAAAAGAAGAAAATGAAAAAGTTTTAAATTTATTAAAAGGTTTGATTAATTGAATTTTGAAGAATTATTTAAACAAATAATTGCTTTTAGCAAAAATTTAAATAAAAAACAGAAAATTGTTATCGGTATAACAATAGGCGCTTTTGTTTTATTGATTTCTTTTTTGGTTGTTTATAATTCTTCGACTTCTTTAAAAAAAGATAATTACAGTATTCTTTTTGAAAATTTAAAACCAAAAGACGCTGCTTTAATTGCCCAATATTTAGATAAGAAAAAAATTTCATATGTTATTCCAAGCGACGGAATTATAGAAGTTCCGAAAGACAAAGTGGAAAAACTAAGAATTGAAATTGCAGCTCAGGGTCTCCCGAAAGCGAGCAATGTAGGTTTTGAACTGTTTAATAAAAACAGTTTTGGGGCAACTGCTTTTGAAGAAAAGATTAAATACTTAAGAGCTCTTGAAGGGGAGCTTGCCAACACTGTTGAAGCAATAGATGCGGTGGAAGAGGCAAAAGTAAATATTGCACTTCCAAAAGAAAGTGTTTTTGTTTCCAAACAGACTCCTCCGAGTGCATCTGTAATGATTAAATTAAAGCCGAATATGATATTAACCCCCAAACAGATTAAAGGTATTAAATATTTAGTTGCCGCCGCAGTTCCTAAACTTAAACCTGAAAATGTAAAAATTATAGACCAGTACGGGAATTTACTTGGTGAAAATGATGAATTAAGCTCTAATAATGAGCTTTTGAAAACAGAAATATTATATAAAAAAAGACTTGAAAAAGAACTTGAAGATAAAATAACTTCCATTCTTGCCCCTGTTGTAGGGGGAGATGATAAAATTGTGGCAAAAGTCAATCTGGATATTGATTTTTCCAAAGTAAAATCGCATTCGACCATTTATTCCCCGGACAATGTTGTAAGAAGCGAACAGACTGTAGACGAAGAAAAAACAGGATACGGAGAAAAAAAAGTAGGGGGAGTTCCCGGGGCAGTAAGTAATATCGGGCCGGTTCAGGGAAGTAAATCCAATCAAATCAAAAATAAATATACAAAAAGTGAAGACACCACCAATTATGAAATATCAACCACTATAAAAGACACAATAGCACCTCTTGCAAAGATAAAAAGGGTTACCGCAGCCGTAGTGGTGGACGGAAATTATAAAAAAGACAAAAACGGCAAAATTGTGTTTGTACCGTTGGATAAAATAGAACTGGCAAATATTAATAATCTGGTTAAAAATACTATAGGCTTTGATTCAAAAAGAGGGGATAGTGTAAGCGTCAGCTGTTTTCAGTTTAATCATCTGAATTCTCAAAAAAAATCATCAGTGGAAAATATAATGGATAATGTGCAAGTATATTTGGGACCGGTTGAAAATATAATAAAATATTTGATTTTGTTAATTGTGTTGTTTGTTTTTTATAAAAAAGTAATTGCCCCTTTTTCCCAAAAAATGTTAGAAGTCAAATCGAAAGAAGAAATTAAAAAACCTAAAAAAACACTTGAAATTGAAGAAGAGGAAGAAGAGAATACATA
Source organism: Lebetimonas sp. JH292 (assembly GCF_000523275.1). Lineage (NCBI taxonomy): Bacteria > Pseudomonadati > Campylobacterota > Epsilonproteobacteria > Nautiliales > Nautiliaceae > Lebetimonas > Lebetimonas sp. JH292. The sequence goes on along the minus strand of NZ_ATHQ01000001.1, from coordinate 163,324 downwards.
CGATAAAATAAAAGAACTTAAAGAAAAAGTTGAAACACAGCTTGGAATATCTTCAAATATTGATGAAGAAGAATTAAAATATGATGTTTTGCTTGAAAGAATTACAAAAATGGTGGAGGATAAAACGCAAGATATAGCTAAAGTACTTGAAAATTTATTAAAAGAGGAAGAAGAGCAAAAAGGAATATAAATGGCACTAACACCCCAGCAGCAGGCGATTTTAGATGAATTATCAATGCCTGAAAAAATAGCTATTTTATTGATTCAACTGGGCGAAGATTTAACAGCTCAGATTTTTTCTTATATGGATGTTGATTCAATCACTGAAATTAGTAAATATATAGCAACAGCGAAAGCTATAGATAAAGCTGTCGCCGCCGCTGTTTTAGAAGAATTTTATGTAATATTTCAATCCAATCAATATATTGCGAGTGGCGGTCTTGAGTATGCAAAAGAAATTCTTTATAAAGCTTTAGGTCCTGAAGAAGCCAAAAAAGTTTTGGATAAGCTTTCCAAATCCCTTCAAAGTGAGCAGACATTTGGTTTTTTACAAAAAGTAAAACCCCAACAGCTTGCAGATTTTACTGTAAATGAGCATCCTCAGACGATTGCTTTGATTTTGGCTCATATGGATCCAACAAGTGCGGCTGAAACTCTCAGTTATTTTCCCGATGAATTAAGAGCAGAAGTATTAATCAGAATGAGCAATTTAGGGGATATTTCTCCTCAGATAATTAAAAAAGTAAGTGCTATTCTTGAAACTAAACTTGAATCACTTACAGGATATAAAGTGGAAATCGGAGGTGTAAGATTTGTTGCTGAAATATTCAACAGACTTGGTCAGAAAGCTGCGAAAGATACATTAAAATATATTGAACAGATTAATTCTGATCTGGCTGAAAAGATAAAAGAAAAAATGTTTACATTCGAAGATATACTTAAACTCGATAATACCGCTATAAGGGAAATTTTAAAAGAGGCAGATAAAAATACATTGATGATTGCCCTAAAAGGTGCACCTGAAGAGCTTAAGCAAAAATTTTTGTCCAATATGTCTCAACGTGCTTCCCAGGCTTTCGAAGAAGAGATGCAGTTTTTGGGGCCAGTCAAAGTAAAAGATGTTGAAGCAGCACAGAGAAAAATAGTTGAAATTGTACAAAAACTTGCTGAAGAAGGTAAAATAGCAGTGGGTGCCGAGGAGGAGGTAATTGAGTAAAATAATTTCTAATGAAAATTCTAATAAACATATTGTCAAACCTTATAAATTTAAAGAATTAGATAATAGTGAAACGGAAGAAGTAATAATTGAAAAAAAAGATGAGCAAATTGTAAAGGAAGAAATTAATATGCAAAAAAACACGAAATCAAGCAATGAATTGATAGAAAGACTGCTCGCTAAAATTGAAGAGATGAGTAATAATATTGTAAATATTGAAAACAGTTTTCAAAATCAGTTAAATGAATGTAAAAAACAGACGGATATTGAAAAACAAAAAGCTTTTGAAGAAGGGTACAAAAAAGGAATCCGGGAGGGTAAAAAAGAGATTGAAGATATTTTCAGTGAAAAAATGAAATTATTGGAAACTTCAATCGAAAAAATAGATAAAATAAATGAAACGTTTGAAGAGAAAATAGTGTCTATTGAAAAAGAGCTTATTTCTGTAGCACTCGATATAGCAAAAGAGGTAATCCAAAAAGAAATCAGTGAAAATTCTAAAGAAATAGCTTATAACTTGGCCAAATCTTTAATGGATGAGGTAAAAGATGCTACAAAAATAAAAATAAAAGTTAATCCAAAAGATGCTGAATTTCTAAAAAACAAAGATTTAAAAAATGTTGAAATTATTGAAGATCCCGCTATAAAAGAAGGCGGGGTTGTTATAATAAGCGACATAGGAAATATTGACGCAGAAATAATTAACAGGTTTAAAGCTATAAAAGAGTCGATTTTAGAGGAGAGAAACAGTGAAAATTGATGTTAAAAAAATGAGTGTAGAAGAATTGAATGAATTAGCCAAGAAAATAAGAGAGAGGATACTTGATATTGTTTCAAGAAAAGGGGGTCATTTAAGCTCTACCCTTGGGGCTGTAGATTTAATTATAGGAATGCATTATGTTTTTGACGTTGAAAAAGACCCTTTTATTTTTGATGTTTCACATCAGGCATATGCACATAAACTCTTAACCGGCAGATGGGAAGAATTTGAGAGTTTAAGGCAGTTTGGGGGAATAAGCGGGTATACAAAACCAAGAGAAAGTAGATATGATTATTTCAGTGCGGGGCATTCATCCACGTCTATTTCAGTGGCACTTGGAGCGGCGAAAGCCATAAAATTAAAAAAAGAAGAAAGAATCCCTGTAGTATTAATTGGCGACGGTGCTATGGGTGCCGGAATGGTGTATGAAGCAATGAATGAACTAGGATATTTGAAACTTCCTGTTGTTATTATTTTAAATGACAATGAAATGAGCATAGGAAGACCTATAGGGGCAGTTAGTAAATATCTGACAAAGTTAAAAGCCAAAAAACATTATCAGAATTTTAAAGACAAATTTAAAAAAATACTCAATTTTATGCCCGAAGATGTAAAATTTACAGCTAAAAAAATGGAAGAGTTTTTCAGTGTTAACGGTATCTTTTTTGAAGAAATGGGGCTTGAATATATAGGCCCTATTGACGGGCATAATATTGAAGAAATAATAGAAATGTTAAAAATAGCAAAAGAACTTAAAAAACCTGTTATTGTCCATGCTAAAACGGTAAAAGGCAAGGGATATAAACAGGCTGAAGGCTATTATGAACACTGGCATGGCGTATCTCCTTTTGATATAGCAACCGGTGAGCCTCTTAAAAAAAGCTCACTTAACGCCACCAAAGTTTTTGCCGATGCTTTGCTTGAAATAGCCAAAAATGATGAAAAAGTGGTCGGTGTTACCGCCGCAATGCCGAGTGGGACAGGAATGAAAGAGTTAATGAAAGAATTTCCCGAAAGGTTTTGGGATGTGGGAATTGCAGAGCAGCATGCGGTAACTTCAATGGCCCCTATGGCAAAAGAAGGTTTTATTCCTTTTGTTGCAATTTATTCTACTTTTTTACAAAGAGGGTATGACCAGGTAATTCACGATGTATGTCTTGATAATTATCCGGTTAGGTTTGCGATAGACAGGGCTGGAATTGTAGGAGCCGACGGGGAAACACATCAGGGTGTTTTTGATGTGGGGTATTTAAGAATAATTCCAAATATGACCCTTTTTGCACCGAGGGATTTTAATACATTAAGAAAGGCTGTGGAATTTGCCTATAAATTTAACAGCTCTCCTTGTGCGTTTAGATATCCGAGGGGGGCGTTTGAACTTGAAGATAATATATTTGAACCAAAAGATTTTGAACTTGGAAAAGGCGAAATTCTAATTGACAGTGAAAATATTATGCTGATTGCTTATGGAAACGGTGTGGGGAAAGCTTATAGAGTTTATAAACTGTTAAAAGAAAAAGGAATAGAGAGTGGAATAGTTGATTTAAAATTTGTAAAACCTTTTGATAAAGAGCTTTTAAGAAGTTTAAAAGCCAAAAAATGGTATGTAATCAGTGATAATGCAAAAAAAGGCGGAATTGCTGAAATGCTCAGTGAATTTGTAAATGAACAAAATTTGGATGTTGAAATTGAAAGTTTTGAATATCCGGATATTTTTATTCCTCATGGGACTGTAAAAGAAGTTGAAAAATATTTGGAAGTGGATGAAAATTCTATTGCTAATGAAATTTTAATAAAAATGTAGTATAATAAAAATGTAGTATAATAAATAAAAAAAAGGAGGGATGTATGAATATTCAAGATTTAGTTAAATTTGGTATAGGAAGTGTTTTTTTGGCAAAAGAGAAAATGGAAGAATTAATTGAAGAAGCTAAAAAGAGGGGAGAACTTAGCGAAAAAGAAGCCAGTGAACTTATAAATGAGATGAAAAAAGAATCCGAGCAAAAAATGGAAGAAATCAAAAGATTGATAAAAGAAGAAGTAAAAAAAGAATTATCCGAAATAGGTGTTGCAACAAAAGAAGATATTAAAAGAATTGAAGAAAAACTTGATAATTTAAATGTTAAAAAATAGTATTTATGAATTAAAAAGAACAAAAGATATAATTTTTGTTCTTGCAAAGTATGGATTTGGAGATATAATAGAGAGTTTAGGTGTTCCTGTCCCTTTCAAAAAAAATAAGTCGAAATTATCCAGAAATGAAAGAATTAGAAAAGCAATAGAAGAATTAGGACCTACTTTTATAAAAATGGCCCAACTTCTTTCTTTGCGTCCAGATTTAATACCGATAGATTTAGCCAAAGAATTTGAAAAACTTCAGGATAATGTCTCTCCTATGCCTTTTGAAAAAATAAAAAGTGTTATTGAAGAGGCATTAAATAAAAAAATAGAAGATTATTTTGAAGGTGAATTTACTCTATTAGCCAGTGCATCAATTGGTCAGGTTTATAAAGCTACTTTAAAAACAGGTGAAATTGTAGCTGTAAAAGTATTAAAACCTGGTATTGAGGATAAAATTTTATTGGATATTGCCATTTTGCAGAGATTGGCTGAAATTCTAAGAAGTCGGCTTTTAATTTACGGAATAGACAGTGTCAGAATAGTGGAAGAGTTTGCAAAATCTATAAAAAAAGAACTTGATTTTAATTTAGAATCTCTTAATATGAAAAGATTCAGCGCTAATTTTAAAGGTAATAACGATATAAAAATTCCAAAGCTCTATTTTTCTTCAAAAAAACTACTTGTTATGGAATATATTGATGGAATTAAAATTTCAGATATAAAAAAATTAAAAGAATCCGGTTATGATTTAAAAGAAATTACAAAAAAAGGTTTTGATTTAATATGTGAGCAGATTTTTTTACACAGATTTTTTCATGCAGATCCCCATCCTGGAAATTTAATGGTGTATAAGAATAAAATTGTATTTTTGGATTTTGGAATTATGGGAAGGTTAAGCGAAGAAGATAGGAAATATTTTATAGAACTTATTTATTATGTAATAAAAAATGAGGAAGAAAAAGCGGCTGAATATGTTTTAAAACTCTCTAAAGTTCCAAAAGAAATTGATGTCTCATCTTTTAAAAAAGAGGCGGCTGACATAATATCTACATATTTTTATTCTTCACTTAAAAATATAGAATTAAAATCTTTAATGGAAGATTTGCTTAGAATCATGAACAGATATAAAATTTTTTTACAAGAAGACAATTATTTACTTTTAAAATCTTTGGTGACGATGGAGGGGGTAGGTAAAAAATTATATCCTGAATTTAACGCCGCCGAAGAAATTAAACCGTTTATTATAAAAACATATAAAAAAATTTTTTCTGTTTTTAATATTTTTAAAAAATCACATGAATTAAATCTTTCTATAATGGAATTTTTCCAAAAAACCCCTTCCAATATAAATGAAATAATAGATAAAGTTAAAAACGGCGAATTAAAAATAGAATTTGAGCATGTCGGTTTAGATGAAATAGAAGAAAGTATGAAGAATTCTTTCAACAGACTCTCTTTAGCAGTTATTATAGCTTCTATTTTAATAGGCTCTTCAATGCTTTTATCTTTTTATGTTCCGCCTATGATGGGGCATATTTCTATTTTAGGGCTTGGAGGATTTGTTTTTGCATTTGTTTTGGGGGTATTGCTGATTCTTGCCATTATAAAACAAAAATAATTTTGAAAAGTATAAATTATTAAAATGGTACCGGCGGTGGGACTCGAACCCACATGAGCAGAGCTCATCGGATTTTGAGTCCGACGCGTCTACCAGTTCCGCCACGCCGGCTTGGAATGAAATTATATCAAAAAAAAGAAAAAAAAGAATTATTTATTTAATAATTCTTTTAGTTTTTTCCCTACTTTGAATTTTACAGATTTTGTTTCAGGAATTTTGATTTCTTTTCCTGTTCCCGGCACTCTTGCTGTTCTTGGAGCTCTTGTGACACTCTCAAAGCTTCCAAATCCTATAAAACTAACTTTTTTTCCAGCTTTTAACGCTTCTTCAATTGTTTGAATAGTTGCATCTATCACTGCGTTAGTATCTTTTTTGCTTAAACCTGTTTTTTCTGCCACAGCGGCGATAAGTTCTGATTTTTTCATTTTTCCTCCTTAAATTAGTCTACAAAAAATTTTACTCTTTTTTTTTATTAAAAATCAAGTGTTTAGGGCTTTTTTTGATATAATTTTGTAAAAAAAGGTAAAAAATGCTCTCTTGTGAGTTGCCTACGGCAAAAAATGCCGACAAATCTATTTGCAGTGTATTAAAAAATTCAAAAGTTATTGTTGTGGTCGGTCTTTCTCCAAAGCCTCACAGGGCTTCAAATCAGGTGGCAAAATATATGCAGGAAAACGGATATAAGATTATTCCTGTTTATCCCAGAGAAATTGAAATATTGGGAGAAAAAGTTTACAGAAGTTTGGAAGAAATAGATTTTGAAGTAGATATTGTTGATATTTTCAGAAAAAGTGAAGATACTCCGCCGATAGTGGAAAAAGCCATCAAGCTTCCCGGAGTAAAATGTGTTTTTTTACAAGAAGGTATAAAAAATGAAAATTCAAAAAAAATAACCCAAAATGCAGAAATTTTTTATGTGGAAGATAAATGTATTATGGTTGAACACAAAAGATGTAAAAACGAAGGATTGTTATGATTGAACTCAGTAAAATAAAAGAAGCCCAAAATAGGGTAAATAAGGTAATTTATAAAACACCGTTTGCTTATGCACCCACACTTTCACAAAAAGTGGGAAACGAAATATATTTAAAAAAAGAAAACCTGCAAATTACAGGTGCGTTTAAATTAAGGGGCGCATTTAATAAAATTGCCGCACTTGGGGATGAAAAGAGAAAAAAAGGAGTAATTGCCGCCAGTGCCGGAAATCATGCACAAGGGGTAGCGTATTCGGCAAGTTATTTTAATGTGCCTTCAGTTATAGTAATGCCTGAGGCCACTCCTCTTACAAAAGTCAGCGGTGTCAAAGAATATGGCGGTGAGGTTGTTTTGGCTGGAAACAATTATGATGAAGCATATGAATATGCCGTAAATTTGGCAAAAGAAAAAGGACTTGAATTTATTCACCCGTTTGCAGATTTTGATGTAATGGCGGGTCAGGGGACAATAGCCCTTGAAATGCTCGAAGCTGTTCCTGATTTGGATTATATATTGGTTCCTGTAGGAGGAGGGGGGTTAATCAGCGGTATAGCCTCTGCGGCAAAACAGATTAATCCTAAAATAAAAGTAATAGGTGTTACAGCGGCGGGTGCACCTGCTATGAGACTCAGTTTTCTCAGCGGTTCAGTTCAGGACAGTGCTTTTGTAAAAACCATTGCAGACGGCATAGCCGTCAGAGACACTTCCCCTGTAACCTATAATATAATAAAAGAAGTGGTTGATGATATTGTGGAAGTGGATGATGAAGAAATAGCCAATGCAATTTTATTTTTAATGGAAAGACAAAAGGTTGTTGTGGAAGGTGCGGGGGCAGTCGGTGTGGCCGCATTATTACATCATAAAATAAATTTTAGTGCTCCAAAAAAAGTTGGAGTTGTAATAAGCGGCGGAAATATTGATGTAACAATGGTTAACTTAATTATAGAAAAAGGTCTTTTAAAATCACACAGAAAAATGAAATTGATAGTTACTTTAATAGATAAACCGGGTTCACTTATGAAACTGACTGAAATCTTAACTGAGCAAAAAGCAAATATTGTTCAAATAGGATACGACAGAACAGATCTTAATTTGGCAATTGGTGATGCAAATGTGACAATAGCACTTGAAACAAGAGGATTTGAACATCAGGAAGCCATTAAAAGGGCGCTTCACAAAAATAAATATAAATTTGTAATTCAATAAGGAGAATTAATGAAATATGAAGTAGTAATAGGATTGGAAGTTCACGTGCAGTTGAATACAAAAACCAAAATTTTCTGCAGTTGTGCAACAAGTTTCGGAGATGAACCGAATATAAATACTTGCCCCGTATGTCTTGGACTTCCGGGGGCTTTGCCTGTAATGAACAAAGAAGCCGTTAAAAAGGCTGTAATGTTTGGTAAAGCTGTTAATGCGACCATTAATAAAAGAAGTATTTTTGCAAGAAAAAATTATTTTTACCCTGATTTACCAAAAGGATACCAAATAAGCCAGTTTGAAATTCCGATTGTAGAACATGGAGAATTATTTATTGAAGCGGACGGAAAAACCAAAAGAATAGGAATAACAAGGGCTCATCTGGAAGAAGATGCAGGTAAAAACATCCATGAAGACGAATATTCTAAAGTAGATTTAAACAGATGCTCCACCCCTCTTCTTGAAATTGTAAGCGAACCGGATATGAGAAGCAGCGATGAAGCCATTGCATATCTTAAAAAACTCCATTCTGTTGTTAAGTATTTAGGAATCAGCGATGCCAATATGCAAGAGGGTAGTTTCAGATGTGATGCAAATGTATCAGTTAGACCTGTAGGACAAAAAGAATTCGGCACAAGGGTTGAACTTAAAAATATAAACTCTTTCAGATTTGTAAAACAGGCGATTGAATATGAAATTGAGAGGCAAATAGAAGCTTATGAATATAATGAATATGAAAAAGAAGTTGTTCAGGAAACCAGGCTTTTTGATTCTAAAACTGGCGAAACAAGAAGTATGAGAGGAAAAGAGGAAAGTGCGGATTACAGATATTTTCCAGATCCTGACCTTTTGCCTCTTGAAGTGCCTGATGAATTTTTTGATATTGAAATTCCCGAATTACCCGATGAAAAGAAAGAACGTTATATTAAAGAATTTAACCTAAAAGAATATGATGCGGGAGTACTTACAAGTGAGCCTGAACTTGCCAAATTTTTTGAAGAAATGGTTCAAAGGGGGGTTGAACCAAACGCTGCAAACAGATGGCTTGCAATTGAACTTTTGGGAAGACTTAATAAATTAAATATATTAATTGAAAATTCTCCTGTGCCTGCCGAAAAACTTTCACTTATTGCCATTAGGGAAAAAGAAGCTGTAATCAGCGGAGCAGGGGGTAAAAAAGTGCTTGATTTGTTAATGGAAGAAGATATTGAAGTTGACGAGGCAATTGAAAAATTGGGCCTTAAACAGGTAAGTGACGAAGGCGCTATTGAAAAAATAGTGGATGATGTTTTGGGCGCCAATGAAGATAAAGTTGCTGAATATAAAGGCGGAAAAGAAAAATTATTCGGCTTTTTTGTCGGACAGGTTATGAAAGCAAGTCGCGGTAAAGCAAATCCTCAGGTTGTAAATAAAATCTTAAAAAGTAAGCTTTCTTGAAGAAAGAATCTAAGATAGTAAAAGCATTAGTTGCTTTTGCTTTTTATTTAGATGGCAGTGAAAAATATATAAAATTTAAAAGAAAAATTGACAGGCTTCTTAATGACACTTCTTATATAGGTAACAGAATATTTGATATTTTTATGCTAATTATGGTAAGTTTAAGCGTTGCCATACTCCTTTATGATATAAAACACAATGTAAATCCGTTTTTTGAAAAATTTGATTTTTATGTAATTACCACTATTTTTGTAATTGAATATATTTTTCGGGTCTGGGTTTATAATGATATTCATAAAATAATTTTAGAAGAATACGAGGAATCTAATTTTTTAGGCAGAAATTTTCATTTAAAAAATGTGTTAATAAAAATTATTAAAACAAAACTTGAATATATGAGCACGCCTTTTGCAATTATAGATTTACTTGCCATTTTACCTGCTTTTAGAACTCTTAGAATTTTTAGAATTTTTATAATATTCAGACTTATAAAAATATTAAGATATACAAAAAACGTCAATATATTTTTAGATGTTTTAAGAAGTAAAAAATTTGAATTATTAATTGTATTATTAGCTGTTGTTTTTATTGTTTTTATTGGAGGTTCAGTTATCTATGTGTTTGAAGCTCATACAAATCCTGAAATAAAAAATCTGTTTGATTCATATTATTGGGCTTTAATTACCATATCTACCGTTGGTTACGGGGACATAACGCCGGTAACAAATGAAGGTAAAACCCTTACAATGCTATTAATTATTACTGGAGTCAGTATTATTTCATTTACCACTTCCATTATCGCAAGTGCATTTACCGAGAAACTGCATGAATTAAAAAGTGAAAAAGTTTTCAGGGAAATTGAGCATTTTAATGAAATTTATTTAATCTGCGGTTTTTCGGATGAAGCAGAAATTTTAGGAGAAAAATTAATAAAAGAAAAAAAAGATTTTTTAATCGTCGATACTGATGAAAACAGGGTTGAAAAAGCTGCATTAAAAGGATATGAGGCAGTTAAAGGAGATATTACCCAAAAAATTTTTTTGAAAAATCTCCATTTTAAAAAAATTACCAAAATTTTTGTATTGACAAACTCGGATGTTACCAATACGTTTATAACATTGACTTTAAGGGCATATTCAAAAGGAGCTGAAATTATTGCCCTAGCCAATGATGAAAAAAATATTTCAAAACTTAAAAAAGTAGGGGCTGATTATGTTGTAGTTCCTACCAAGGCCACTGCTCTTCTTGCAAGTGTTTATATAGGAAGCCCCATTACATTTGCCGTAATTGACGCAATTTTGAGTGAAAAGAAAAATGCAATTATTGATGAAATAAAAGTTATTGAAAATTCAATACTTGATGGGAAACTGATAGGAGAGATTGATTTTGACAAATATAAAATATTGCTTTTCGGCGTTTTAAAAGACAAAGAATCCCAAATGCTTGAAAAAACTTTTTCTCTTAGCAGAGGCCATTTTTATTTTAACCCGCCTTTTGATTTAAGACTTGAAGCCGGAGACATTATTGTTGTAATGGGATACAGCGTAAGCATAAATTATTTTAAATATCATATAGAAAAGAGTAGTTTATGAAAATAGCTATTTTCGGATTTGACAAATACGGGGAAAAAATCGCAGCTACATTAAAAAAATCCAATGTTATAATTGTTGTTTTTGATGAAAATGAAGAACAAAAAGCAAAAGAAAAATTTTTTGACGTAATTAAACTTAACGAAATCAATGATGAAGAGTTGCAAAAGATAGAAAATATAGAATATGCAATGTGTACATTAAAAGATGAGGAAAAAAATCTGTTTTTGGTGTTGTCTCTTAGAGAACTGTTTCCTGAATTAAAAATTGTTGTTAAAATAAGCAATAAAGAAAACGAATATAAATATAAATTGGCCGGTGCAAATAAATTATTGAACCCTTTTGATATTATAGCAAACAGAATAATGACTATTTTGAAAAAACCTTTAACATTAAAAGTTATAGAAGAAATTATTTTTAAAGATAATAAGCTCTCTTTTGCAGAAATTGAAATTCCGGAAAATTCTTTTTTGGAAGGTAAAGCAATAAAGGATGTGTATAAAGAGATAACAAGCATATATAATTTACTGATTATTGGAATAGTGGATAAAGAAATAAGTGAAAATGTTATATTTATAGTTAGAGGTATAAATCATATTTTAAACAAAGGCGATATTTTGGTGGCTGTGGGTGATACAGATGAAATAGATAGGTTTAAAAGAGATTTGGAAATATTTAAAGGGAGACAATGATAGGAATAATAGGAGCGGGAAGCTGGGGAAGCGCTTTGTATCATGCCATAAAACAAAAATATAAAGATGCTGTAATTACTTCGAGAAGAAAAAGAAATATAGAAAACTTTGTAAATATTGAAAAAGTTTTAGAAAATGAATATATAATTATTGTTATTGCAGCGCAGGCTATAAAAGATTTTTTAAAAAAATATGATTTGAGGGGTAAAAAAATTTTAGTTGCAAGTAAGGGAATAGATAAAGATGAGCTAAAATTTTTGAATGAAATTTTCGAACAATATATTGAAACTGAAAATTTAGCGTTTATATCAGGTCCCTCATTTGCAAAAGAGGTAAAAGAAAACAAACCGACCGCTTTGGTTATAGCTTCTAAAAATTTAAATTTGGCAAATGAATTTAAAAAATTTTTTCCGGATTTTTTAAAAATATATATTGATAATGATGTTCAGGGAGTAGAAGTGGCGGGGGCATATAAAAATGTAATAGCAATTGCCGCAGGAATCTGCGAAGGGCTTAATCTTGGAAATAATGCAAAAGCCGCATTAATCAGCAGGGGTCTTGTTGAAATGGCAAGATTTGGAGAGTTTTTCGGTGCTAAAAAGGATACCTTTTTAGGTGTTGCAGGTGCAGGGGATTTGTTTTTAACGGCAAATTCTACAATGAGCAGAAATTACAGGGTCGGACTTAATCTTGCTAAAAACAAAATGCTTAAAGATATTTTGGATGAACTTGGAGAAGTTGCCGAAGGAGTTTACACCACCGAAGCTATTTATAAATTGGCTCAGAAATATAATATTTACACACCTATAGCAAATGAAGTTTATAAAATAATTTATACCGGTAAAAAACCGGCTGAATCTTTAAAAGATTTGCTTATTTAGCTTTTTTTGCTGCATCTAATGCTATACAAAGCATAGCCCCTGTTGCCACTACACATAACAATAATGCTATAAATCCGCTAAATCCCATAACGTCTCCTTTTTTTGTTTTAAAAATTATAACAAATTTAATATAATAATCAAAAAGGTTTTATGTGAGAATTGATAAATTTTTGTTTTTAAAAGGATTTGTAACCTCACGAAACAAAGCAAGCGAGCTTATTAATAACAATAAAGTAAAAATTAATGGTAAAATAGTAAATAAAACTTCTTTTAAAGTAGATGAAAAGGATAAAATTGAAATTTTAGAAGAAAAAATTTATGTAAGCAGAGCGGCATGGAAGCTTAAAAATTATTTGGAAAAATATAAAATAGATTTTAAAGGAAAAATTGTTTTAGATATTGGAGCAAGTACCGGAGGTTTTAGTGAGGTTAGCCTTGAAAAAGGTGCTAAAAAAGTAGTTGCTGTGGATGTTGGGATTAATCAGCTTGATAAAAAATTAAAAGAAAATCCAAAAATAGAAAGTTTCGAAAAGACTGATTTTAGAGATTTTGAATATTTGGAAAAATTTGATTGTATTGTAAGTGATGTAAGTTTTATTTCACTTAATAAATTAATAGAAAATATAAATAAATATGCTAAAAAAGATATTATACTTTTGTTTAAACCTCAATTTGAAGTGGGAAAAAACGCAAAAAGAGATAAAAAAGGTGTTGTTTTGGATACAATTGCAATAGAGAAAGCAAGAAGAAAATTTGAAATCAATTGTAAGAATGCAGGGTGGAAATTATTAAGAAGTGAAGAGAGTTCCGTTAGGGGAAAAGAAGGAAATATTGAATATATTTACCATTTTATAAAGGAAAATAATGATTAAAAGATATCCCACAAGAAAAATAAAAATAAGAAACGTGGAAATAGGAGGGGATGCCCCGATTAGCGTTCAGTCAATGACCTATTTAAAAACAAAAGATATAAATTCAACACTTGAGCAGATAAACAGGCTCTATTTTGCAGGGGCCGATTTGGTAAGGGTTGCAGTGCTTGATGAAGAAGATGCAAAAGCACTAAAAACAATTGTAGAAAAATCTCCATTGCCAATTATTGCCGATATTCATTTTAATTATAAATTAGGGCTAATGGCCTCAGAATATGTGGATGCACTTAGGATTAATCCTGGAAATATAGGGGGAAAGACAAAAATAAAAGAAATTGTAAAAGCGTGTAAGCAAAGGAATCTGCCCATAAGAATAGGGGTAAATTCCGGCTCTTTGGAAGAACATCTGGAAAAAAAATACGGACAGAGTCCTAAAGCAATGGTTGAAAGTGCGCTTTGGCATATTAAATTTTTGGAAGATTTGGATTTTTTTGATATAAAAGTTTCACTTAAAGCAAGCGATGTTATAAGAACGGTCGAGGCTTATCGAATGTTAAGACCTTTAGTGGATTATCCTTTTCATTTGGGAGTGACGGAAGCAGGGACTAAATTCCATGCTACTATTAAAAGCGCTGCGGCATTTGGAGCACTTTTACTTGAAGGAATAGGGGATACATTAAGGGTTTCCATTACGGGTGAACTTGAAGAAGAGATTAGGGTGGGGCGTGCAATTTTACAGGATTTGGGACTTATTAAAGGAGTTAATATAGTTTCATGTCCTACGTGCGGAAGAATAGAAGTTGACCTGCCTCCTATTGTCGAAGAGGTTGAAAAAGCAACGAAAAATATAAAAGTGCCTCTTAATCTCTCTGTTATGGGCTGTGTTGTAAACGCTCTCGGTGAGGCAAAAGAAGCTGATTTGGCAATAGCCTGCGGAAAAGGATACGGTCTTATACTTAAAAAAGGTGAAATAATAGGGAAATATAAAGAAAAAGAACTGCTTCCTAAATTTTTGGAGGAGATAAATAAATATGTAAAGGAATGCAAATGAATACACCCGCTTTAATTTATGCAGTCGCTTTAACTATTGTTTCTTTGGCGGTTATTTTTATGATTATGGTAATTAAACCAAATAAGGTAACTAAAGAAAAGCTTGAAAAAATATTGAAAAAAGAAATAATTGAAAAACTAAAAAATGCTGAAAATGAAAAAGAAATGAAAGAAATTATAAGAAGTTTGGACAATAAAACAAAAATGAAATTAAAAACGCTTTTTGAATCTCAGGATGTAAGAGATGTTATAAACGGTGTAAAAGAACATTTTAAGGTTTAAATTTTTTTCTAAGCTCCGAATCCATTAATACATCGGCAATTTCAATATGTAAATCTGCTTTTTGGGGATTTGTAATTTTGTATTTTTCTTCGTTTTCAGATAAAATAATACCAATTTCGACAGGATTGTTTGTTGTTTTTAACTGATGAACCAAATCTGTATCGTGGGTTTGTATATAAATATCTTTTAACTGGATTGAACCCGGTGTGTCTTTGAAAGGATATGTGATTTTTACATACATTTAATCCTCTTTTTTATAATTATAACATAAGGAGTAAAATTGGATTTATATAATTTGGATATTGAGAGGGGAATATTGAGTGCTGTTATTTTTGACGGGAAAGTATATGAAGATGTGGCGGCTATTTTAAGCCCTAAAGATTTTTACCTTCCTTTTCATCAATATCTTTTCGAAGCTATGGAAGAGTTGTATCATAAAGATATGCCTATTGATGAAATTTTTTTAAGGGATGTTTTAAATAAAAAAAACAAATTTGATGAAGAGCTTTTTTTAGAAATTTTGGGAACCGCCCCGATAGAAGCGGTAGAAATTTATGCAAAAGAGATAAAAGATTTATCGGTAAAAAGAGAGCTTATACATCTTTCAACAGAAATTAAAAAAACAGTTTTGCAAGAAGACAAAAGGGCTGTTGAAGAGGTTGAAGAGATTCAAAGTAAACTTTTCAGCATCGCAACATCCAATCTTTCCGGGGATTTTAAAGATTCAAACAAAATAATAAACGAAACTTTGGATTATATTAAAAAACAGGTATCAAAGCAAAATAAAATTGTAACAGGGCTTGATACCGGATTTGTTGAACTTAACAGAAAAACAAGCGGATTTGGAGAAGGCGATTTGATAATAATTGCCGCAAGGCCTTCTATGGGTAAAACGGCTTTTGCACTGAACCTGGCATTTAATGTATTAAGGCAGGATAAAGGGGTGGCAATTTTTTCACTTGAAATGCCGGCGGAGCAGCTGATGCTTAGAATGATAAGTTCGGCAAGCGATATTCCTCTCCAGGACTTAAGAAGGGGGAATTTAAATGATGAAGAATGGTCCAAACTTACCGAGGTAAGTGATTATTTAAGCGAAAAACCTCTTTTTGTGGATGACGAGGGAAGTGTCAATATTCATACAATAAGGGCAAAACTCAGAAAATTAAAAGCTCAAAACAGAGATATTTCTCTTGCAATTGTGGATTATCTTCAGTTGATAAATTCAGATATTAAAGAAAGGCATTTGGCTATTGCAGAGATTAGCAGAAGTCTTAAACTTTTAGCGCGCGAACTTCAAATACCCATAATTGCCCTTTCCCAGCTAAACAGGGCACTTGAAAGCAGGCCTAACAAAAGACCGATGCTGAGTGATCTTAGAGAATCAGGCGCAATAGAACAGGATGCAGATATTATAATGTTTATTTATCGTGATGACGTATATAAAGCATTGGAAGCCAGACAGAAACAAAAAGAAGCAATTCAAAAAGGAAAAGCTGCGGAAGTGACATATAATGAAAAGGAAATAGAAGATGCGGAAATAATCATCGGAAAACAAAGAAACGGACCGACTGGCACCGTTGAAATGCTGTTTCATAAAAAATACACCAAATTCTCCGATAAATTAAGTGAGGTTAAAGAAGTTGAGCATACCGAAGCTCATATTGACCTTCCTACTATTTAGTTTTTTATTGTTTTTAAGAGGGGCTTTTTCTTATATTTTATATAAAAATTTTATTTCAAAAAAAGTGGTTAAAATAGACGGGTTTGTCGCAAATCAGTATAAAAAGAAAAATTACTATGTATTGAAGATAAAATCAAAAAATTTAACTTTTTATACAATAAACAGGGATGATTTAAAAAATCTTTTGAATGAAGATGTCTCTGTTAAAATTTTTACCAAACATATCTCTTTTAAAAATTATCTTTTCGGATTTTTTGCCCCAAGTTTTGATTTGAAATTAAAAGAACCTTCAAAAATTGAAAAATATGTTGAAAATCAGCATAAAAATATAAAAATAACAAATTTATACAAAGCTTTGTATTTTGGCAAATCTATTGATTTTAGCACAAGAAAAGACCTTTCGACTCTTGGAATAAGTCATCTTTTTGCATTAAGCGGACTTCATTTAGGCTTTTTAAGCGCAATTTTGTTTTTTATGTTAAATCCTGTTTATAAATTTTTTCAAAGCCGTTTTTTTCCGTATAGAAACAGATATTTTGATTTGGGTATTTTTATTTTAACAACAGAATTTTTATATCTTTATTTTACTAATTTTCCTTCATCGCTTGTCAGGGCTTTTGTTATGGAAACGGTTATTTTTATAAGTCTTATTTATCTGGAAAAAGAGCCTTTGAGTGTTTTAATATGGACATTTTTAATAAGTGTTTTAATATTTTTTGAAAAAGTTTTCAGTATCGGATATTTTTTAAGCTTTATGGGTGTATATTATATATTTTTATTTTTTAAATATTTTAAACCGACTTTTGTCAATTCTTTGATTTTGAGCTTTTATATGTATTTGGTTATGTTTATATTGGGGCATTATTTTTTTTATAATTTCAATTTTTATTCATTTTTTTCACCTGTTGTAAACATATTGTTTTCTGTTTTTTATCCTGTAAGTATATTTTTGCATTTAACAGGGTTTGGCGGATTGTTTGATAAAGTTATACAGTGGTATCTTAATATGGGAGAGAAAAATTATTATGTTAATGTAGATTTTTGGATACTTTTATTTTTTTTATCTTTAAGTTTTTTTGCTTATTACAGAAAGTGGGCTTTTTATGGTATAAATTTATTTGCATTGATAGTTATTTTAATAAAAATTTAAAAAGGTTATATTAAATGAAAATAATGTATAAATTTGAAAATATTGAAGAGTATAAAAAATATTTTAGTGAGTTAATTGAAAAAGAAAGAAAAGCAGAAAAAGAATTTTATTTAAATGAAATAAAAAAACTAACGCCACAAGAGAGACAAAAAAAAGGCAGGGCACTGCTCGGGCTTAAAATGAAATATATAGGAGAGTTTTTAGATTTTAAAATATACATGTTCAACAGAAATAATATGCCCGAACACCAAATTAAAGTAGGGGATATTGTATTAGTGAGCAGGGGGGAGCCTTTAAAATTTTCCAAAGAAGCAACCGTTAGCAGTGTTGGCAAAAATTTTATAGAAGTTTATTCAAAAGAAGCAATATTCAGAAGTAAATTATACAGACTTGATTTGTATGTTAATGATATTACATTTAAAAGAATGATAAAAGCGTTAGATGAAATGAAAAATGGAAAATGTAAAATGAAAAATTGTATTGATGTATTGTTAGGTAAAAAAGCCCCGGAAATTATTGAAGTTGATGAAAGAAGCGATATTTTAAATGAAAGTCAAAATGCTGCTCTTAGAAAGTGTATTAACTCAGATGTTTTTTTAATTCACGGTCCTCCGGGAACAGGAAAAACCACCACTTTGGCTGAAGTTATAAAAAAGCACATAGGAAAAAGAATTTTAGTTACGGCAGACAGTAACGTGGCGGTTGATAATGTTATGGAAAAACTGGAGGAATTTAATATTGTAAGAATCGGTCATCCTGCAAAAATTGATTCCAAACTTATGAAATTTTCTCTGGATGTAAGAATAAGAAGGGATAAAAGATATAAAGAAATTGAAAAAATTAATAAAAAAATAGATGATTTAAAACATATGCAGGAAAAAAGATGCAAAAAACCGACTCCCGGTAGAAGAAGAGGGATGAGCGATGAGGAGATTTTACAATTAGCAAAAGAAGGAAAAGCAAAAAGAGGTATTAAGGCCGAGTGGATAAAAGAAATGGCAGAATGGCTGAAATTGCAAAAAAATATAAATAAACTTTATGATGAAAAAAATAAAAAAATAGAAACTATTATGAATGATATTTTAGATAATGTAGATATTATTTTTGCAACCAATTCAGGGGCTGGCGGCGAATTTTTGGAAACAAAAGAATTTGATGTTGTTTTTATAGACGAAGCAGCTCAGGCAATGGAGCCATCAACGCTGATTCCTTTAATAAAAGCAAAGCAAGCTGTTTTTGCGGGTGACCATAAACAGTTGCCTCCAACAATTTTGAGCAATGATACAAGACTTATGGTTTCACTTTTTGAAAGATTTACATATTTATATAAAAATATTTATTATACCCTGGGTATTCAATACAGAATGAATGAAAAAATAAATGATTTTGTAAGCTGTGAGTTTTATGAATGCAGGGTAAAAACATATGAAAAAATTAAAAATATAACAATTAAAGATTTAGGAATTTTAGAAGATGAAATTTATGGAGGATACACGCCAATTGTTTTTATAGATACAAAAGGAAAATTTATAGAAAAATCAAAAAGCGGAAGTTTTTCAAAATATAATCCACTTGAAGCCGAGTATGTAAAAAAAATAGTTGAAAAATTAATAAAAAACGGGGCTAAAGAAGAATATATCGGAGTAATTACCCCTTATAAAGACCATGAAGAATATATAAAAAAAATAATGAAAAACTCAGTTGAAGTGAAATCTGTGGACGGTTTTCAGGGCAGGGAAAAAGAAATAATTATTTTAAGTCTTGTTAGGGCAAATGAAAATGAAGAAATCGGGTTTTTAAAGGATATAAGAAGACTGAATGTATCAATAACACGGGCTAAAAGAAAACTTGTTATAATAGGTGATGCTAAAACATTAAGAATAAATAAAACTTATAAAAATTTGATTGAATATATAAAAAAAGAAGGGATTTATAAAACTGTTTATTTAGAGCTGCTTCATAGTTTGGTTCTTCAGTGATTTCAGGAACTAATTCTTTATAAGTTACTTTTCCTTCTTTGTTTACTACAAATATTGCTCTAGCACTAAGACCTCTAAGTGGACCTTCAGCAATTAAAGTTCCATAATTTACACTAAAACATTTTTCTAATACTTGAAGATTTTCAATTCCTTCAGTTGAACAAAATCATAATTAACTGAGCTTTTCCCTGAGCTCCACCAATTGTTATTTCTTCAAGTGCGTTATTTGGCAGGGTTACAACAGGAGCTTTATCTCCAACATTTACTTGATTCCCATAAAGTTGTCTCCTTTTTTTATTAATAAAAAAGATAAAAATGTAATGTAACAAAAAGTTACACATACTAAAATTAAATTTTAATATGAAATTCTTTTGGAGAAAAATTTATAGAAGGATAGTGGTGCGGCGGAGGTGCGTAGGTTTTTCTCAGTTTCAGATTGTATCACTTCTTTTGAAATATTACCATGAAATATCGGGATATTTTTGTTTTTATTAGTTTTAGTTGTATCATATTAGCACAAAAAAAAGTGGGGTCAGTAGTGGGGTCGGTTTTTTAACCGCACCATATTTCATTAAAAAGGAGTTTAATATGAGTATAGTTTTAACTCAAACAGCAATTAATGTTTGAGACTTGTTAAAAAAAATAAAAGTATAGTTTGGGAGTTTAGATATACAAATATTTGAACTAAAAAAGACACAAGCCTTAAAATAGGAAATTATCCTGATATTACTTTAAAGACAGCCAGAGATATTGCAAGAAGCCGTTAAAAGGGAGCAAGAAAAAAAAGACTTTTAAGACAATAGCTTATGAGTTTTTAGAATTAAAAAAAGGAAGTGTTAGCAATAAAAGATTTAAGAGCAATTATTTAAGAGCTTTTAAAAAATATGCTATTCCTTTTATGGGTTATAAGAAGATAGACAAAATTACAAGATATGATTTAATAGGTATTTAATTATCTAATAAACTGCATTGATTATGCGTTAAATTTAGGACTTATAGAATATAATCCAGCTTACGGAATAGAAGAGAAAAAACAGAAAAATAGGACTTTACCGCTTAAAGTGGGAGTATATTGATTTTAAAAGAAAGATTATTATTTATCCTCCAAATACATATAAGGATAATAAAGAGCCTTTTAGACTTCCTTTAACGGATAACACTGCTTAATATACTTCAATACTTTAAAAAAATTGAGACATACCATTAATTTTGTGTCTGTGATATCAAATACTTTTCATCCATACTTCATATTCAAAAATCATAAAAAAATTTAAATTCATCTCTTTTAGATAAAAAGAGCAAAATTAAAAATACAAATGTAGAATGAACGGATTCCACAGCATTTGTTGAATTGATAAGTTTTCTAATAGTTTCGGGATATTTTAAAAAAGCTAAAAATTCTTCTATTTTTGAATTAAGATATTTGATATAAGTCGGATAGTGATTTTTAAATTTTTCAATTATTTCAGTCTGAAAAATAGATAATCCTTTTTCAAAAGTATCACAATTTTATTGACGGAAGAAGAAGATGAACTGTGCATTTCTGAATGTCAGAATAAGGAAAATAAGCTTTTAAAGAGGGGAAAATAAAAAGACCATTAGTTACAAGACTTTTTAATGCAATGTATCAAAAAAATATCATAGCTCAAAAACTATTAGAGGAATTAAAAGCAATTGACCCGGAGTTTTTAAGTTACTTACTATTAAAGGGACATAAACATATCAAAATCCCCTATTTATGAGAGTTTTAGAGTATTTAATAAATAATTAGGGTGTAAGTAAGTGTAAGCATTTCAAGGGTTTACACCCCAAGAAAATGCCGAAATTATGGGCTTTTCAGGGCGTTAGGGTGTATCAGTCGGCGGCCGAGTCGCGAAAAAACAAAAACTAATTTTAGGGGGGTGGGGGTATAGTTGTTTTTATATCCCAAATGGTGTATAATAAATAATAAAAAAAAGGATTGATATGAAAACTCAAACAAGTATCAGGATTGAAAAAGAATATTTTGAAGAAGCAAAAGAAATTTTAAAACAGGTAGGATTGAGCTATTCAGAAGCAGTTAATATTTTCACTGCAATGATAGTGAAGCATAAGGGACTGCCTTTTGAAGTAAAAATTCCAAATGAAACTACTCAAAAAGCTATTAAAGAAGCAAGAGCAGGTAAAAATGTGGAAAAAACAAGTATAGATGAGCTTAAAAGATTAGCTAATGCTTAAACTAAAAAGGCATAAGCAATTCATAAAAGATATGAAGAAAATTAAAATAAGCGATACTCAGTTTCAAAAATTTATCAATTATATTTCTCTGCTATTAAATAATGAAGAACTTCCGCCAGAAGCAAAAGACCATTCATTAACAGGTGAATGGAGTGATACAAGAGAGTTTCATATAGGAGGAGATTTATTAGTTATATACATCAAAACAGACGAAGAATTAATCCTTGTTAGAATTGGAACTCACTCACAGCTTTTTAAATAGCAACACTTATGCAACAGGTAAAAAACTTCATTAGCTCCCTTTTACAGGGGATTTAAGAGCTTTTAAAAAATACAAAAGCAACACTTTTTTGCAAAAAAATACCTTGATTTTTCCTATTCTGCTAATAGAAAAGATTAAAAAGGAAACAAAAGGAAACAAGTCTTAAAAGTTTCTTTTTTGAAGTTTCCAAAAGTTTACAAGTAATTTAAAAAGTAAACAAAAGTTAACAAACTAAACAGAAACTAAACAGCTTTTAAAAAAGTTAACAGATAAAATTAAACTATATAGAGGCTCTTTTAAGAGGAAAATTAATACATCTTCTTTATTATAATAAAAAAGGAAATGCCCTTTTTCAAAAGCCAGATAAAATTCTTTTAGATAATCCAAATCTTTTTAATGTTTTATGTTCAAATCAAAATAAAGGAGCAATAAGAGAATCATTTTTTGTATCACAGCTTTTTAAACATAAAATCAGATATTTAAAACAGGGGGATTATATAGTGGATGATAATTATGTATTTGAAATAGGAGGAAAAAATAAAACCAAAAAACAAATCAAAAATCTTGAAAATGCATATATTATAAAAGATAATATTGAAATAGGATTTGATGAAATTCCTCTTTGGCTGTTTGGGTTTTTGTATTAACTATGCGAATTCTTTTAAATCTCTTTTTTCTTTAAGAACTATTTGTTTTAGTTTTTTAATGGCATTGCTTTCTAACTGTCTGACTCTCTCTCGTGTAATTCCTAAAATATAGCCTGTTTCTTCAAGGGTAAGACCCTTTACTTCTCTTATATCTTCTATTTTTCCTTCTTCTAACATTTTTAAGGTAGCTTTGTCATAGCTTTTATATTTATCGTAATATTGTTTTAAGATTTCAATTTTTGGATGATGTTTTTTCATCTTTTCCCCTTTTTTTAATATTTTAGAGACTTTATATATACTTTGACAAAAATACTTTAGAGAATATATAAGAATTAACAACTAATGAAGAATCAATCTATATAAATTTATTTGTATTTTTTTATAAAAGATAAAAATGAATTTTTAAAACTGAGAGTGAATAAAAGGATTTATATTCATTATAAAAAAGATTATATATTTGATATTTGAATATAATCTATAATAAAAAGTTAAATTAACTATATTTCTAATTTAAATCTTATTAAAAAAAGAAAATATATAAAAATAAGATTGAAAATTTTGAAAATATGATAAACAGTTTTGAAATTAATTTAAAAATTTATTAAAAAATTGTCTCTTATTTTCCTGGGTGGCTTGAAGCTGAATTTTTTGAAGGGGAAAAATTAAATAATTTAAATAAAATATTTAAAAGATATCATTGAAAAATTTAATAAAGATATTCAATAAAAAGATAAATCTATTTTTTCTTACACACTCACCTTTTTTACTTTCAGACATCCCAAAAGAAAATTTATATTTTTTTAAAAGATGGGAAGAATATTGAAATGAATATAAATCCTTTTGTTCACTTTACTTTCGCATGCATTTTTTATGGAAGATGGACTTATTGGCGATTTTGCAAAAGAAAAGATATTAAATATCTTAATAATGAAAAATCAAAAATTGATTACAGTAAAAGATTATCAAAAGTTAATGAAATAGATGAAATTAGATTGGAAATACTAAGGAAAAATTCTTGAAAAGAATTAAAATTACTGAGAAGATTGAAAAAGAATTTCTAAAATGTTTTATTAAAGAATATATAAGAATATTTTGAATATTTGCAAAATGAAATAATAAAAAAAAATTAAATAATTTAAAAACAAAAGAAAAATATCCTTCTTTTAGGTTTGAATATATATCATTTACATCCTTTTTTTGATGATTTAGTTAAAGAAATAAAATTTTTTTTAAAATTAATTATCATTCGATAGACGGATTTAATATTGAAATAGAGACTAAGTCTTTATCTATAACTTAAAAATTTTATGACAGAAAGTTATCTTGATGAACTTTTCAAAAAATATGAAGGGACATTTTTTAGAAACAAAGAAGATTTGACAAGGCTTATAAGCGGTGGATATATCAGTGATTATATTCATAATAACTTGTAATCTAATTAAATATAGATAATTCAAAAGAAGTATTTGATAAAAATTATAATTAAATATATTCAAAGTATTGAATTATAATTTGATTTTTTTTGATATTGTTACAATTAATGTTGAAAAAAGAGCAGGAGTTCAGCCGTCATTTATTTACTCTTGATAAATTTACTGAATTTTTAAAAAATCAAAATATAAATTTTATAGGTGGACATAATATTGTAAATTATGATATACCTCAATTACTATATAATCAAGGAAACAACACATATGAATGCAGAAGAATCGTTAGCTATTTTTTCAGAATTATGTACTAATTTTAAAGTATTACCTAAAAATATTAAATGCTCATTGTTTTATCTTTTAAAAAATAATCAATAAATCAATGTTTTAATTTAGATAAAGATTATATAAATAAATATCCTCTTGAAATAGCAATTATTTTTTTATCAAAATATTTCAACAAGTCTGTTCCCATTGAAAATTTAAAAAAATTAATAAAAGAATTAATTTTAAAGAAATCATATATAAAAACCTTATCAAATAATGATGAATTTGAATTAAGACAATTTAAGCCCATTTCTCCTTTAAGAAGTTTAATGAAAGACCAGATAGATGGATTTAATTCAAAATACAATACATCAATAAAAGCGGGAAAGTTAGTTTATTATATATGAAATAATTTTAAAGATTTTAGGCCTGATTACAGATATATTGGAGATTTTTTAAAAGAAATGTATCAAGATGATATAATAATTAAATGCAAATTAAAATAATGTATTCTAATAAATTAAATATTGAAACTGGTTATAGGGTTGAGAGTTTTCATTCAAAAAAAGAATATAAAGAAGAAATTTTGCAAAATTTTATTAATAATTATATTGATATTATTGTTTCTACTACTGCATTTGGTATGGGAGTTGATAAGCCTGATATTGAAAGTGTTATTCATTTTGCTTCTTCCCAAAATATTGAAGATTATATGCAAGAATCTGGAAGGGCAGGAAGAGATGAAAAGATTTTCAATAAATATAGAATATATATAACCCCAGTAGATTTAGCTATAAAATCGAAACTTAGTATTGATGTTAATAATAATGAATATGAGCATAAACTTGATGATATTATTGCTGAATTAGTCGAAGAAGGTTTAATTGAAAGAGAAACAAATATTTTTAACAAAAAAAACAATAAAAAAGAAAAAGGAATAATTTGAAATTGCTCAAAAATTAAACATACAAGAAGAAAATCAAGAAAAAATTAAATGATTTGAAAGAATTTATAAAGATAATAGATTAGATAAAAAAATAAATATAAATTATGTAAAGAATGTTTAAAAGATGAAAATGAAATAAAACTATCGGAAATACGAAATACAATTCCCGAACTGAAAGAAAAAGAAATAAGTGATTATCTTGTATATATGCAAATTTATTACTTTAATTGATGGAGTTATAATTTATTATCCTCAATATGTTTTAAAAATTAAAAGATTTGTAAATCAATATACTAATGAGAAAAGTAATAAAGATAAATATAATAAATTTTTAATTTTAGCTGGTGCTGCAAAAACCCTTGTTAATAAAATAGCCAATCTAATTTTAAATAACGAAAAAGTTAATCCTGAATTGTAGTTTAAAGATAGATTATATAATTTAATAGGGAGTGATATTTACAAATTGGATATTCATACATTTCATTCCTATTTGTATTATATTTTAGGAGAAAATAATAAAGATTTGATTAAAAATAGAGAAAGAGAAAGTCCTAATACTTTTGAAGTAATAAATGAACTAATAAAATACGGAGAAATTAAAGAAATTGTTGTTTTGCTTATGAATTAATTGAAAAATTAAAAAAAAGGAAAAAATCTTTATGATCCAGTAATTAAAAAAATAATAGAAATTGGGGAAATTGACAATGAAATTGCTGTTTTAACTCATAATAATGTATTAAAAAACCTTATAAAAAAGATTTAATTAATAAACTTTTTAAGAAGTAAGGAAGATTTTACATAAAAGCTTGGGAAGATATTATGTAGGAATAACAAGGGCTAAAAAAAATCTATTTATTTATACAAATCATGATTATTTTTTTAATAAGTTTGCGAAAAATAATGAATTATACAAATTCAATAAAAATTCATATAAAGAGCCGAATGAAATGATTTTGGAACTAGGATTAAGTGATATAAATCTTTTGATATTCAAGAAAAAAAAGACCAATTATTAATTATAAATTTTAGAAAAAGCATATGTATATTACTTTACTGAAAATTATGACACAAATAATAAAAAAGAAATATTGCAAGGTAATTATAACATAAATTTAAATAAAAATAGAAAAAATAATATTAAAAAAAATTTATTTAAAAAAAACTAAGTGCACTTAAAAATCTTTTCTAAAGAAAAATAAAAACCTTATATTTCTGGCATAGGAGCAAAAAATTCTTTTATATATAAATAAGTGGCTCTCTAATAATATAAATAAAGTTTCAGCTCTGTTTGAAGATATAAAATTAAGAGATTTTATATTTGAATCTTTTAAAGAAGTATTTTATTATCCTGATAAAACTTTAAAAAAACATATTTTATAATAATAAATGCAATTTTAGCAGGCCTTCCAGGACAGCTCGGAGTTGGGGTTTATGTATCTATTGCATTTGAGGCTTGGATGGGATATGTCATAGCAAGACATGTAGGCATAAGTATTTTAAGACCTACTGAAATTTTTAAATATATTGGGGAAGTGGATTATTTATTTTTAAAACAAATCTCAGTTTATCTTTTTCTCTTTTTTCTATAATTCCAGGTCTTAATCCTTTGATATTAGCAGAAATATTTACTACCAATCTTATGGTTTGAAATTTTTAATAAATCAAAAAATTTGTATATTCATCAATTAAGTATTTTAAAAAATACTTTTAATACTGAAAACTTAAAAAAAGTAGCCAATAGACTTAAAATGTGGCTTAATGGCGATATTTACGACACTAAAGAAATAATAGATGAAATTTTTGCTTCAGCTGCTATGGCTTATCTTTTAAGCGGTCATTATGATATATTGCAAGGGCCTTTGGGAAAAATTTTTGAAGAGGCTATCAGACTTAGATGATGAAAATACCCCAATTGAAGAAATTGCAAAAAAATTTTCCGAATATTCCCCAGAGCAGTTAGAAGGGTTTACAAATGAATCACATCCCGATTCTGATATAATTTTTACAAATACAGATACAGGAGAAAAAATTGCACTCTCCCTAAAAGCTACGCATAATCCTGAAATTATTGAACATGCATTATTAAATTATCCAGATACCCCCATCTTAACTACAAAAGAAATTTCAGACTATTTTGAACATAATCCTGAATATGCCCATAAAGTATTTGGGAAAAATTGCAAAAGAAAATTTAAATAAATAGAGAGTATAGAGCCTGTAAATGAAACTGAAGTAGTAGTTTCCGGAGTTACAATGAGTTCAGTTGCATTAGTTTGGCCATTGCAATGAAAAAAATATTTCAAAAACAGGGAGTTAGACTTGCTTCAAGATTAGCTTACGGAATAATGTTCGGCCCTCTTTTTGCCTGGTATTTATTGGCAAGAAGCATTAAGCTTATCAGTAATAAAGCGATGTAAAATAAAATTTAATTTTTGGACTGTTAGATGGACTATCAAAGAAACTTAATTTTAAGCTATGAATTTAAGGGATTTTAATAAGATAAACTGGTGCGGCGGGGGGTGTTTCAGTATGTATCACAAAATAACGAAATTAAGGGATTTATAAAAATTTATTGTCTCAATCTTTCTCTTATGTTATCTAACTCATAATTTAGTGGGTAAACATAGCACATGAAATAAGAAACCTGTCTCTTAAAGCAAACAGATTTAGAATTAAAGAAAAAAGAACATATATTCATTATATTCAACCATTTATAGGCAATAAAAAAATTAATGAAATAACAAGAACTGATATTATTGAAATCATTAAACAAAATTAAATTACCTAATGCAACAAGAAGCACAAATAAAACTTATAAAGCAAAAGAAGTATTACAGATTTTAAAACCTAATAAATTTAAAGAAGAAAAATTGCTTATATGAGAAGCGATTTTTTAAAAGAGAGAAGAAAATTGCTTGAATGGTGGGAAGAGTTTTTAATTAATTTTTAATTTTGCCTTTTAAAAGGAATATTTTTATTTTTTTTTTATTTTTTTTATGTCGATTTGTCGGAAAAAGAAAAAAAAGCCCATAAATACGAGCTTTTTGTAGTAAGTTTTGTCGCATCATTGACACCAAAATTACGCTTTCATAAAAAAAGTATAAATTTATAAGATATTTCACAAAAATATGTGTTATAATATGTATATCTTACTATACATTAAAGGATACATATGATAAATGTAGTTGATTTAAGAAAAAGAGGAATTAAAGCAATAGAAGAGGAGATTAAAAAAGAAAACAGAGCCATTATTACCTTTAAAGGCAAACCTGCTTATGTAATGCTACCAATTAAAGAATATGAAAAAATTATGCTTGATAAAGCTTATAATGAGCTAAAAGCAAAAAAAGAAAAAAACGAAGCTTTTGTATCAGGTGCAGACGAGCTTATTAAGAGAATAGAGAATGAGTTATAAATTAATATATGATGATAAATTTATAAAAAAGAGTGCTAAATTTTTAAAAAAGCACCCAGATTTAAAAGAGAGGTACATTTAAAAATATTTGTTTTTTTGCTTTTTAAAAGGATTATTTTATAATTTTTTGTTTTAAAATTTTTTAAATTTAATCCCCTATTTATGGGCTTTCCCTAAATTAATTAAAACCCCTAAATTACGGTATTTCTTTAAGGTGTAAAATTATTAAATTAAAATAAATAAATATACTATCAAAATAAATGCTATAATTGTATTACTCAAAAACAGGAGCGTGAAAAAATGCAAGCAGTATTGAATAATAGTTAAAGAGTTTGTAAGAAGTAGGCTAATAGCTATTAGAAAAAATATAAGAATACTTAATGATAATTTAGAGGAATTTAAAAAATAAAAATTTTGATAAATTAGTAGAAGAAATAATCGAGCTTAAATTTTATATTGAAAAACTTTTAAATAAAAATCTAAAAAAGAGCTTAATTTATCTTGAAATGAGAAAAGAAAATGTTAAAAATCTTATTATATATATGAGTTAGAAAAATTAATTACTGATTAATCCTCTTTTATAATCCATATATTAAATGAAGATTTTCATTTGAAAATTAATAATATTAATAAAATCCTGAAAAAATAATAATTTCAAAACAATTAATATTACATTTGAAGATAAATTAAATAATATGAAAAAAACATTACAAGAACTATAAAAAAAATTTTAAAGAATTTGATAAAACTAAAAATGAAACTGTATAAATTACTTTTCTTAAGAAAAAATTAATTTTTAAACCCAAAAAAATTTTTTTATATTTTAATAGAAAAATTTATTATGATAAATTTTATCAAATATACGATTTTGCACTGCAAATTAAAAATATTACATTTAATGATATAGTTTATAGATGTAAAAATGAAGATGAATTAAAAAAAGTTTTCTATATCACAAAAAATACTCCAGCATATAATAATATATTATGAAAAAAAATAAATACTGATAAATATTTCAAAGAAATTTTTAAAAAACATAAAACTCCCATAAAATCGTTATTTTTCCTTACTTTTTTATTTGGTAAAAAAAGCTATCTATGATAGAAATTTTTACCTTAATTTTTTCTTTTCCCCTCATAATTGCATTGTATCAAATGATAAAGAATTCCCAAAGCCACTTAAACCAAGTCCGAAAATAACTTTAATCAACAAAAAAGCATTTGAGGAATATTTAGCAAAAAGAACAGCAGGTTATGGATATTTGACAATACTAATTATTTCAAAGAAGCAAAAGATGAATTTTTAAAAACTGATAAAAAGATTAATTTTCAAGAAGCCAATGGGTAAAGCCTTATAAAAGAAAAACAAGTCCATCTTCTTTTACAAGGCAATAAAAATAAAGTGATTCAATAGCATTTAAAAGGTTTAGCAATATGATTATACTTAAAATAGAAAAAAATGCAACAGCGTTAAGATATAAAAGAATTAGAGATAAAAATTTAATCGTTGGTAGTATCAGAAAATTTTCATAAAAAGCCTTTATTATATATGTTACTAAACATATTTAATGAACTTAATATATAATCGCTAAAAAGGAGTATTAAATGAAAACAGCAAAACTTATTCCAATAAGAGAAAAAGCATTAAATAATAAAAGACTTCAAGATTATTTAAAAGAACATAAATTGACTTTTAATGATTTAAATATTTTAGAATTTACAGATAAAGGCTGGGAAGTATTGCAAAAAGGTTTAGCACAGGTTGAGATTTTAATCATAAGTGGAAAATTAAGCTTAATACTTCCGCTTTAAAGTAAAAAAATGAAAAGTTGGAATTGTAATCAGTGCAAAAGATGAAATTGAGGCAAAAGTTAAAGCGTGCAGACTAAACATATTCAAACTTACTATTATTTCTAAAAGGCAAATTGCAAAAATAAAAAAACATTTGCAAAGGATGAAAAATGCAAATTGCAGCAATTAAACAATATTTAACCAAAGAAGAGGTTATATCAATACGTATATATCAGGCAAAAGACGGGAGCATTAGAATCAAAGATTTTGGAACTGGATTCAATGGAGATGAAGAGACAGATATAGAACACAAGAGGAATTAAGAAAAATTTGGGATTCTTTTATTCCTCTTTATGCGTTAGATAGTAAAAAAGCCAGACACAGAAGAAAAGGAGGTATAAAATGGAAAGCATTATCCAAAACACAAGCTAATAAAATAAATGGCATTATATTGTAGATTTAGATTATAAAAACGAACAAGATGAAAGTTATAAAAAATTAAAAAAAGAACTGCAGCAAAATATCATTAATTTGATTCAGCAATTAGAGCCAGTGGGAAGAGAAAATTTAGAAAATGTTAATGAAACAAAAAGAATTTTTAAGCACACTTATAGGAAATGTAAAAAAAATTAATATTATTGATTATGCAAAAGAGAAACTTGGATATATTCCAAGTTATAATAAAGATGGAGAACCATTGCCTCTTACACAAAAAGATTAAAAGTTGATTATAAAGATTTTTGGTGCAAATGGTAAAAGCGTAGTAATGGAAGTAATTGCGGGAGTATTGGGGCAGCTTTTATTCATTAGATGATTTAATGCAGGAGCATTACAGAGCATTTTGGAAGTGAAAACAATACTAAAAAACTTCAAAGCGATACATTTAAAAAATTAGCAAGTGGAGAACCGATTGGGGCAAGGCAAAAACCATTCACAATGGAAAATTATGCGAGGTTAATATTTGCGGTTAATCAAATGAAACTTAAAGAAATTGAATATACTGACGGCTTTTTTAGAAGATTTTTAATCATTCCTTTTAAAAGGACAATACCAATGAAGCTGTATTTGTTTATAACAAGAAATCAAATTAGAAAAGTATTAGACCAGTAGGGAAAAGGGAATTTTCTAAAAGACTTGAAGCATTAGGGTATATAAAAAGACTTTTTGTCGACTTTTTTACGACATTTCTTTTTAGAATTGTCGACACTCAAACCTCCATAAATACGGGCTTTTAATAGGGTTGTCGACAAATCGACAAAAAAAACAAAAAAAATTTTTTTTAAAACTTTTAAGGAGCAGAAATGAGTTATAAAATCAGATACAGACCTTATTTAGATATGGAGGATATGAATGTCTTATAAAGAATAAAAGAAGCAACAGGTATATCTCACGGGGCTATTTTGCAAAAATTATTATATGAATCAGAAACATTTTTAAAAATTAAAGAAATTTATAAAGATTGTGATAAAGAAACCATAAAAAAGGCCTATTTAGGACTTTAATTAGTGTTGACCCAAGAGCTGATTTACAAATTATCTCTTATGAGGCAAATGAATTGATTAATAAGATTAAAAGTATAAAAAAAAATTAACAGAATTTAAGCAAAAAAGATGAAAACTTCAAAGCAAAAACAAAAAAAGATTTTGAAGAATTAAAAAATGTTTTTAAAAAAACACAATTTAATAAAGGAGAGAAAATGAATATATATCAAGCAGTTAATATGATGTCTCAAATCACAAATAAAAGTAAAAAGGCTATAAAAGAAGAAATTAGGCCAATAATAGAAGCTTTTGAGGAATTGGGACTAAAGAATTAAATCTAATAGGAATAAGTAGACCATTGGATATTATTGAAATTAGCGGCTTATAGAATACTTGGCGAGAAATATCCAGAAGATGAATATAATACTTTAAAGACTCTTATTAATTATATGTCAGTAGAGAAAAAGAACAAAAAGAAAACTATTTGAATGAATATAAAAAAGCTATTGCGAAAAATTAAAAGGATAATATTATATAATTGTATATCTAATAACGGGAGGGGCGGGTTTGAAATTTTTTAGGCAAAAGCGGTCAGTCGGCGGCCGAGTCGCGAAAAAACAAAAACTAATTTCAAACGAGTATAAATGAGAGGTGGAGCAAGACCAGGAGCTGGAAAAAAGATTTTTAATAGAGTTAATGGATTAGCTAAATTGAATAAAATTGGTAAAAAAGAAGAGCAAAGAATTGTTAATTTATTGGAAGAAAATGGCGTATTGAGCGATTTTGAGATAAGAGCTTATGCACTTGCTTTTCAAGAATGGAATGAAGCAGAAGCTGCTTTAATAGAGCAAGGAAGAGTTATTGAAAATTCAAGCGGAAATCCAATTGCAAATCCAAGAATAAGATGAGTTTGCAAAATTCTTATTTGATAATTAAAACTAATTAGTACTTCAATTTACTTCTATTTTTTCTCTTTATAAGGCATTTATTGGGATTTGAGGTAAGCTGGTGCGGCGGGGGGGACTCGGACCCCCACGGGCTTATTCGCCCACAAGACCCTCAATCTTGCGCGTCTACCAGTTCCGCCACCGCCGCGTGGAGTGTAATTATATCAAATTTTTAAAAAATTTTTAATTCTTTTTAGAGCTTTTTTTAAATCTTTTATTTCTTTTGTATAAGCTATTCTAATAAAATTTTTAAATTCACCGAAATCTATTCCAGGTGTAACGGCTACTTTTGTATTTTTTAAAAGCTTATTTGCAAATTCAAAAGAATTATCTGAATATTTTGAAACATCGCACCATAAATAAAAAGCCCCGTCAGGTTTTGCTATTTTAAAAACATCTTTTAATTCATTATATAAAAAATCCCTTCTTTTTTTAAATTCAGTTTTTGTATTTTCAAGATATTCATAATTAAAAGCTTCAAGTGCGGCATACTGAGAAACACTAGGGGCTGAAATTAGGATGTTTTGAGCTATTATTTCGGCAGTTCTTATTAAATCATCAGGTAAAATTATCCATCCGATTCTAAAGCCTGGCATACAGAAATATTTACTAAATCCATTAATAACAATTGCATTTTTATTGAATTTTAAGGCTGTTGTATAATCTTTCTCATAAACAAATCCGTGATATAGTTCGTCGCTTATTAAAAGTTTGTTGTTATTTTCACAAAATTTGCAAATTTCTTTTAGTTTTTTAGATTCAATTACGCTTCCTGTAGGATTATTTGGGCTTGAAATCATTAATGTATCAAAATCCATATTTTTTAATGTTTTTAAATCAATTTCATAGTTGGGAAATTTAGTAGGTATTTTTATAAATTTTTTATCTTCAAGCTCGGCAAAATTTTCATAGCAAGGATATCCGGGAGTGGGGGTTGCTATAATTTTACTGAAATAAAAAGCAATTAAAAAAGCAGTGGAAGTTCCGGTGGTAATAATTATATTTTCAGGATTTACCTCAGCATTGTAAAAACATTTATAATGGTCTGCAATTTTTTCTCTTAATTTTTTTAATCCTTTAGACTCTGTATAAAAAAATTTATTTTCCTCGATAGCTTTCAATGCGGCATTTTTAATTTTAGGTGAGGGCAGTATATCAGGCTCTCCAATTTCTAAATGAATAACATTCTCATATTTTTGAGCTTCTTTTACAATATCCATTACAATAAACGGTTTCATTTGACCTCTTTTTTTATATAATTTTATCAAAAAGGAAAGATTTGGAATATTTAATTTTAGCAAGTATTGGATTTGTTGCTGCATTAACTCCCGGACCGGATATATTTTATGTAATAAGGCAGGGACTTTGTCATGGTCTTAAAAGTTCACTAACGGCGGTTGCCGGAATACTTACAGGAAATATTGTTTATTTAACACTTGTGGCCGTTGGGCTTAGCAGCATCGGTAAAAATATATATTTCCAAATAATTGTGGGAATATTAGGTAGTATTTATCTATTTAGAATCTCTATAATTATTTTTAAGGAAAAAGTTCACTTGAATTTAGTCTGTAAAAATTCAAAAGATATTTATAAAGAAGCACTTTTGCTTAATCTCTCAAACCCGAAAGCTATGATATTTTTTGCGGTTATTATTACTCCTTTTATGAGTAAAAATATTATGTTAAGTTGTGTGAGTT
The DNA here is from genome assembly GCF_000523275.1 of Lebetimonas sp. JH292. Taxonomy (NCBI): domain Bacteria; kingdom Pseudomonadati; phylum Campylobacterota; class Epsilonproteobacteria; order Nautiliales; family Nautiliaceae; genus Lebetimonas; species Lebetimonas sp. JH292. The sequence continues at coordinate 128,725 of NZ_ATHQ01000001.1, read as the reverse complement.
TGTTTTTAGGAATTTGTGCAGCATTTGTTTTTGGGGCAATAGTGAGCTCTAAAATTAAAATAAAGAATAATTGGCTAAATGCCATAAATAAGTTTGCCAGTGTTTTATTTTTCTTTTTTGGAGTAAAATTATTTTTGTTTGCTATTGAAAATATTGAAATTATTTTATCAATTTTGAATTAACAGCAAATTTTTAAAGTATTTAAAATGTACATTATTTCAACATTTTTATCATTATAGCTGCTTTTCAAGCAGCCAGATGGGCAAAACCCATTTTACATTTTCCATTTATTGTAAAGGAACATGAGGCTCGGTATATTTTTGTTTTGCATTTACCTGAATAATTGAATATTTTATCTTTACGGTGTCTTCGATAATTGCTGCTGTGAGCTTGTTTCCATAGACGCAGCCTGTATCTATTCCAATGGCGTGTTTATTGATTTTGGGATTTAAAAAAGGATTGTGTCCATATACCACAAATCCTTCGTGTCCATTGTATGTATCTGCCCAGTATCTTGCATTTGGATTATTATTGTCTAAAGGTAAAAATTTATCGTTTTCGTCCACTTCCCTTAAAAATAAAAGCAGTGTCATAATATTTAAAGGTGGATTGTTTAGATAAATTCTGTTTGTAATGCCCGCATGAAGAATTGTTAAATGGTTTAATTTCAAAAAAAAAGGCATAGAAGAGATAAAGTCAAAATCATCTTTTTTAAGTTTGGGATATACTTTTTGCTGGTCTTCATCCAAATGAACTTTTCTCCCCCAAAATTTTCTTAAATGTTTATATTCGTGGTTTCCCATAATTGTAAAAATTTTGTTTTTTTTAGCATAACGCAAAGCTTCAACAGGATAGGGCCCTTTATCAAGTATGTCTCCAACACTTATTTCAAAAGCCCCTTTTGGAATTTCTTTTCTAAGCTCTTCCCATTCTTCCAGACATCCATGAATATCGCCGTAAATGACGTATTTCATTTTATATTGGCAATTTCTTTTAAATAATTGCATGCGTCTTTTGAATTGTTGTTGCACGCTTTTTTAAGTAAAGTTACAGCTTTGTTTAAATTTTTTTTTACACCTATTCCTTTATAATAGTAATATCCCAAAATAGTGCAGCTGTCATTGTCGTTTAGGGCACATCCTTTTGTATAATAATCAATTGCAGCTTTTAAGTCTTTTTTTACACCTAAACCTTTGTTATAAAAATATGCAACCATTCCGCAGGCATATCCGTCATTTTCACTGCATCTTTTATCAAACATTCTAAATGCTTTTATGTAATGTCCCTGCAGTGCTTCCTGAAGGGCAGGGTCGTTAGTCTGGCCATGTTTTGCGAAGGCAAAAACAGCTATTAAAACCAATATTAATTTTTTCATTTTTCTTCCTTTTATTTGATTTTGAGAAATGTTTTGGCTTCAACGAAGCCCTTTTTATCCTCCTCAGGCTATACACCCAAATCCATCATCTTCTTCAAAATCTTCATTATTATGTTTGTGTGTTTGTCCAGATAATATACTTTCTTTAAAAGCTATAGTTTCTCCGTTATGTTTAATAGTATAATAAATTTTGCTTGTATTTCGAACAGTATTGATTGTTGAACAGTATGTTTCAAGTGAACTTAATACCCATCTTCTTGCTGTCATATTATCCGCTTTTGAATTAAAACTGTAAATAAAATGAAATTCGGTAAAAATTTTGGGATAAATTTCTTTTCTTTTATATTCAACTTCCAAAGTAAAATTTTCTATTTCTCCTTTTGCTTTTGAAAGTTCTACAACATCATATGCCGAACAGTTTGCAAGACCTGTTATAAACATATCTACAGGGGTGTATTTTTTAGGATCAATTATTATTATATCTTTTCCATTTGTAGCTTCGTAAATATGATTATTTATATGTCTAATTTTTATCATTATGCTCCTTTAAAAACTTTTCAAAATACTCAATTTGTTTTTTTACACTCTCAGGGGCTGTGCCTCCAAAACTTTTTCTGGAATTCATTGAATTTTCAAGGCATAAATCTAAATCTTTATCTATTCTTTCATCTATTTGTTTTAATTCTTCAATACTTAAATCGCTTAAATCAACTACTTTGCTCTCCGCTAATGCTACTGCTTTTCCTGTTATGTGGTGTGCTTCTCTAAACGGAATTCCTTTTTTTACTAAATAATCTGCTAAATCAGTAGCAGTTAAATGGCCTTTTTTACAGGCTTTATACATATTTCCTTTATTTACTTTCATGGTTTTTAGTGTTTCTTTAAGTATTTCAATAGAAATTAGTCCATTTTTTACACTGTCAAAAACACCTTCTTTATCTTCCTGAGTGTCTTTATTATATGCAAGCGGAAGTCCTTTCATAACAGTTAAAAGCGCCATTAAATTTCCATAAGCTCTTCCTGTTTTTCCTCTAATGAGTTCTGGCACATCAGGGTTTTTTTTCTGCGGCATTATAGAACTTCCGGTTGAGTATTCATCGCTTAAAGTAACAAAAGAAAATTCGCTTGTTGACCAGAGAACAAGCTCTTCACTGATTCTGCTTGCATGCATCATAAGCATTGCAATATTAAATAATATCTCAAGTGCAAAATCCCTGTCACTTACGCTGTCTAAGCAGTTAATTGTTGGTTCATCAAACCCAAGGGCTTTTGTAGTTTTAAATCTGTCTATCGGATGCGGTGTGCCTGCAAGTGCCGCGCATCCAAGCGGATTTTTGTTGTTTCTATTGAAACTATCAATAAATCTTTCATAATCTCTTTTAAACATAGAGGCGTATGCCAGCATATGATAAGCAAAGCTAATTGGCTGTGCGTGTTGAAGGTGTGTCATCCCGGGCATTATTGTGTCAGTATTTTCTTTTGCTAATTTAATAAAAACTTCAATAAGCTCTTTTATTTTTTCAGAAAATTCTATGTTTCTTTTTAATACCCATCTTCTAAAATCAACCGCCACCTGGTCGTTTCTGCTTCTTGCAGTATGCAGTTTTTTTCCTGTATCCCCAATTAATTCAATAAGTCTTTTTTCAATAGCCATATGTATATCTTCATCGGATATATCCCAGTGAAATTTACCTTCTTCTATTTCTTTTTTTATCTGAAGTAAACCTTTTTTTATTTTTTCAGCTTCATCTTGTGTAATAATTCCCTGACTTGCCAGCATTTGAGAATGTGCTATTGAGCCTTCTATATCTTCGAGATAAAGCTTTTTATCAAAAGGAAGTGATGCGTTAAATTCATCAAGTATTTTTGCAGCCTGTTTGGAAAATCTTCCGCCCCAAAGTTTCATTATTTACCTTTTTTGTGAAATTATAACAAAAGTGGTATAATAAAATTATGAATTATGAATGTTGAATACAAAAAGGAATATTATGAGAATAAATGCAAATATAAGTGCCATGAATTATTATGCAGATAAATTTAATAAAAATGCTGAAAATATTGCCAAAAATAAAGATTTAGCCAAAAATTTAATAGAAGAAAATGTAAATGCAAAAGCTTTTGAAGCCCAGAGTAAACCCATAAAAACAGAGGATGAAATGTTTAAAAGTCTGCTTGATATAAAGGCATAAAATGAATGCCGAAATTATTAGACTTATTTTTACCGCATTTACAATTGAAAGATGGAACGATTTGCCACGTCCTGTCAAATTTATTGAACTTGACAAACAGGCACACAAATTTATAATAGCTTATTTAATCAGTTTTTTTGAAAAAGATATAGATTATTACAAATTTATAAATCTGGGAATTGCCAATCTTTTATACAGGGCGGTTCTTACCGATTTAAAGTCTCCCGTTTATCATTTTTTAAGAAAAAAAAGAGGAAAAGAACTTGACGAGTTTGTAATAAATCAGCTTAGGGGAAAAATCAGTGATGAACTGATAGAATATATAAAAATTTTAAAAAAAGATGATTCAATAGAAAACAGACTCCATTCAGCAGCAAGTTTTATCGCCACAAAATGGGAATTTGACATTATTTACAACACAGCCCCTTTTATATATGGAATGGATGAGATTAAAAACAATATAGAAAACGAACTTGAGGATTTTTATGACTTAGAGGGTGTGAGGATACTTAGTCTTAAAAGAAAAAGTTATGATTTTATCTCTTTATGCGGAAATATGAGATTTCAAAAAAGATGGGCAAATACTCCGAGAGTTCCTGAAACTTCAGTTCTTGGGCATATGCTTTTTGTGGCAGTGGTTACATATTTTCTATCAAAAGAGGCCGGGCTTATTAAAGAAAAGATAATTAACAATTTTTTTACAGCCCTTTTTCATGACCTGCCGGAAGCCCTTACGAGAGATATTATCGCCCCCGTTAAACATAAGGTAAAAGGTCTTGATGAAATACTTAAAAGTTATGAGCATTTTTTAATTGATGAGAAAATTTTACCCCTGCTTCCTAAAAATATGCAAAAAATAATGAATATCTATTTAAAAGATGAATTTAAAAATAAAATTATTCAAGACGGATGTTATAAAATTGTTGAAAATATTGAAGAAATTAAAAATATTGCAAATTCAGTGGATGGAAATTTTATTAAAGCGGCCGATCATTTCGGAGCTTTTGTGGAAAGTTATATGAGTATTCATTATGGTATAAAATCTCATGAGCTTGAAATTGCAATAACAGAACTTGAGAAAATGTATAAAAATAAAAAAATTTACGAAATTAATTTAGGAAAATATTTTAATAAAAATTTTTTTGATTAATTAAATATTTTATTTTTAAATAAATGAATAATCACTCTTAGTAAAAAAAAGTTTTTTTGCTAATATTACTGAAAAAAGGTTTTTTATGAAACTGTCCAAACAATTTAAAATAGTGACATATGGCTATTTCTGTATTTGTAATAGTTGTATAGAGACAGAGATATATATAAAAAAGTAAAATAAAAGACAAAATTAATTTAAGTTTGAATATATTTGAAATAAGTAAATCTTTTAAGAAAATCATAGAAAATTACAATAAACATCATTTGGACAAATATATTTTTATAGACAGTGAAAAAGGAGGGATTTTAGTTTATCCAGACAGTAAACTTTTGGGAAATGATATTTATATAATCAAAAATCAAATAGAAAGTTTTTATTTAAATGAGTTTTTATTTCATTGTTAATTTTATTATTAACAGCTCTCTTTTATGTTTTATTGAAAAATATTGAAAATAAATTGAAAAATGATTTAACTGTTTTTGAAAAATTTGTAAAAAAAGGAAAAATATATAAAAATAATTTTTAAAAAGTATTGAATATACTTGAAAAAGATTTAAATGATTGTAGATATTAAAAATTTTTCTTTGATAAACAATTATTATTCAATAGAAGTTGGTGATATGGTATTAAAAAATTTAGCTAAAAATTTAAAAAATTTGCTGCCTGATAATTGAATTATACAGATACAGCGCGGACGAATTTATAGTATTAAATTTTGGGGAGATTTTATGTAAAGAATTGGTTGAGAAAATATTTTTTTATTTTTAATATAGAATTAATTATGGCAATAATTAAGGATGGCAACAAAGAAAATATAATTAAAAAACTTCATTTAGCTTTATTATATGCTAAAAACAATGATTGAAATATAGTTTTTTATAATGAAAAAATGGATATTGAAGAAAAAGTAATTAAAAAATTTGAATCAATAGAAATGGTTAAAAAAGCTTTAACTGAAGACAGGAAAACAAAAAATTAAAGCTGTTAAAATAAGATAGGTTAATAAGTCCGTTTTTCTTTTTGGATAATGTTAAAAATACCGCATTATATTTTAAAAACAGAAGAGAAGATTTTTCAATTAATTTTTCATACAAAGATTTACATAACGATAAAATTAAACGGTATTTAAAAGAACATATTGAAATATTAAAACCTGCAAGGCAGGGTTCTTGAAACAGAGGCAATGGAAGATTTCAAAGAAGTTATCAAATTTATAAAAGAGATGGTATTAAAACAGCAATTGATGATTTTGGCACAGGTTACAGTAATTTTAGTTATTTAGCAGATATTCATCCAGATTACATAAAAATAGACGGAAGTTTGATAAAAACGATTAATAAAAACAAAAGATACTATACTATTGTAAAACATGTGAATTATTTCGCACACGACCTCGGCATAAAAACTATAGCCGAGTTTGTACACAATAAGGAAGTTTATGATGTATTGGTAGAACTCGGAATAGACGGTTTTCAGGGATATTATATTGAAGAGCCAAGAGAGGTGATATAATATGGAACTTAGAAAAAAAATAGCATTAAAATTAAAACATTCAAAAAAAGAAATAATTAAATTGTGGCTTGAGGATAAAGAAGTAAAAGAATTTTTTGATAAAAACAATTTAAGTTTAACAAAATTTAAAAAAGGATTCGCATTAGGTTTTGTAAACAATTTTATAGATTTAATAGAAAATGATGTAAGAAAATGCTCTTATTTACACGAATTATATAAAAGAAAAACAAATTTTTATGAACAGTTATTAGATAATTTTGAAAAAGTGGATATTGAAAAGCTAATTGTTTTGAGGATTTATTCAAAAAAGATAAAAAAGAGTGGTTTAAGGCATTAATGAAAAAGTTAAAGAAAATAATTTTTATGATGCTCTTACCAATTTGTATACTGATACATTATTTAAAAATAAAGTAGAAGAATATATATCTTTGAATAAAAAATTTTTTATTGTTTGTGTTGAACTTGAAAATTTACTCTTATTAAATTATATTTACGGAAGGTCGAAAGTTGATTTTGCTATTAAAGAAAAAATATTTTAAAAAACAATAAATTTTTTTATGAAAATGAACTTATCTCTTTTAAAGAAAAAATTGTAACAATAAAAAGAGACAGGAATATATTTATTTTGAAGAAAAGAGAGAAAAAATTGTAAAAAAGTTTGTTTAGTTTATCGCCGTAAAAGAAAAATTAACAATAAGGGCGTATTATAATAAATTATCAATCAGTGACAAAGCGGTCATTTATAAGATTGATTATGAAAAAAATATTATAGAAGTTAAAAAATAAAAATAGTTGAAATTGGAAATTTTATAGATATAGAATTTGAAAATATTTTAATAAGGGGTGTTGTAAAAGATTTTGATATTGAAAACAATACTATACTTTAGAATTAAACCCTCCGTTAAAAAGTTTTTTAACATGGGATAATATAATAAATGCCACAATTCAGACTACTTTTATATATGAATATAAAATGGAGATGGAAATAAATATCGAATTTGATTTAAATGAAAAATTTGATTTAAAAGCTATAATAACAATTTGTAAAAAGAATTGTTGACGGAATTAAATTTTATTTGGAATTAAATTATCACATTTTATTGCCCAAAAACAGCTTGAAATTATTAAGGAAATAAAAGAGAAAATTTAATCTTTCTCAAGTTCAAGGCTCATCAAATACATATCTTCTCCGTCTATTATTTCTAAATTTCCACTGTTGCATTTTGGGCAGCGGTATTCATCTTTTTTAAGCTCCGCTTCGTATCCACAGTTCCTGCACCGAATTATTACAGGCTGGATTTTCATAATAAATTCGGCTTCTTCACAGATAGTTCCTTCTTTGAATGTTTCGAATGCCGTTTGTAATAAATCCGGCTCAACCCCGCTTAAAACTCCTATTTTAATTTCAAGTTTTGTAACTTTTTTTGCGTTGTTTTTTCTTGCGTGTTCGTCAGCAAGCTGTAAAAGAGAATCTACAATTGAATATTCGTGCATTTTTTACCTTTTTTGTGAAATTATATTATAATTATAAAAAAAGGCTAAAAAGTGGCAAAAGAGACTAAAAAAACTCAAATAATGAAAACAGCTTTAAAACTTTTTGCTGAACACGGTTTTTATAATACAACTATTGCAGATATTGCAAAAGAGATGGGGATGAGCGTGGGGAATATGTATAATTATTTTCCCTCTAAAGAATCACTGGCAAAAGAACTTCTTATTTATACCTCAAACAGATTCGGAGAAAAATTGAAAGAAATTAACGAAATGAATATTCCAAGCAAAGAAAAAATAAAAAAAATCACCGAGCTCTATTTTGACATGGCCGAGAGTGAACCGGAATTAGTGGATTATTTTATGAGAGTTTATCTTTCCAATAAAGAAATATTTGCAAACGGGTGTGAAGGGATGCTTTGTGTTAGTGCATTTGTAACGGAAATTATGATATTTTTAGAAGAGGGTGTAAGAAAAAAAGAACTTAAAAACCAGGATTTTTTCTCAGCATTCGGTCTTTTTATGGGATATTTAGGCGGTCTTGTGTTTTTAAGCAAAGAAAGAATTTTACCCAAACCTTTAAAAGAATATGTTGAAAGTGTAAGTGAGAATATTTACAATGCGCTCAAAGCTTAAAATAATATGGATAGACGCTGTAGGGTGTAACGGCTGTACACATTCTTTTATAAATTATCCGTTTTTAAATGAAATTTATAAAAAATTTGATTTTTTATACCATCCGGTTTTTGATTCTCCTCCGTTTGAATTACAAAAAAGTGACATATTAATTGTAGAAGGTGCTTTAAAAAATAATTTTCCAAGACTCGGGTTTAATCTTAACGATTTAATAAGAAAACTCTTTTTTAAAGCAGACAAAATAATTGCACTTGGAACCTGTGCCGTATACGGCGGAGTATTTGGGGAAGGTCTAATGTTTAATAAAGAACAAAAAGGGGCTTTTTATAAATGCAGAGACAAAATAATCAATATTCCCGGATGCCCCGCTCATTATGAATGGCTTGCTTATGTGTTGAATATGTTGTATGAAAATAAAAAAATTTTATTGGACGAAGAAAACAGGCCAAAAGAAATTTTCTCATACACTTCCCACAGCGGATGCAGCAGGAATGAATATTTTGAATGGAAAATAGATGCTGAGGCTTTCGGAACAAAAGAAGGGTGTCTTTTTTACGAACAGGGATGTCAGGGGCCGTATACCCACAGTAACTGTAATAAAATTTTATGGAATGAAGTAAATTCAAAACCGAGAGCCGGAACTCCATGTTTTGGCTGTACAGAAAAAAATTTTCCAAAAACAGGGCTTTTTAAAACAGAAACTTTTATGGGAATTCCTGCAAAAATTCCTCTTGGAGTTAGTAAAAGGGCATATCTTACTATCAGCGGAATGGCAAAGAGTTTAAAAAACGAAAGACTTTCAAAAAAATTAATAGACGGATGTGAGAATGAAAATAACAAAAAAAATTGTTAACAAAATAGAAGGTGAAGCAAGCTTAAAAATTTACGGTGAAGAAAAAGTGGATTTTGTTGAAATAGAATTTTGGCAATACAGGGGTGTTGAAAGTTATTTAATAAACAGGCCCGTAATGGATGCTTTGGTTATTAACCCGAGAATTTGCGGTATTTGCGGCCATTCCCATCTGTTTGCCACCGTAAAAGCAATTGAGAATGCTGTAAATGCAAAAGTTTCAAAGAAAGCTGAAATTTTAAGAGATATTACTGTTGGGCTTGAAATTGTGGAAAATCATATCAAATGGTTTTATATTACACTTTTCCCAACACAGATAAAAGATAAAAAATATATTTTTAAAGCAGGCGAATTTGCCGCGTTGATTTCAAAGGCAATAGCTCTTATTGCGGGGCAGTATCCACATAATTCCTATATGGTTCCCGGAGGTGTTACCTCAGACCCCACAAATTTGGAAATAATAAAATTAAAAGATTTATTAAATAAAATTTATGAAAAATATCAAGAGAAAATTATGGATTTGAACTTAAATTCAGAGGATATTGAGCTTTTTTTTGAAAATCTGCCTAAAGATATTGGTAAAAGTATTAACAGGTTTTTGGTTTTGGGAGATAATCTTTTTTTTAAAAAAAACGGTGATGTCAATTTGGTTAAAGAAGTTGAAAATTCGTCTTTAAGCAAAAATGTTTTATATAACGGGGAGTTTGTGGAAGTAGGTCCTCTTGCAAGAAATATAAACAATGAAAATATAAGAAAAATTTATAATAATTACAAAAACAGTATATTTACGAGAATTCTTACAAGGGTATATGAAGGTTTACTCATTTTAGAATATTTAATTAATAAAATAAAAGAAATAGATATATGCGAGCCTTCATATATAAAATGTGGAATGAGTAATTCAAAAGGGATTGCCGCTGTCGAAGCGCCCAGAGGAAGCCTGATTCATGAGATAGAAATAAAAAACGGAAAAATCGCTTATTACAATATTATAGTTCCCACACAGTTTAACCTTTCCTCTTCAAAGGATAAAAACAAATTATCCGCCGCCCAGTCTGCAATGATAAACGAAAAAAAAGAATATATTGATTCAATTTTTAAATGTTTTGATATATGTGCTGTCTGTGTCAGCCATTAAATTAATAAAATTTTAATAAAATTTGATAAATTTTGCTTATAACTATTGAAAATGAACATTTATTTAGTATATAATAATGTTGAACAAAAAAATTGGAGGGATAAAATGAATGAAGCAACTATCCAAAAAATTAAAGAGAGATTAGCAACTCTCAAAAAACTTCCAGGAATTGGACAAAAAAGTGTAGCTGAGGTTTTGGAAGAACATGGATTTACAAGAAGGGATTTTCTAAAATGGTCTGCGGCTATGGCTGTAATGCTTGGACTTCCAACAAAATTTTCTCCGTTAATTGCCGAAGCGGCAGAAGTCAGTGATAGATTGCCAGTTGTTTGGCTTCATTTGGCTGAATGTACAGGATGTAGTGAAAGTTTAATCAGAAACGACTCTCCTACAATTGACAATATTCTTTTTAATTTCATCAATCTTCAATACCATGATACAATCATGGCTGCAGCCGGATGGCAGGCAGAAGAAAATTTTGAAGAAGCTATGGAAAAATTTGCAGGTAGATTTGTATTATGTGTTGAAGGCGGTGTACCTACAAAAGATGGCGGTGAATTTTTAACAATAGGCCCGCATGCTGAAACAGGGCTTGAAAAATTAAAAAGAACTGCCGATAAAGCGGCTGCAGTTATAAGTGTCGGTACTTGTAGCAGTTTTGGAGGTATTCAGGCAGCAGCACCAAACCCAACTGGTGTAAAAGGTGTTTATCAGGTAATCAATAAACCAGTAATAAATGTACCAGGCTGTCCTCCAAGTGCAAAAAATATTGTTGGAACTGTATTATATGTAATATTATTCGGTGCACTTCCTGCAGTTGATAATTTCAACAGACCTAAATTTGCATACGGACTTAGAATTCACGATTTATGTGAAAGAAGAGGGCATTTTGATGCCGGTGAATTTGTTGAAGAGTTCGGTGATCACGGTGCAGAAAACGGATTTTGTTTATATAAAGTAGGTTGTAAAGGACCTTATACATTTAATAACTGTTCAAGAGAAAGATTTAACCAACATACATCTTGGCCGGTTCAGGCGGGACACGGTTGTATAGGATGTTCTGAACCAGATTTCTGGGATTCTATGGCTCCATATGAAGAACCGCTTGCAAATCATAAATTTGCTTCAGCTACAGTAGATGCTACAGCAGATAAAATCGGTGCAACTATTTTAGTGGTGGCAGGTGTCGCAATTGTAGCTCATGCAGCACTTAGTGCAATTAAAAATCCTAAGGAGTAGAGAATGGCAAAAAGAGTAGTAATAGACCCGATTACAAGAATTGAAGGGCATTTAAGGGTAGAAGTTGTATTGGATGATAATAATATAATTAAAGATGCTTATTCTTCTGCAACTCTATGGAGAGGTATTGAAGTAATTTTAAAAGGAAGAGATCCAAGAGACGCAGGATTTATGACACAAAGAATATGCGGTGTTTGTACATATTCTCATTATAAAGCCGGAATTATGGCTGTAGAAGATGCTTTGGGGATAGAACCCCCTCTAAATGCAAAACTTACAAGAGAATTAATGAATATGGCACTGTTTTTTCATGACCATATGGTCCATTTTTATCAATTGCACGGGCTTGACTGGGTAGATATTATAAGCGCACTTAAAGCCGACCCTAAAAAAGCGAGCGAAGAAGCGTTTAAATATGTACCAAAAGGATATAATCCAATAGCAACAGGTGAAGATGAATTGAGAGAAGTTCAAAAAAGAGTGGCAAAATTTGCCGAAAAAGGTGATTTAGGCCCATTTAAAAATGCGTATTGGGGTCACAAAACAATGAGATTTACACCTGAGCAAAATTTAATTGCACTTAGCCATTATTTAAAAACACTTGAAATTCAAAGAATTGCGGCTCAGGCAATGGCAATTTTCGGTGGTAAAAACCCTCATCCGCAAAGTTTAACAGTCGGCGGTGTTACATGTGCTATGGATTTGGAAGATCCAAGCAGACTTGGAGAATATTTGCAAAAATTCCAAATTTTGGCTGATTATGCAAACAGGGCATATTATGCAGATATAGTAATGGCTGCTGCTGCATTTGGAAATGAACCAAGTGTTGTTCAGCTTACAAACCTTGGTAATTTCTTAACATACAAAGAGCATCAAATAGGTGCAAATGAATGGCTGTTTGATGCAAGCGGATATATTTTAAATCATGATTTGAGTAAATTTTATGAAATTGACGAAAGCAAAATAGAAGAAGACGTAACTCACAGCTGGTATAAAGATACAGGATTCAGACATCCATATAACGGAGAAACTGTTCCTAATTATACAGGATATGTTGACGGTAAATCAGTTGACGGTAAAGGTAATGAAGTTAATGCAAAAGTTGTAAATCCACAAGGAAAATATTCATGGGTTAAATCACCAAGATATAATAAAAAACCTATGGAAGTGGGACCTCTTGCATGTATGGCAGTTAATTATGCAAAAGGAAATCCAAGGGTTAAAAAAGTCGTTGATGAATTTTTGGCTCAAACAGGACTTCCTGCAAAAGCATTGTTTACTGTTCTTGGAAGAACTGCTGCTAGAATGCTTCAAACTAAAGTTATTGCAGATTATGGAATTGCAGCATTTAATAATTTGGTTGAAAATTTAAAATCTGACAAATCAACAGTCACACCATATAAAATTGACACTAATAAAGAATATAAGGGAAGATACATCGGGGATGTCCCAAGAGGAATGTTGAGCCACTGGTGTAGAATTAAAGACGGAAAAATCGAAAACTGGCAAGCAGTTGTTCCGTCAACCTGGAATGCCGGTCCAGTGGACGGAAACGGTGAAAAAGGCGCTTACGAAGCAAACTTAATTGGTATGAAATTGGCTGATCCAAGCAAACCTTTAGAAGTTATCAGAAGTATTCACAGCTATGACCCATGTATTGCATGTGCAGTTCATGTTATGGATGTTAAAGGTAAAAAATTAGGTGAATTTAAAGTAGACCCACTATATGGTGCATGCTAAGGAGGCACAAATGAAATTTTTAAAAGTAATGGGAAATTATTTAGGCGGAATAGAATTTTCCGCCGGTTATAGATGGCAGCACTGGATTAGAGCCATTTCTATTTTTGCTCTTATTGCAACCGGGTTTTATATTGCCAATCCTTATGTGACATATGCAAATGTTTCTGTAGATCCAACCAGGTTTACACAGGGATATTTTAGGGAATTGCATATTATTTTCGGTTTTGCAATGATTGGCGCAGTTTTGTATAAAACTTTTTATTTCTTCTTTTTTAGGGAAGGAAAATATGAAAGAGCTTCATTAAAAGATGCGTTTAATATAAAAGTGGCTCTCCAACAAGTTGGATATTATTTATTTGTTTCTAAACATCCACACACTAAAGGTGTTTACAATCCGTTGCAATTTTGGGCATATTTTGCACTTTATCTGTTTTTTTACGGTATTATTATTACTGGTCTTGCTTTATATGCCGAAGTTTATCATAACGGAATGGGTGCCTTTTTTTATCCGTTCGCAAAAGCTGTTGAAACATTTTTCGGAGGACTTGCTTATGTAAGACTTTGGCATCATATATTTATGTGGCTGATTATAATTATTGTATTTATTCACATTTATATGGCTGTATTTAACGGTGTATTTAACAAAAACGGTTCAATGGATGCAATATTCTCAGGTATGAAATGGGAAAAAGAAGAAGAATAATCTTCTTTTTCTCTTTTATATAGTAAGTAGTGAACAGAGCCCTGTTTTCTACCTACTATATAATCTTAAAATCAAAGGTAAAAAATGAAAATATTAATTTTGGGAATAGGTAATATATTATTTGGTGATGAGGGAATCGGAGTCCATCTTGCAAATTATATTGATGAAAAATATGACTTCATGGGTCCTCATGAAATTGACATAATTGACGGAGGTACTCTTGCTCAGAGACTGATACCTATAATTGTTGAATACGACAGGGTTTTTGTATTTGACTGTGTGGATGTTGACGAGGCAAAAATAGGAGATGTCTATTTTTTTGATTTTAGAAATGTGCCTGAGTGCGTTAGTTGGCAAGGTAGTGCACATGAAGTTGAAATGCTTCAAACCCTTCAAATGATTGATATGATGGGTGATTTGCCTGAAACAAAAATTATAGGAGTAGTGCCATATGTAATAGGTGAAGATACTACTTTTAGTATAACCCCCGAGGTTCAGGAAGCCGCAAAATTAATGGAAAAGATTTTAATTACAGAACTCAATAAATTAGGGATTGAAGCAAAAATTAAAAATCCTGATGTAAAACTTACAGAAGTTGCTAAAGAATCTTTTAAAAGGGGTGTTCCGGAAGAATCATTAAAAGGATTAGAAGTATGATAATTAAATTTGTTTTAAAATACAGTGGAGATTTGCTGGAGAGATTTTTTATAAGAGTTGCAAAAGAGATGAATTTACCAATTGGCATTAAAAAAGAAAACGAATATTTATATGTATATGTAAAAGGTAATGAAAAAGAAATTGAGCAATATTCCTCAAAATTAGCTCATGAACTTCCGATGTCTATTTTTTTAAATTCTTTAAATGCTGAAGTTACAGAAGAATTTAGTGAATTTTTATCAAATGACTTTCCCAAAAGAAACCTGCCTCCGTGCCCGAGATGTTTAAGTGAGGTAAAAGATGTAAATAATAAAAATTATTATAATCCAATGCATCATTGTGAAATATGCGGATATCAGTTAAATGAAGAATTGAAAATTGATAATGAAAAATTAAATGATAAAAACGAAAGAAAAAAATATTTTGAAGAAATTGCCGAGAAACTGAAAAAAGACGGTGAGGTTTGTATTGGTACGTTTAACGGTAAATATAAATTAACAACAAATTTAGAAAATGTTGATGCAATTTTGGCGGTTGATTTGAGTGCTGTTGCCTCTTATTTTATGAGCTTTGATGGAGATGCGAAGGCTTTGGCAAGTATTGAAAAACCTTTTATTAAATTAAAAACCAATATAGATTTTAAAAAAACGTTTGGACTTTCAACTCCTGCATATTATGTAAAGCTGCCTGATGATATGATACTTGAACTTTTATGCGAAGAAATTAAAAACGATATTAAACTTATAGGATTAAAAGGAGCGGGGGAAGCTGAATTTTTTAATTTTGATATTAAAAAAGATGAAGAAATATTGGCTGTTGTCACAGATACAAAAGAACATGTAATTATTCCCGTAAAAGGTGACAGGGGATTGATTCCCAAATTTGAAAAATCACTTGGTAATTCTGCAGGAATTAATGATAAATATGCCGCTTATTCCACAGAAGAAAAAACTGTTTTAGATTTAAAAGAAAATTTTCCGGAAATTAAGGCAAAAGAAAATCCTAAATATCTTGCCGGTTTTTACGGTGTTGTCGATATGTGGAATTTAGAAGATAAAATTACGCTTGGATATATTTTGTATAAAAGCGATGAAAGTAAAATTTTATTAAATTCTCCAAAATTCGGACTTGTTGAATATATTTCGTTTGAGTTTAAATTTAATTCTTTTGAAGAAATTTTTGCATCAATTGCCGCAATGAACGATACAGGCAAAAAACTTGTAAAGAATTTTTCGGAAAAAAGAAATGATTTGTTTTTGAATGCAATGAAAGCAAATTTAAACACCGATAAAAAAGGGGTTTATTATTTGTGGGGCCTTATAGGTATAGTTTTGGGATTTAGTGATAATATTGACGAAGCTGCCGAAAAAATAATGGAATTTTCAAGTTCTGCAATGACTAAAAAAGGTCCAAGAATTGATTATAAAATGAATGAGCGGAATTTAGATCCTCTCTGGGCAATCAGAACGGCTATGAGCTTCAGGCTTGCCGGTGTTGATGATTATCTGTTAAGTTACGGGATAGTTGAGAGTTTTGCGGAATTTTTAAATAATATTTATGAAACTCTAAATAAAGAAATGGTATTAAGCGGAGCTGTTTTAGCGGGAGACATGTTTGAAGGTGAATTTTTAAATAAAATTTATACTTATATTTCTAAAAACTATTCTGTTTTTGTGCCAAAGGCGCTTCCTCTAAGCGGTGCAATAGAAGCATATGGAAATGCAGTTATTAACTCAAAATCTTAACGATAGTTTAATACCTTTTTTGTATAATTTTATTTGTAAGTCGCTTTTTTCATTTTTTCTCCTTTTTACTTCTTTTAAATAAGGTATTTTATGAGAATAAGATATAAAATAAACGGAATAGTCCAGGGTGTAGGTTTTAGACCCACTGTATACAAAATTGCTAAAAAATTAAATCTCAGAGGATATGTTTTAAACAGTTCTGACGGTGTGATTGTTGAAATAGAGGGTGAAAATATAGATAAATTTATCGATGTTTTAAAAACAAAATCTTCCTCCTCTCGCAAGAATTGATTCTATTAAAAAAGAAGTTTTATCTTTTAAGGGATATAAAAATTTTATAATAAAAGAATCAAAAGAAACTACAAAAACCACTTCAATATCTCCTGATATCTGTGTATGTGAGGAGTGTTTGAAAGAAATGTATGATAAAAATAACAGAAGGTTTTTGTATCCGTTTATTAACTGCACAAACTGCGGTCCTAGATATACGATTATAAAAAATATTCCTTATGATAGAATTAATACTTCAATGAAAAAATTTAAAATGTGTGAAAAATGTTACAGGGAATATACTAATCCGATGGACAGAAGATATCATGCCCAGCCGATAAGCTGTTATGACTGCGGGCCGAAACTCAGTGTTAAATGTAAAGTTGAAAGTGAAAAATATAGAACTATTGAATTTAATGAAGAAATTGAAAAGATTGAATTTATTGCTGAAAAAATAAAAGAAGGGTAAAATTGTATCTATCAAAGGACTGGGAGGTTTTCATTTAGTATGTGATGCTACAAACGAAAAAGCGGTTTTGGAATTGAGAGAAAGAAAAAGAAGACCTTCCAAACCTTTTGCAATTATGTTTAAAAATATTGAAAATATAAAAAAATACTGTGAAATAAATGAAAATGATGAAAAATTAATTCTTTCAAAAGAAAAACCGATAGTTATTGTAAAAAAGAAAAAAGAGCTAACCGGCATTGCTCCCGGTATCGGAAAATACGGCGTGTTTTTGCCTTATACCCCCGTGCATTTTTTACTTTTTAACTTTTTAGATTTTCCTATAGTTGCTACAAGCGCTAATATAAGCAACGATCCAATTATAAGAGATAGTGATGAGTTAATTAAAAAACTTGGAAATGTTGTAGATTATATACTTGATTATAACAGGGATATTGTAAACGCATGCGATGATTCGGTTGTACAAAGTGTTAAAAATAAGTTTATCACTATGAGACTCTCACGTGGATATGCTCCAAAATCATTTAGTATTAAACAAAATATAAAACCAAATATACTTGCAGTTGGAGCTAATCAGAAAAATACTATAACCCTTGCCTTTAATAATAAAATGATACTATCGCCTCATATTGGGGATTTAGGCACAATTGACAGTATTGAGTATTTTGAAAGGACAATTGAGACTTTTAGAAGACTTTATGATTTTAAAGAAGATATTATAATCTGTGATAAACATCCGTATTATGAATCTACAAAATGGGCAAAAAATCAAAAAAAAGAAATTATTCAAATTCAACATCACTTCGCACATGCATTAAGCGGGCTTTTTGAATTTGATTTAAATGAAGCTTTGGTGTTTGCATGGGACGGGACCGGATACGGAGACGACGGGGCTATTTGGGGAGGTGAAGTTTTTATAGCAAACAGAAAAAATTTTGAAAGAGTACATCATTTTAAATATTTTAAATTAATAGGGGGAGAAAAAGCTGTTAAATATCCTGCTAATATGGCGGTCAGTCTTTTAAATGATGAAATTGGAAAAAAATATTCAAATTATAAATTGGCCTCTTCCTTAAAAAACGGAAATTTTCCTCTAACTTCATCTGTAGGAAGAATATTTGATATGGTCGCATTTTTAGGCGGAATGATAGAAAGAAATGAATATGAGGGGTTTTCCGGAATGCTGATTGAAAGATATTACAATCCTTTAATAAAAGAATATATTGATTTAAAAATTAATAAAAGAATTAATTTTTATCCTTTAATTGAATTTTTGGCAAAAAACAGGGGAAATTTTGAATTAATTTCTTCTGTTTTTTTAAATTCCCTTGCCAATTTAATAAAAAAGATTTCAAAAAATTATAATCTGCCTGTATTATTGACAGGCGGTGTTTTTCAAAATAAAACCATGTTATCTTTAGTAGATGGTTTTTATTTTAATCAGAAAATTCCCGTTAACGACGGGGGTATCAGCGTTGGGCAGGCAGCATACGGAGTTTGGAATTTATAGATGAATCTCATAATTTACGAGTTCACTTACGCTTAGTTTAAAATTGTTAAATCTGAATTCGGCTTCTTTTAAATAATATATAAAATTTTTTTCCTTGATACCTTTATATTTGGTAATAAATGTTTCAAAATATTCCCAAAACTGATATATTAAAATCTGTTTTTGTATTTTAATCAACTGCGATTGCCTTAGAAGAGATTTAATTTCCTCATAACTTAAATTTTTGTATTTTTGCATATCGCTTAGCAGTATATTGTATATTTTCCCTCCATAATCGATAGTTAAAAAATTTTGCGCTTTATAAATGGAATTTTTATTTTTTCTGTTTGTTTTGGGTATATATAAATATTCATTAAACTCTTTTAAATCCTGCTTTTTTAAAAATTCCTCTTCACAAATATTTACAACTATTTTTCTTATGTTTTGTATTTCTTTTACCACCGTTGCGTATGAAATATTATATTTTTCAGCAATTTCCGTGGGATTTAATTCATCTAAAAATCCTTTTAATATTTTTGCTTTCCGCTCAATTTTTTTCGGTGAAAATTTTCTTTTGCATTTTGCGCATTTGTAATATCCGTTTTTTAATTTGTATAAAATATAATGATTACAATAGATGCAGCTCATTTTTTAGACCTTTTAACTCTTATTTAATAAAAATGAATTATAATTCACTTGAACCTTTTAGAAAGTTCCTTCTTTTTCTTCTTTTTAAAAATCTGTTCTATAATTATACAAGAAAAAAGTTTTTTTAAGTAATTTTTAAGTTTGTATTATATAATTTCTTTGACCATCTTAGAAAATTCCTCCTTTTTTTTGGTTCAATTTATTTAAAGGATTTGTTATGTTAAAAAAAATTTTATTAATTGCTGTTTGTTTTGTATCAGTTTTTGCTTTGAGTGTTAAAGATTCACTGGGTAGGGTTGTAAACGTTTCAGATAATGTGAAAAGGGTTATTGCCATAGGCCCCGGTGCTTTGAGACTGGTTGTTTATATGCAGGGCGGAGATAAAGTTGTTGGTATTGAAAAAAAAGAAAAATCTCCTTTTTATTCTAAAAAACCTTATATGTTAACACATCCTAATCTTTTAAAACTTCCGGTAATCGGAATGGGCGGGCCAAATCCTAATCCTGATTTGGAAAAAATTATTGCTTTAAAACCCGATGTTATTTTTGCAGGATATATTAACGCTTCTCAGGCTGATAACATTCAAAACAAAACAAATATTCCGGTAGTTGTATTAAGTTACGGAAAAATAGGAACATTCGCAAATGATAAACTGTTTTATTCTTTAAATCTTATCGGAAAAATTATTCATAATGAAAAAAGAGCCGAGAAGTTAAAAGAATTTTTAACTGAAACAGACAAAGATTTGAGAAAAAGGGCGTCAAAAACAGATAAAAAAATTTATATCGGAGCTGTTGCATTTAAAGGAATTCACGGTATAACCTCTACAATGCCAAAATTTCCTCCTTTTGAGTTAATCGGAATAAATAATGTAATTAAATCCAATGCAAAATCTCAGGTTTTTATTTCTAAAGAGGCTTTATATAAAGCAAATCCGGATATTATATTCTTAGACGAATCAGGTTTTAAAATTGTAAAAAAAGAAATGAGTAATTTTAAAAATTTAAAGGCTGTAAAAAATAACGAGGTTTATGGCATACTTCCGTATAATTTATATATGACAAACATAGCAACTGCATATGCAGATACTTATTATATAGGAAAAGTCGTATTTCCGGATAAATTTAAAGATGTAAATCCTGTAAAAAAAGCAGACGAATTATATAAATTTTTACTTGGAAAAGCGTGCTACAAACAAATGGCTAAATTTTTTGGCGGATTTAAAAAATTGGAGATGAATGAAAAGTAAAATTTTTTTCTTTTTTCTCCTTTTATTGGGGATAGCTTTTATATCCCTGAAAATAGGAGATTTCAGTATATCTTTAAAAGATTTATTCTTAAATAATCAAAATCATTTTATCCTTTTTAATATAAGACTTCCGAGAATTTTAAGTGCCTTGCTTTGCGGTGCAAGTTTGGGAATTGCCGGTACTGTTATGCAAACAGTTTTAAAAAACCCTTTGGCGTCTCCGTTTACTTTGGGTATTTCCCACGGGGCGCTGTTTGGGGTTAGTATAGCGGTTGTTTTCTTTAATAATATGTTTTTAATTGAAAGTGCTTTTTTGGGCGCACTGAGTGTTATGGTTTTTATACTGCTTTTTGGAATAATGAAAAATTTTGCAGCCGAATCGCTTATTTTGGCCGGTGTTGCCTTTAGTGCCCTTTTTTCTTCAGGTAGTATGTTTTTGCAGTATTTTTCCGATGAAACCCAGCTTTCTGCAATAATTAACTGGAGTTTCGGGGATTTGGGAAGAGCTAATTTTCAAGAATTAATTGTTTTAGGAACTGTGTTTTTAATTTTTTTTATATTTTTTTATTTAAAATCGTGGGATTTTAATGCTCTTAATATAAAAGAATCAGAAAATATAGGGGTTAATAAAAATAAAATATTGTTTGTTTCTTTAATTTTGGTAACAATCTTGACTTCAATATGTGTGGCATATTTTGGAATTATAGGTTTTATAGGTTTAATAGCTCCCCATATTTCAAAAATAATATTAAATAATTCGAATTTTAAATATATTTTTCCTTTGAGTGCCGTTATAGGTGCTGTTTTATTGCTTATTGCGGATGATGTTTCAAGAACAGTTCTTTCTCCTGTGATTATTCCGGTGGGAATTTTTACTTCTTTTATAGGTGCCCCTATGTTTTTATATTTGCTCTTTAAACTTCACAGGGGTTAAAATGAAATTAAAAATAAATAATCTTGAATTTTCTTATAAAAGTTCAAAAATATTACAAGATATTACTTTTGAGGCTAAAAAAGGGGAAATTGTTTCTATTTCAGGAAAGAACGGAGCAGGGAAATCCACATTGCTTAAAAATATAGCAAAAATATTAAAACCTTTAAAAGGCACTGTTTATTTAAATGAGAAAAACTTAAACAAATTAAAAATAAACGAGTTTGCCAAAACAATCGGTTATGTATCACAAAAAAACGATATTACCGATTTGAATACATATGATTATTTAATGCTTGGAAGAAAGCCTTATTTTAAGTTCTTTCCCAAAAAAGAAGATATTGATAAAGTAAATGAAATAATAGAAAAACTGAATTTAAATGAATTAAAAAATAAACAGATAAATGAAATAAGCGGAGGGGAATTTCAAAAAATTGCAATAGCGAGAGCTATTGTACAGGAGAGCAAAATATTATTGCTTGACGAGCCCACAAATAATCTTGATTTAAAAAATCAGTTGGAAATTCTTAATTTTATAAAAAAAATTACAAAAGAAAAAGAATTAATAACTATAATTATTATACATGATATAAATCTTTCTTTGAAATATTCGGATAAGCTGATATTTATGAAAAACGGAATAATTAAATATCAGTGTAAAAAGAATGAAATTAATAAAAATATTTTAAAAGATATTTATGAAATTAATTTAAATATATTTTTTTATAACAATACTCCTGTAATTATCTGTTGAATTCTGTCTTGAAAATATTATAATTTATTATGTATTATATTACAAATATGAAAGGAGTATTAGTGAAAAAAATTTTAACATGTTCACTGATTTTATCTACATTATTATGCGCTAATGAATTTGATAATGCGCTTAAAAACGGGAAGTTTAAAGGTGATTTTGCTTTGCATTATGAAAGATATGTATAGAAGCGCAAAATTTGATAATTTTAATATTAATTTAGGTTTCAGGGCAAATGACAAAATAAACGAATTGCATGACGGAGATTTTGACAATTCTACGGTAGAAACAAAGAAACTTACCAATGGATACACGGGTTTCAGGAAGAATTGAAACTAAGCGGAAATGCATGAATTCAGACACGGCAGGGCAAACAATCATGAGGAACTGAAAGCATTTAGCACTTTAAATAACGGAAAAGGGTTGAATTTATTGGATGTAGAATGTAAACAGGATTTTTTAAATACAAATGTTTATTTTTATAATGCTCCTACATTGGCTAACTGGTATGGCGTTACTTTAAATGCCGATAAAGATATTTACAGTGGCAAATTAGTATTTTCCAAAAGTAAGGAAATGATAAAAAAAGCAAAATTGAAGGCGGGGTTGATTTTGAAGTTGCTGCTTTAAATATAGGGTTTATAAAAACTGATAAAAAAGGTGGGCTTGGCTCTATGAAAATAGACAGAAACGTATATGACAATATGAATCCATTAGAAGAGGGAAATCATATTTTTGATAAGGATGCAAAAACAATTTATTCCAATATTTCAGTCCCTGTTAATGACAAATTATCTTTATTAGCAAATTATGGCCATATTGATTTTCAAAATAAAAAAGCAAATGAAATTGATTTATATATAGATTATGATGTTTCAAAAGCAATGAGCACAGAAATTTGTCTGGATAAATACTTATAAATTTTAGTTCTGAAATAATACAAGAATCAGTATAATTTAAGTTTTTTTTAAGATAATGAGTTATAATTCACTGTAAAAAATTAAAAGGAGATTAAAATGCATATACCTGATGGTTATCTTTCACCAACAACTGTTGCTGTGAGTTATGCGGTAATGGTGCCTTTGTGGGCATACGGATTTAAAAAATTAAAAGAAAGACTGGATGAAAAAACTCTTCCTCTGCTTGGAACATTAAGTGCACTTAGTTTTTTAATTATGATGTTTAATGTTCCTGTGCCGGGGGGAACAAGCGGCCACGCAATAGGAACGGCCCTGATTGCCATTATGTTTGACCCGTGGATTGCCTTTATTTCTGTATCGTTTGTTTTGTTGACTCAGGCGGTAGTGTTTGGAGACGGGGGAATAAGCACCTGGGCTGTAAATTCGTTTGATATGGCGTTTATTGCCGCATTTGTCGGTTATTATGTTTTTCAATGGTTGAAAGACAAAACAAGATTTGCTCCGTTTTTAGCAGGATATATTTCTATAAATGTGGCGGCTTTATCTGATGCAATAATTCTTGGGATTCAGCCAATTTTCTGGCATACTGCGAACGGACATCCTTTATATTTTCCATTTGGATTAAGTGTGGCTATTCCAGCTATGATGGCAGCACATTTGGGAGTTTTCGGTGTAGTTGACGGTGTATTTACTCAAATAGTATACAGTTTTCTTAAAAGAAGAGAAAAAAATTCTCAGGAGGTTGCGGCATGAATAAGAAAGTTAAAACTGCTTTGATTATAATGGTTATTATGATTGCGGCTGTTCCAGTTGGCTTATTAACAAGTGCACCCGCTTTTGGAGAATGGGACAATGATTATTATCAAAAAGTATTAGGATTTATTCCAAAAGGACTGGCTAATTTTCCACAGTTGGCCCATCCTCTGCTTCCGGATTATTCTCTTCCGGGGACAAATGATGTTTTGGGATATTATGTCAGTGCGGTAGTTGGAAGCGCAGTAGTTTTTATAATCTTATATTTGATAGGAAAATTTTTTGCCAAAAAAAATACTCATAGTTAGAATATTTTTTATTCTGACTTTTTTTCTTTTACTTAGTTTAAAGCATATTGAATTTATATCAGTTGGTATACTGTTCTTATGGATTGTTTCTTTCAAAAAAATTTTAAAACTTAATATAAGAGTGATAAAATCAATTATTGTTTTTAATTTAGGTGTCAGTTTGGGTTATATTATAATGGCTTTTATTAAACATCTTTCTCCATGGCACTATATTTTGTATATCAATCTTAAAGTTTATTCCCTTACATATTTTGTCTTCTGGTTTTTTGCTATAATTTCTCCCGTACAGTTTATGGCTTTTTCAAAAGATTTGGGATATTTAACGACAATTACACTCTCTCAGATTTTTTCTTATAAAAAAACATTCGAAGATTTTAAATTGGCATTTAAAAGCAGGGTTTTAAAACTCACAGACAAAGATCCGAAATTTATAACAAGAACATTTGAATTTTTTTTAAATAAAGCATTACATGATGCAAATGAAAGGACGTTGGCTATGAAAGCAAGGGGATTTTTTGATAATGGATAACGGAGAATGTAAAATGGAAAATATTATTGAACTTGAAAATGTGGAATTTTTTTATGATGAAAAAGTACTTGATAATATAAATTTAAAAATTAAAAAAAATGAAAAAATTTCTTTACTTGGATGCAACGGAAGCGGCAAATCCACACTTCTTAGAATTTTGGCTGCTCTTTATTTCCCCAAAAAAGGCGATTATTTTTTTGAAGGTAAGAAAGTAAATAAAAAATTATCCAAACAATTAAGAAAAAAAATAGGTATACTTTTTCAAAATCCGGATTCGATGATTTTTAACCCTACTGTATTTGACGAAATTTCATTTTCACTCAAAGAATTCGGATTTGAAGATATTGAAGAGAGGGTGGTTAATATTTCAAAAGAATTTGGAATAGAAAAATATCTTAAAAAATCCCCTATTAATTTAAGCGGAGGTGAAAAACAAAAAGTAATGTTGGCTTCCATTTTGGCTTACGAACCCGAAATTTTACTTTTGGATGAGCCTACAACTGCCATGGATCCAAAAACAACAGGCTGGTTTATAGATTTTTTGCTTGAAATTGATAAAACTGTTGTTTTGGCTACACATGATTTAAGTGTGGCTTATGAAACAACCGAGAGGGCCGTGGTTATGAATGAAGGACATAAAATTATTTATGACGGAGATATGGAAGAGCTTATGAAAGATTTGGATGTTTTATTAAAAGCCAATCTTATTCACAAGCATAAACACAAACACAAAAATTTTGCACATTCCCATTATCATTTACATTTTTAGTCTCTTTTTTGTATAAGAAAAGTTTATTTTTACTTTTTTTTAATAAATATAAGATATAATACAACAAAATAAAATGAATTATTATTTATAAAGGAGTAAATATGTGTACAGAATGCGGATGCGGAACACATGGACATGAGCATCATCATAAGCATGAACATAATCATGAACATAGGCATGATCATAACGAGGAATTAATAAATGAAGATATTAAAAACAATCCTCAGTTGAATCATAAAGTTAAAGTTATAGAAAAAATTTTAAGTAAAAATAATGCAATGGCTGATGAAATCAGGGAAAAATTCAATGAACACAAAATTACATGTTTTAATATGATGAGCTCCCCGGGAAGCGGTAAAACAACGACACTTGAAAATCTTTCCGATAAACTTCCTTTTAAATTTGCCGTAATTGAAGGGGATTTGGAAACAAGCAGGGATGCCGACAGAATTAGAAACAAAGGTATCTGGTCTTTCCAATTACAAACAGGAAGAGCCTGCCATTTGGACGCTGGTATGGTAAAAAACGCTATGCCCCATTTTCCATATGAAGACACAGAAGTCGCTTTTATTGAAAATGTGGGGAATTTAGTCTGTCCGGCGAGTTATGATGTGGGAGCACATTATAATATGGTATTTGTCAGCGTTCCGGAAGGCGACGATAAAATTGAAAAATACCCTGTTATGTTCAGAAGGGCCGATATTGTAGTAATTACAAAATGTGATATGCTTGATTTTTTTGATTTTGATATAGAAAAGGCAAAAGTTGCCGCTGATAAACTCAAACCGGGAGTGCCTGTAGTGCTGCTTAACAATAAAACAGGTGAAGGTCTTGATGAAATTATTAACTGGATTAGTGAAAAAAGAAAAGAGCACTTAAGTAAATTATGAATGTTAAATTATGAATGTTGAATATGAGAAAAATATAAAATGAGGAGTAAATATGTGTTTGGCAATACCGAGTAAAGTTTTAAAAGTTGATGAAAAAAATATGGCCGAAGTTGATACATTGGGGGTTAAAAGAAAAGTAAGCCTTGATTTAATCCAGGAAGAGGTAAAACCGGGCGACTATGTATTAATTCATGTCGGATATGCTATGAGTAAAATTGATGAAAAATTTGCACTCGAAAGTATTGAAGTGTATAAACAGCTGGCGGAAGCTTCGATGGAGGATGAAAATCCGATTGCACCTGAAGATTTGGTAAAAGAAGAAGGTCCGCTTTTATATAAACCGGAGGCTGAGAATGAGTGAACTCAGTTTAAAAGATTTATATTTTAAATTCAGAGACCCAAACACCATAAAAGCTTTAAGTAAGGAAATCCACAGGCTTGCCAAAGATCTTGACGAGCCTATGAGGGTTATGGAAATTTGCGGAGGACATACTCATACCATCATGAAGTACGGTATCAAACAACTTATGCCTGAAAATATTGAATTTATTCACGGTCCCGGATGCCCTGTATGTGTAATGCCAAAAGAAAGAATAGACCATGCCATTACCTTGGCAAAACAGCCGGACGTCATACTTGCAACTCTCGGGGATATGATAAGGGTTCCGGGAAGCAAATCAAGCCTTGCAAAAACAAGGGCTGAAGGTTATGATATAAGAGCACTCCATTCCACTTTTGATGTTTTAAATATTGCAAAAGAAAATCCTGATAAAAAGGTTGTTTTTTTCGCAATAGGGTTTGAGACAACAACTCCTATGACCGCCGCACTTATGAAAAGAGCTTTTGATGAGGGAGTTAAAAATATTTATTATCATATAAATCATGTTTTGGTTCCGCCTCCGATGAGGGCTATTATGGACAGCGGGGAAGCAAGAATTAACGCTTTTATCGGTCCCAGTCACGTAAGTGTTATAATAGGGGCTAAAAGTTATCAGTTTTTAGTGGATGAATATAACACACCTGTTGTTGTTGCCGGGTTTGAACCGGTTGATGTTATGGAAAGTATTTTAATGTTGTTAAAACAAAAACTTGAAAAAAAACCCCGTGTTGAAAATCAGTATAAAAGAGTAACTACCTGGGATGGAAATGTGCTGGCTCAAAAAATGATTGATGAGTTTATGGAAGTGAGGGAAACTTTTAGATGGAGGGGGCTTGGAGACATACCTTTTTCCGCCCTTAAATTAAAAGATGAATATGCCGAGTTTGATGCTGAAAAAATATATGCGGATGTATTGCCAAATGAACCTATTGACGACCATAAATTATGTATTTGTGGAAAAATTTTAAGAGGTCTTGCAAATCCAACCGACTGTAAACTTTTCGGCAAGGCCTGTACTCCTTCAACCCCTTACGGAAGCTGTATGGTAAGTGATGAGGGTGCATGCAATGCTTATTACAGATATGCAAGATAATTAAAAATGGTGAAAATAGTGAATGGTGAGTAGTGAGTAGTGAGTGGTGAGCAGTGGGTTGTAATATTAGTATAAAGGATAAAAATGAATAAAATAACTCTCGCATACGGCGGAGGAGGAGAAGAAACCAATAAACTGATAAATGAACTTTTTTATAAATATTTCAATAACGATATTTTAACAAGTGCCGAAGACGCAGCTGTTTTGAATGCAAACGGAAAAATAGCTTTTACGACTGATTCTTTTACCGTCAGCCCGCTTTTTTTCAACGGAGGAAATATAGGAAAACTTGCAGTTGCCGGAACCTGTAACGACTTGGCTATGATGGGTGCGAAACCTGAATATTTAAGCTGCGGTTTTATGATAGAAGAAGGTTTAGATTTTGAAACACTTGAAAAAATTGTAAAAACAATGAGTGAAGAGTTGAACAAAATAGGGGCGAAAATAGTCTGCGGTGATACAAAAGTCGTTCCTGCTGGAAGTGTTGATAAAATTTTTATAAATACCAGCGGAGTGGGGCATATACAAAAAGAAAACATTTCAGCCCATAATCTTACACCCGGAGATATTGTATTGGTTAGCAGAGATATTGGAAAACACGGCAGTATCATTATGGCCCACAGATACGGTGTGGATACCGAAGCAAAAACCGATTGTAAAATATTATGGAATGAAATAGAAGCTCTTATAAATGAAGGTATAGATATAAAAGCTTTGCGTGATGCAACAAGAGGCGGATTAAGCGCCGTTTTGAATGAATGGGCAAATGCAAGTAATATTGGTATTGAAATAAATGAGGAAAAAGTCCCTGTTAGTAATGATGTCGTGGGTCTTTGTGAAATTTTTGGATTTGAACCTATGGATTTGGCAAATGAAGGAACCTTTATTGTGGCCGTAAGTGAAAAAGATGCCAAAAAAGCTGAGGAAATATTAAAAAAATTTAATCCGAACGCTTCTGTTATAGGAAAAGTAACGCAGGGAAATAAAGTTGTATTAAAATCACCATGGGGTTCAAGCAGGTATATTGAACTTCCAAAAGGTGAATTGCTGCCGAGGATATGCTAATGCAGAAATGCAGAAAAAAATAGTTGAAATGTTTGATTCCATTGCTCCCAAATATGATGTTGCAAACAGAATATTAAGTTTGGGGATTGATAAAAAATGGAGAAAAGAGGCTGTACAGGAAGCTGTTGGCAAAATAGATAAAGATGATTTAAAAATACTGGATGTCGCCTGCGGTACGGGTGATATGATTGATATATGGAAAAATACGATTAAAAATAAAAAACTTAAAATATGCGGTTTGGACCCAAGCAAAGGAATGCTTGAAGTAGCAAAAAAAAGGTTTCCGGAAATTAATTTTTATAACTCATATGCGACTGAAATTCCCTGCGAAGACAATTCAGTTGATGCTGTTTCTATATCTTTTGGTATAAGAAATGTTTTGGAAATTGAAAAAGCCCTGAGAGAATTTAACAGAATTTTAAAAGAAAACGGCAAACTTTTAATTTTGGAATTTGTAAAATCGAATAAAGAGAAAAAATTTAGAAAATGTATAGATTTTTATACAAATAAGTTTTTACCTAAAATAGGGGGAATTATTACAAAAAACAAAGAGGCGTATGAATATCTGCCTAAATCCATTGAAAATTTTTATACGGTAAATGAACTGAGAGATTTATTAAAAAAAGCAGGTTTTGAGGTTGAAAAAGTTAAACTGTTTAATTTTTCACAGGTTGCCATGATTATTGCTGAGAAAGCAGGAAAACCTGCCAATTAAAGTTCGCAGGTGTTAACTATTGCGATAATTTCTTCAACAACCTGAGGATTTTCAAGAGTTGAAGTATCCTGCGTAATTTCTTCGCCTTTTGCAATGGCTCTTAAAATTCTTCTCATAACTTTACCGCTTCTTGTTTTTGGAAGTCCCGGAACAAATGCAAAATTGTCAACTGTTGCAATGGCTCCTATTTCTCTTTTGATAATTTCATTTACTTCTTTAATGAATTCAAGCTCTTCTGCAATATTTTCAGGATTTTTAAGTACAATATATGCGAATACACTTTCACCTTTTATTTCGTCAGGTTTTCCTACAACCGCAACTTCGGCAACTTCAGGATGGAATTTAACGGCATCTTCTATTTCTGCGGTTCCAAGTCTGTGTCCTGAGACATTGATAACATCGTCCACCCTTCCTGTAATCCAGATATAACCGTCTTTATCATAAATTGCACCGTCTCCGGAGAAATATACAGCTTTTCCGTTCTTTTTTGCAGTGGAGAAATAACTTTTTACAAATCTCTCAGGATCACCCCAGATAGTTCTTATCATACTCGGCCACGGTTTGGTTATACATAAAAGACCTTTTTCGTTTTCAGGCATTTTATTACCGTTTTCATCTATAATTTCGGCAAAAATTCCAGGAAGAGGAAATGTTGCACTTCCCGGCTTAATAGGTGTTGCCGCAGGAAGAGGGGAAATCATATGACCTCCTGTTTCTGTTTGCCACCATGTATCAACAATTGAACATCTTCCTCCCCCTACTCTGTCATAATACCATTTCCACGCAGCAGGGTCTATCGGTTCGCCTACGGTACCCAATATTCGTAGTGAACTTAAATCGTATTTTTTTGGTTCATCAGGACCGATTTTATGAAGAAGTCTTATTGCCGTAGGAGCAGTATAAAACTGGTTGATTTTATAATTTTCAACCATTTTCCAGGCTCTTCCTGCATCCGGATAAGTGGCAACTCCCTCAAACATAACCGTTGTTGCCCCGGCTGCAAGAGGTCCGTAAACTATATATGTATGACCTGTAATCCATCCTATATCGGCTGTGCACCAGAAAGTGTCATTATCTTTGATGTCAAATACCCATTCCATTGTAAGCTGAGACCAGAGAAGGTATCCGGCCTGGGAGTGTTGTACACCTTTCGGTTTACCAGTTGAGCCTGATGTATAAAGTAAAAACAACGGATCTTCGCTGTCCATCACTTCCGGATCGCATTTGCTTGATTGATTTTGAATAAGCTCATTATAGCTTACATCTCTTCCCTCTATCCATTCTATATCTTCATTGTTTCTTTCCACAACAATTACTTTTTCTACAAAATCAATTCCTTCAAGAGCCTTGTCAACGGTGGGTTTTAACATATAAGGAGCGCCTTTTCTAAATGCCCCGTCGGCTGTTATCACTATTTTGGCATTTGCGTCTATGATTCTGTCTTTCAATGCCTCTGCGGAAAACCCTCCGAACACTACGCTGTGAATTGCTCCTATTCTTGCACATGCAAGCATTGCATATGCGGCTTCCGGAATCATAGGCATATAAATTACGACTCTGTCCCCTTTTTGAACACCGAAATTTTTTAACAGATTTGCAAATTTATTAACTTCTTTATAAAGCTGAAGATATGTGATTGTTTTATTTTCTCCGTTATCGCCTTCCCAGATAATAGCGGCTTTATTTTTTTTATCTTCAAGATGTCTGTCTATGCACTGATAAGTAACATTTAATTTTCCTCCGACAAACCATTTGTAAAAGGGTGCGTTGCTTTCATCCAGAACCTGTTCAAACTCTTTAAACCATGTAATTTTTTCTTTTGCAAGTTTTGCCCATGTCCCTTCGAAATCTTTTTCAAATTTTTCCAACATTTCTTTGTAATCATCCATACTTTTAAACACAGGATTTTTGAATAATTCTTTATGAGGATAATAAATTTCACTTGTCATTGAAACTCCTTTTTTTGTTTATTGTAATGCAAATGTAAATCAATGATGTTAAAATAAAAAAAAGAATAGACAAGTCAATTAAATATTGTGAAGATTGGTAACAAAAAAAGAAAAAAAGAGTTTATTTGTTATAGTTTTGGATAGCTTTATTTATAAGTTCCATCGCTTTTTCTTTTCCTTCAAAGCCTGTAACTTTAACCCATTTGCCTGGCTCAAGGTCTTTATATGTTTCAAAAAAATGTTTGATTTGATTTAGTTTAATTTCAGGTAAATCTTCCAAAGAATTAATTTTTGCCATTTGAGGGTCCAGTTTAGTAACAGGAACGGCTACTATTTTTTCATCCTGCCCGTTTTCGTCTTCCATTATTAAAACACCAATTACCCTTGATTTAATAACGCATCCCGGAACAACGCTTTCGGTTGAA
Organism: Lebetimonas sp. JH292; assembly: GCF_000523275.1. Taxonomy (NCBI): domain Bacteria; kingdom Pseudomonadati; phylum Campylobacterota; class Epsilonproteobacteria; order Nautiliales; family Nautiliaceae; genus Lebetimonas; species Lebetimonas sp. JH292. The sequence goes on along the minus strand of NZ_ATHQ01000001.1, from coordinate 96,695 downwards.
AGAACCAATATATCAATCGGGTCTCCGTCATCTGCGAGAGTATTTGGGATAAAACCGTAATTTGCAGGATAAAACTGGCTTCCGTAAAGAATTCTGTCTAAACATACGGCACCGCTAACTTTATCTATTTCATATTTTATATTGCTTCTTTGTGGAATTTCTATAACAGCGTTTACTGCTTCATCTTCGGTTGGTTTAATTTTTGAAATATCCATAATTTCTCCTTTTTTTCTGTAATTATATCCAAATATTTAATTAAGTAAATTCCGCCTATATAGATTATCCAGTTAATATAAATCCATAAAAACACAAACATTAAAGTGGCAATGGAACCGTAAATAGATGTATATGTTTTATTGATCAACACATAATAAATAAATGTGTTTTTAGCTATAAAAAAGGAGATTGTTACAATAAATGAAGAAATTAGCGTTGATGTTGTTTTTTCGTTTATTAAAACTATTTTATACGATAAAAAAAATGTTATCCAAATAAGTAAAAAAGGAAGAATTTTCCCGAATTTTATCCATGATGTCAAAGTGGATTTGTCAAGAAAAAACTGAAATTTTATAGACAGATACATAGCAACTCCGAAAAGAATCGGAAAAAGCGTAATCATTGTCCAGTAAAGTTTTATTCTCTCCCAGATATTCCTTTTATCCTGTTTAAAAATTCTTGAGACTATTTCTTCGAAGTTATTAAAAAACAGAATAGATGTCACCACTATATAAATACCTCCGATTATTCCCATTTTGGATGAATTTGTCAAAAAATTTTGAAGATAAGATGAGATTATTTCTTTATTTGTAGGAAGCAGGTTTGAAGATATAAAACCTTCCAATTTATCATATATATCCGAAAAAAAAGGAGAGCCTGCTATAAAAGAAAGAATGATAAGAAGAATAGGGACAAGAGAAAAAATTGTATAAAAACTCATAGCTGCGGCATATAGTGTAATTTCATCCAAAATATCTTCTTTTAAATGTTTAAGAAAAATATAAGAATTTTTAATAGTTTTTTTTGTATCCATTTTTTTATCCTTGTATAAGGGATTCTTTTTTTTCTTCTAGTTCAAGATATCTTTCCACTTTTTCATCATAAAGTTTTTTAATCTCTTCCAATTCCCCGGTTAGGTTAACAAGACCTTTTTCATTATAGCAATCAGGATTGCTTAAACATTCTTCAATTTCCGCAATGCTTGCTTCAAGTTCTTCTAAAAGTACAGGCAGTTCTTCAAGCTCACGCTGTTCTTTGTAAGAAAGTTTTGTCTGTTTTCTTTTTGGCCTTTCTTTTTTTTTATTTTCTATTTTTAATTTTTCGTTTTCGATTAATTTTAGCTCTTTTTCAATTTCGAGAAATTCCGTATAAGGTATGAAACTCTCTTCCACAATTCCGTTTCCTTTGAAAACAAACAGTTTTTTTGCAATTTTATCCACAAAATATCTGTCGTGGCTTACAAAAATTACACTTCCTTCATAATTCATTAGGTATTCTTCCAAAATATTAATAGTCGGAATATCCAAATCGTTTGTCGGTTCGTCTAAAATTAATACATTAAAATCTTTGGTAAAAAGAAGTGCAAGCGCAACTCTTGTTTTCTCACCCCCGCTTAAAACACCTATTTTTTTTGTTAGATATTCCGGAGGAAATAAAAATTCTCTCAAATATCCGTAGACATGCATATTTCTGCCTCTGACATTTACCCTGTCTCCTCCTTTTGGGCAAAAAGTTTCTATTAAATCTTTGCTGTCATTAAGCATTGATTTTCTCTGGTCTAGATAACCTATTTTTACATTTTCCCCGATTTTTATTATTCCCTCATCGGGTGTTTCCTCTTTTGTTAGAAGCTTTAAAAACGTAGATTTTCCGCTCCCGTTTTTACCGACTATTGCAATTTTGTCTTTTTGTAAAATTCTTGTGCTAAAATCTTTTATTAATAATTTATTTCCAAGGCTTTTGCTTAAATTTTCAATTTCGAACATAACCTTTTTTTTATTGATTTTATCTTCTTCTTTTGCCAAAAGTTCCCGCTTTAGCTGCATTTCAATCTGTTTTATTTCCATTTTGTCGTATTTTACTTTTTCTTTAAGTTCCAATACCCTTTTTTTTCTGCCTTCGTTTCTTTTAAGTCTGGCTTTAACCCCTCTGCTCAGCCATTCTTCTTCTCTTTTAAGAAGTCTTATTTCGTTTTCAAATTCTTTTTCTTTTGCTTTTAGAAGTTCTTCTTTTTGCTTTAAATAACTTGCATATCCGCCTTTGAAACTTCTGAGGCGGCAGTTTTCAAGTTCTATTACCCTTGAGGCGACTCTGTCTATAAAATATCTGTCGTGGCTTACCACTAAAAAGGTATATTTTTCTTTAAGCAGCATTTCTTCCAAAAATTCAGTCATATACACATCAAGATGGTTGGTCGGTTCATCCAAAAGCAAAACATCCGGTTTTTGAAGCAAAAGACTTGCAAGAGCAACTCTTCTTTGTTCTCCTCCGCTAAGAAGTGATATATCTTTAAATTCATATTTTTTTAAATCAAATTCGTGTAAAATTCTCTCAATCCTGTCATCCAAATTCCAGGCATTGTGGAAATCAAGGAATTTTGAAATTTTGTCCATTTCCATTTGAATTTGAGCATTGTCCGGATTTTTTGCATATGCTTCCGCAAAATGCATGTATTTTTGATAAGCTTCTTTGAATTCGGTAAGTTCATTTTCAATAGCCTCTCTTACACTAAGACCTATGGGAAATGTTGGGGTTTGTTTTAATCTTTTTATTTTTATGCCGTTTTTTGTAATTATTTCTCCCTCATCGGCTTCTATAGTGGCGTCAATTATTTTCATTAAAGTAGATTTACCGCTTCCGTTCTTACCTATAAGCGCTACTCTTTCGCCCTCGTCAAGATGAAATTCTATATTGCATAATATTTTTTGAGCTTCAAATTTTTTGCTTATATTTAATAAATCTATTAGTGCCAATTTTGCCCTTTGTTATCTTTTTGTAATTTTACCTTGTTATCCTTTTATTGCAAAATAACAAAGGAGGTGAAAATGAAAGTAGATATTTTGGTGTTAATAGCAACATTTTTGCTTATTGCTACTTCATTGGCAATAGCTGCCGTTTAAATTTTCAATATCTTCTAAAATCTGTCTTTTTAAATCAGATAAAGTATCAAATTTTTTGTTTTCCCTTAAAAAATCAATAAATTCAATTTCTATAAATCCATTTTCACTACTCACCATTTTTACATTGTCACTTATTATGTGCGTCTCAATTGAAAAATTTCCATCGGTTGAGCGCTTTCCAATAAAAGTAAGCGATTGAAAATTATTTGTTTTGGTTATGTAAACCCCTTCTTTAGGAATTACATACGGCTTAAAGAGTTCTATATTAATTGTTGGGACCAACTCTTTTTTTCCAAGCCCCTGACCTTTTATTGGTGTTCCTTTGATTTTATAACTTCTTCCTAAAAATTTATTTGCTTTTTTTATATCGTTTTTTATAAAGTTTCTGATGATATGGGCATGCACCCCGATTTCTTCTATTTTAATCTCTTTTATTACCTCAACTTCAAAATATTTTTTTAATAAATTAATATCTCCACTTCTGTTTTTGCCGAATTTAAAATCATCACCAACCACAATTTTTTTTACATTCATTTTTTTTAATATTTTTATAAATTCAACAGGTTTTAAATGTTTTATTTTTTCCAAAAACATAAATTCACACCCTAAATTAGTATATTCGCATCTGTCAAACCCCGGTGTGATTGAGCTTCCTTTTTCTATAACAATAAAAAAATCCACTTTTTTTAAAATTTTCTGATGTGCGATGTGCATTCCGTCAAATCCACCAATTGCCACTGTTTTCATTTTTTTTCTTTATAAAAATTATATAAAATCAATGCATCTTTTTTATTTAAAACCTTTTCCAAATCTTTTAAAGATGCGTTTTTAATATTTTCAAATGTTCCAAAATAGTTTATCAGTTTTGTCATTTTTGCTTTTCCTATGCCTTTGATGTTTAAAAGTTCAATTTGAGTGTCGTTTTTTCTTTTTGTTTTACGATGAAATTCAATTGCGAATCTGTGTGCTTCATCCCTTAATTTTTGAAGAAACATAAGTCTTTTATCATTTTCATTAAGTTCTATTTTTTCGATTTTGTATTCTCCGTTATCCATTTTCCAATTAAAATAAATTTTGTCTTTTGCTTTTCCTTTGGCCCTGTGGGCTTTAGCGTCTATTTTTTCTTTTGCAATGCCTAAAATATCAACATTTGCTCCTGTTGAGTCAATTATTTCCTTTGCTATATTTATCTGGGCAGGCCCCCCGTCAATGAGCCAAAGCTCCGGCGGGGGTGTTTTGTCAAAACTTTTTGCCCTTCTTGTCAAAAGCTCTTTCATTTGGGAATATTCGTCTTTTCCCTCAAGATGATAGTGTCTGTATTCAGACTTTTTGAATTCTTCATTTTCCCAAACCACCATTGCCCCGACTGTTGCCTCTCCATGCATATGGGAAGTGTCGAATACTTCTATTTTATATGGTATGTTTTGTAAATTAAACAGCTTTTTTATTTCAAATAGAATATTGTTTTCTTTTTGGTTTTTCATAATTTCATTTGCATTAATTTTAGCCAAATTTATTAAATTTTTTCTCTCTTTTGTGGTCGGTGTAACTATTGAAATTTTTCTTTTGAATTTTTCACTTAAAAATTTGCTTAAAGCAGTTCTTTCCTCAAAATCTTCACCCACTAAAATTTTTGAGGATGTAAAAGGAGTTTCTCTGTTATAAAATTCTAAAATAGCTCTTTTATAGGTTTCATTTTTATCTATTTCAGTTTGAGCATTTATTATATTATGAGTGCCGGAGACTACTTTTCCTTCCCTTACAAATATTCTGATTATTACAGCCTTATTATTAAATGTTTCTACAACAAAAATGTCCAAATCTTCAAGTTTTGCCAAATCCACATTAGAATAAATTTCGGCATTTTCGATAGATTTTATTCTGTCTCTGATTTCAGCTGCTTCTTCGAATTGAAGGTTTTTGGCAAATTTTTCCATTTTTTTATAAAGAATATTTAGAATTTTTTCTTTGTCAAGGATTAGTTCAATTGCTTTATTTATATATTTTTTATATTCTTCCGGGGTAATCTTACCAACGCATGGCGCTAAACATTTTCCTATCTGATAATAAAGGCATGCTTTTTTTCCTTTTATGCAGTTTTTTGACTGAACAAGGGGAATATCTTCGTATATTGTTTTTAAAATTGCACCCGCACCGCTGCTGAAGGGTCCGAAATATTTTATATTTTTGCCTTTTATTATTTTTCTTGTTATTTCAAGTCTCGGGAAAAGCTCATCCATATCCACATAAATATAAGGATATGTTTTATCATCCCTTAAAAGAATATTATATTTGGGTTTTAACTGTTTAATTAAAGAATTTTCAAGTATAAGTGCGTCACTTTCACTTTCGACGACTATATAATTTAGCTCTTTTGCCTCATTTATCATTTTATATATTCTCGGGGCTAAATTATCCGCCGCTCTGAAAGGATTAAATCTAAAATAGCTTTTTACTCTTTTTTTCAGGTTTTTTGCTTTTCCCACATACAACAGTTTGCCGTTTTTGTCAAAATACTGATAAACTCCCGGTTTGGGCGGTAAATTTTTTATTTTTTTTTGCAATATTCTCCTTTTTGATAAAATTATACTAAAAAAGGTTAAAATGAAACTTGAAATAGAGAGTCTGGTAGTAGTGGCATTAATAATAATTGCCGGAATTATTGCACTTGAGATTAGTTTTTCCCCTGCTATTTTTGAAATTATAGCGGGAAGTATAGCCGCTAATTTTTTCCATATGGGTGATTTAAAATGGGCGGAATTTCTGGCAAATGTGGGACTTTTGGGGCTTATGTTTTTTGCGGGTATAGAGAGTGATTTAAAACTTCTTAAGAAAAATTTTATAAAAGCCGTTTTTATAGGGGTGTCTTCTTTTTTATTGCCGTTTGTTTCAATATTTCTGATTGGTAAATTTATTTTACTTTATTCCCTTAAAGCGTCTTTGCTAATAAGCATAGCGCTTTCCACCACGTCTCTGGCGCTCGTGTATCCGCTTTTAAAAGATAAAAATATGCTTCATCTTAATTCCGGTCAGACGCTTCTGACCGGGGCTATGATTGTGGATATAATCAGTATGTTTTCACTGAGCTTTTTGTTTGAAGGAATAAATTATCAGAATATTCTTTTTTTAGGCGTACTGTTAATAGTAATGTTTGTTTTGCCTAAATTAGGTGAAAAATTATTTGCCAGATACACAGGCAATCATATAGAATTTCCTATAAGGTTTATTATTGCAATTTTAATTTCAATCGGTTTTCTCTCAAAAGAGATACATATTAACGAAGCTGTTTTAGCGTTTGCCTTGGGAATATTTTTTTCTGAATTTTTAAAAGAAAATGAAATGATAGAAAAAAAATTAAGGGCTATAATTTTTGGTTTTGTGGCTCCTTTTTTCTTTTTTAAAGCGGGATATTCAATTAAACTTGACGTTATTAATTTTAAGATTTTATTTTTGAGTATAATACTTGGAATTATAGCGTTTGGCACAAAATATCTGGCGACCGTAATTGCGACAAAACCTTTTTTTAAAAAAACTGTATATAAAATTGCGGGGCTTTTTTTTAATATGAGACTTACATTTGGAATAGTGGCGAGTGTTTTTGGACTTGAATTTAAAATTATTGATGTAAATACTTATGTTTCTCTGTTATTAATTATAATTTCAACATCTTTGGCCGCCTCTGTTTTAATGAAAAGAATGCCGAGTGAAATTACAGAGGAAGAGCTGGAAGATTTTATCCTCTAATGCCAAAAGCTTTTTTTATCGTTTTTGTGTCAGGTTTTGTAATCATTGTAACTATTATTAAAGTTATTGTTGAAAGAGGAAGGGCGATAACCATGGCATCTACAAAAGCCCATTTGCTGTGGCCCAAAATAGAATTTACACCAAAAAGCGCCTTGGCAACGCCCAAAGCTTTTGCTTCTTTAAAATGACAAAATAAAAGCCAAAAAAGCGATACAAAAAATCCGGCAAACATACTTGAAATTGCCGCTGTTTTAGTGATTCTTTTTGAAAAAAGCCCAAAAATAAAAGAAGGTAAAAATACAGATGCGCAAAGTGCAAAGAAAATAGCCGTACTTCTCGCAATAATTGCCGGGGCCTTTTGAAATTTAAAAGCTAAAAATACTGAAAACAGAATTACAATGACAATTCCGATTTTTGTCCATAAAGTAGTTTTGTTTTTATCAGCCCCGAGTGTTTCAAAAATGTCCCTGCCGACAGCCGTCCCCATTGTGTGAAACTGACTTGATAAAGTGGACATTGCTGCTGAGATAAGAGCAAAAAGGAAAATAAATCCAAACCAGTGCGGCATTGCCGTATTTATAAAATGGGGGATTACTTTTCCAATTGCCCCCGCCGCTTCAAGGGCGTTTTTACCTCCGTAATTTTCAAAATACCATGCATTGCTTAAGCTTCCCACAATAAAAATAACACCAGTCATTGCCAAAATAAAAATCCCTCCTATTAAAACTGCACGGTTTAGTTCTTTTTTACTTTTTACCGTCATAAACCTAACTATAAGCTGTGGCTGGGCCAGAACCCCAATTCCAACTCCAAGGTAATTGTGGTTATTACAAAAAGCCAACCCGGAGATAAAAATGACGGCATTTTATTCCAGCCCTGAAATCCCCATATCTGAGATAATTTCATCATAAAATCACCGCTTCTTGGAACTAAATCTTTTAAATCGGTATTTGAAAGCTTGTCTATTACCGTAATTTGCCAAACGTTATCAAGTTTTGCAAACGCTTCGTTTATTCCCCCCAGTGAATAAAACACCATTACTATTAAAACAATCATAGCTAAAAACATTATTGAACCCTGAAGTGCATCGGTATACATAACCCCTTTGAGCCCGCCTGCTAAAACATAAGCAGTGATTATCAGTGAAAATATTAATAATGCTATGTGATAATCCACATGAAAATAGACACTGATAAACTGAACACCTCCGATTAGTACAGCCGTGGCATACAAAGGCATAAAAAATAAAATTATAAGCGCTGCAAAAATCTGAATAAATTTTGAATCATATCTTTTGCCCAAAAACTCAGGAAACGTGTGGGCGTCAAGCCTTAATCCCATTTTTCTTGTCGGATCACCTATAAAAACAAATGCAATAAAAATCCCCACAAAAATATTTAAAAAGGTAAGCCACAAAAGCGAATTTCCAAGCCATGCCGCCACTCCACCGAATCCGACGATTGCAGCGGTTGAAATAAATGTGGCACCGTAACTAAGAGACATTACAAACGGATGTGCCTCACGTCCCGCTAAAAGATAATCTGTTGAATTTTTTGTTTTTGAATAACCCATCCATCCAAGATATGCCAAAGCAAACAGATAAAGGATAATTAGTGCAATTTCCCAAAAGCTCATAGTAACTCCTCGTTAAGCTCTTTTTCTTCATCGGCCCATTTTTTTAAAAGAATTTCATTGCTTTCCTCATCACCTTTGTTCCAATTAATCAAACCGTAAATCACACAAAGCAGGGCGCTTAGTATTGTCAGCCAAAAAGCTGAACAGACGCCTATATCAAAATGGCTCATTTTTTTTCCTTTTTTTTAGAATTTTAATATAAAATTAATTAATATTTAAACTTTTTTGATATTATTATAAAAATTGATAAATAAAAGGGAAAAAATGAAACAGACATTAATGGGTAATGAGGCAATTGCATATGGACTAATGCACAGCAATACTCAAATTCTAAGCGGATATCCAGGTACCCCCTCGAGTGAAATATTAACGACTTTTGAAAAAATTTCTAAAAATCTGCCTGTTTATGCAAAGTGGGCGACTAATGAAAAAGTGGGATTTGAAGTGGCTTTTTCCGGTGCAATAGCAGGACTGAACAGTGCTGTCACAATGAAACAGGTAGGGCTTAATGTGGCAAGTGATGCCTTAATGAGCGCAAGTTTTATTGGAAACAAGGGAGGATTTGTTTTAATTGTAGCTGATGATCCGGGTTTTCATTCATCCCAGACAGAACAGGACAGCCGTGAGTTTGCAAGATTCGCAAGAATTCCTGTTTTAGACCCAGCAACTCCTGCTGAGGCTTATGAATTTACAATAAAGGCAAGCGAATTTCTAAAAAGTTTGAAATTCCTGTAATGCTAAGAAGTGTAATGAGAGTTTCGCATTCAAGAGAAATTGTAGAACTTAAAGAGCATAAATTTGAAGCAAAAGAAGGAAATTTTGAAAGGAATATTCCAAGATGGGCTGCTGTTCCAAGGGCTGGAAGACTGGCTCAGGCATATGAGAGGGAAGAAAAATTAGAAAAAATTAAAAAATATAATTATGAGGTATTTATAAAACCAAAAATCAATAAGCTCAAAGGTACAAAAAATTTAATCATCTCTAGCGGAGCGGCTTTTGGATATGTAAAAGAGGTAATTGATGAATTAAATTTAGATATCGATATATTAAAAATTGATATGCCTTATCCTCTGCCGTTAAATCAGCTTAAAGATTTAATTAAAAAATATGAAAAAGTATTGGTAATTGAAGAGACCTATCCGGTAATTGAAGAAGAAATTAGAAGCCATAATGTTTACGGAAAAATGACAAATGATGTGCATTCAATTGACGAGATGACAAAAGAGAGGGTTTTAAAGGCTTTAAAAAATATAGGTTTATATAATGGGGAAAATATTTATAAACCTATATTTACCCAGAATTTTGAAGTGAAGCATAGAAAACCGAATTTGTGTCCCGGATGTCCTCACAGAGATATCTTTTTTGCAATAAAAAAAGTGTTTCGGCCTAAAAAATCGATATATCCTTCAGACATAGGGTGTTATACACTTGGAATCAATCAAAAAGCAATCGACACAGTTTTATGTATGGGGGCCAGTGTGTCAATGGCGCACGGCTTCAGTATTGCCGATAAAGAAAAAACGGTAATTGCCACAATAGGTGATTCAACGTTTTTTCACTCAGGTGTAGCGCCATTAATTAATGCAGTTTATCAAAAAGCTAAATTTATACTTGTGATTTTGGATAATTCAACCGTTGCAATGACGGGAAGACAAGCTACGCCTGAGAGGGCTGTCCCCGGGAAAGTAGATTTAAAAAAAGTTGCTGAGGGATGTGGTGCTGAGGTAATGGAGTATTTTTACGAGCCTGATATTAATAAAACCATAAACTTTTTTAAAGATGTAAAGAAAAAATTTGAAAATGTTGAAGTCCCTTTGGTTGTAATTAGCAGACAATTCTGTGTGTTGGATAAAGAAAAAGCAAAAGAAAACTTAAAAGGTATTTTTGCTACAGTGGACGAAGAAAAATGTGTTGCGTGTGATGTATGCACCACCCAGTTTGTATGTCCTCCAATGGCATATAATGAAAGGGGAAAAATAGAAATTGACCCGCTTTTATGTGTCGGATGCGGTGTGTGTATCAGCGGGGTCTGTCCTACGGACGCATTCATAAGGAGAGATAAATGAAATATCAGATACTTTTAGCAGGATTTGGCGGGCAGGGCGTTGTATTTTTAGTAAAGGTACTCAGCATTTGTGCCGCTAAAAAAGGGTATAAATTTTTAGGAACGGAAAATCACGGGATGAGTCAGAGAGGCGGAAGTGTGAGTTCTCATATTAAAATAGGCGAATTTTATAATCCATTGATTGATTACGGACAGGCTGATTTATTAATTGGGCTTGATCGGGATGAAGCACTTATAAATCTTCCATATTTAAAAAAAGGCGGGGATTTGGTTGTAAATGCAGATAATTTTCCTGAAATTGATGCAAATGAGTATATTGTAGATGCAAACAGACTGGCAGAAGAGGGTCTGTTTGATGTTAAAGGGCTTAATGTGTTTATGCTGGGAGTTGCATTAAAAAATGTTAAAAATTTTCCTTTCAGCGTAGATGAGGTAAAAGAAGCTATAAAAGAGATTAATCCAAAATTTGCTGAGGCTAATTTTGAAATTTTGGATAAAGCACTTAATTATGAAAGATATTAAACTTTTTTTCAGTGAAAATGCTGAATTTGGAAAAAATATAGGTATTAAACTTCTTGAGGTTAAATACGGATATGCAAAAGCAAAAATGAAGGTTACAAAATTTCATTTAAATCTTGCCGGGGTTTGTCATGGTGGAGCTATTTTTACACTGGCTGATTTTGCGTTTGCCGTTGCAAGCAACTCTTTTGGGAAAATTGCCTTGGCAATCGATACGAGCATATCTTTTATAAATGCTGCAAAAGAGGGTGATGAATTAATTGCAGAGGCAAAACTTATAGGAGAAAGTAACCGTTTAGGCACATATGAAGTTAAAATAACTCATAAAGATAAAATTATTGCTTTTTTTAAAGGAACTGTTTATAAAACAAAAAAAGATTTAAAGGAGATAAAATGATTTATAATAAAATAGAAAGTGCAGGCAGGGAAGAAATTGAAAAAGTGCAGCTTAAAAGATTAAAAGAGGTGGTAAGCAGGGTTTATTATCTAAGCCCTTTTTATAAGAAAAAATTTGATGAATTAAATATAACTCCTGATGATATAAAATCACTTGAGGATATACAAAAACTTCCGTTTACTAAAAAACAGGATTTAAGGGACAATTATCCGTTCGGACTTTTTACTGTGCCTATGAGTGAGGTTGTGAGAATTCATTCATCTTCAGGAACTACCGGAAAACCTACTGTTGTGGGTTATACCGCACATGATATGGATGTATGGAATGAAGTGATGATAAGATGCTATTATATGGCGAATGTCACAAGTAAAGATATAGTTCATAACGCATACGGATACGGACTTTTTACAGGCGGACTCGGATTTCACGAAGCGGCTCAAAAAATCGGGGCTGCAATAGTGCCTGCAAGCGGTGGATTTACCCAAAGACAGTTAATGCTAATGCGTGATTTTGGGGCTACAATTTTGTGTGCCACTCCTAGTTTTGCCTTGCATTTGGCAGAAGAGGCAAAAAAAGAAGGCCCTGAATTTAGGAAAAATTATAAGCTTAGAGCCGGTTTTTTCGGAGCCGAGCCGACAAGTAAAGGGCTTAGGGAAGAAGTTGCAAAAGCGTGGCAGATAGATTATTACGAGGTTTACGGTCTCAGTGAAATAATCGGGCCCGGGGTCAGCTGCAGCTGCAACATGGGAGAGGGGCTTCATATAAATGAAGACCATTTTTATCCTGAAATAATAGACCCAAAAACAGGTGAAGTCTTATCTGAGGGCGAAGAAGGGGAACTTGTTTTAACCACTCTTACCAAACATGCGCTTCCGATAATAAGATACAGAACGGGTGATATTACAAGACTTGATAGAACTCCTTGCGCATGCGGCAGAACGTTTGTAAGGATGGAGAGTGTAAGGGGAAGGGCAGACGATATGCTGATAGTAAACGGCGTAAATGTATTTCCTTCCCAGGTGGAACATGTTATTGCGAATACAGAGGGGGTCAGTTTAAATTATCAGATAGTTGTGGATAAAAAAGGTTATTTGGATAAATTGGAATTAATGGTTGAAGTTGATGAGCGTATTATGTTTGATGATGTTGCAAAACTTGAAAAAATCAAAAAAGAACTGCAACAGGCACTTTTGAATAATTTATACATTAATGCCATTGTTCATCTGGTTGAGCCAAAAAGTATAGAAAGAAGTATGGGTAAAGCAAAAAGAATAGTAGATAAAAGGAAATAAAATGAAACAGATTTCAGTGTTTTTGGAAAGGAAAACAGGAAGGCTTAAAGAAATTACCGAGGCTTTGGCAAAAGAGAATGTCAGTATTAAGGCTATTACACTGGTTGAAGCAAGTGATTTTGGAATACTCAGAATTTTGACAAAAGATGTTGTAAAAGCTACCGAAGCAATAGAAAAAAGCGGTTTTTCTCTAACTCTTAGCGATGTGTTAATAGTTGAAGTTGATGATGAAATAGGGGTTCTAAACAAAATTGTTTCAACATTAAATGAAAACGGTATTGATATAAATTATTGTTATACAGTTAATTCGGATAGAAAAGGTTCTTTTGCATTTAAAGTTTCAGATATAAACAAAGCAAAAAAAGCTTTAACCGGGTTTAGAGTTTATTAAATTTTTTATTTCTTCAAATTTTTTTCTTAAATTTTCTTTTTTTGTTTTTATTTCAAATTTTCCAGCTTCTTTAATATAAAATTTTATTTCTTTTGGCGGTGCTAAAGGTTTTTGGTATTTATAAAATGTAACTATTTTTTTTGGATTTATACTGTTGCACTGATTTGCCTTGTGGAGTGTTTTTATAATAGAAAAAATTATATTTTTATTATAAAAAATCTCCTGCCTGAGTGCTGGATGTGATACGTTTATATACAAAATCTCTCCTTTTAAAGAATAAGAAGTTATATATTTATTGTATTTACGGGGCATTAGTGCTATAATTTTTTTTAAACAACGTTTTTCTTGTAATTTATCATTAAAGGGATTAAATAAATGTTTAAGTATATCTTTTGCTTTTTTCATATTATAATTATATCTGTTTTTTTAGGATGTGGCTATAAGGCAGACCCTGTTTGGCCAGGTAAAGAACAAAATATAACCAAAGAAATTAATTCAAGTGAACTTAAAATTATAGAAATAAACAATACTATGGAGATAAAATGAAATTTGACGTAGTTATAATAGGAAGCGGAATCGCCGGACTTTGGGCAGCAAAATATATAAATGACAATTCTGATTTGTCAACTTTAATAATTACAAAAAAAGAAGTGTGGGATGCAAACAGTTTCTATGCACAAGGCGGAGTTACAATGGCTCTTGATAAAGAGGATGTGCCTGCTCATATAGAAGATACTATCAGGGCGGGGGGTTTTCACAACAATAAAGAAATGGTTGAAATTTTATCGCGCTCGTCTCTTAAATTAAAAGAAGATTTAAAAAATTACGGATTTAAATTCGAAGGTGTTACAAGAGAAGCGGCACATTCAGTCCCGAGGGTTTATCATGCCGGGGGAGACGCTACAGGAAGGGAACTTCACAGGTTTTTAATAAAAAAAGACAAAAGTTATTTATTAGATAATGCAGTAGTTTTTGATTTATTAATAGAAGGTGGTGTCTGTTACGGTGTGAGTCTGCTTAAAAACAATAAAAAATATAATGTTTATGCAAATAATATAATACTTGCAAGCGGGGGAATAGGCGCTTTATATAAATATGACACAAACGCAAGAACTATTTCGGGGGATATTCAGGGAATTGCAATAGAAAAGGGAATGGAAATAAACGATATGGAATTTACACAGTTTCATCCCACTGTATTTATTCAAAGTAAATTTTCTCAAAAATTATTGTTGACTGAAGCCTTGCGAGGGGAAGGTGCATGGGTGGTTGACGAAGAAGGAAAAAGGTTTTTGTTTGAATATGATGAAAGAGGGGAGCTTGCAAGCAGAGATATTGTAAGCAGAGCTATTTTTATGCATCAGCAAAAAGGCCATAAAGTGTTTTTGGACGTAAGTATGTTTGAGGAGGAATATTTTAAAAACCGTTTTCCTACAATTTTTAACAAACTGAGGGATTATGATATAAAGGTGCCTTTTGAAAAAATTCCAATATCTCCTGCATTTCATTATTTTATGGGTGGAATTGTGGTTGATGTGAATGCTAAAATAAAAAATTTTAAAAACCTTTATGCTGCCGGGGAAGTGGCAAATACGGGAGTTCACGGTGCTAACAGGCTTGCAAGCAATTCTACGCTTGAATGTTTTGTATTCGGCAGAAAAGCCGCAAGGGATATATTAAAAAACAGATTTAAAACTGATGAAAGAATATTCGATATAAATGATGAAATATTATTTAAAGAAAATGATAAAAAATATAAAAATATGTTAAGGGAAATAATGTGGAAAAATGTTGGTATAATTAGAACAAAAAACGGTTTAAGTGAGGCGTTGGATTTCGTTGAAAAACATATTGATAAGCTCGGGCGGCTTACAAAGTTGAGATTTCTAACGGCAAGGGAAATAATAAAAGCGGCTATTAAAAGAAAAGAGTCTCTCGGGGCTCATTACAGAAAGGATAAAAATGCATGAAGAAATTGTAAATTACACTCATACATGGGTCGGAATAGCTGTTTTGGCTATTTTTGTTGTCGGATATTATTTTATTGCAACAGAAGAAAAATTTGAAATAAATAAATCAAAACCGGCACTTTTTATAGGTACTTTTTCATTTTTGCTAATAGGCACATATTTTTGGTTAAACCATCTTGACCCTTCACCGCTGCACGAAGAGCTTAAACACCTGATTGAAGAAATAGCGGAGATTTTCTTTTTCTTAATGGTTGCCATGACATATATAGAAAGTCTGATAGAAAGAGGTGTGTTTGACGCTTTGAAATACCGTTTAATTTCAAGAGGCTATACTTATAAAAAAATATTTTGGATAACAGGGACACTTTCATTTTGGATAAGCCCTTTTGCCGATAATTTGACTACAGCGCTTATTCTTTCAACAGTACTGATTACTATAGATAAACATAATATCAATTTTTTGGTTCCTGGAGCCATAAATATAGTGGTGGCTGCAAATGCCGGGGGTGCATGGTCTCCTTTTGGTGATATTACAACACTTATGGCATGGACTTCCGGGAAAGGCGAAATAATAGACTTTTTAGCATTGTTTCCGGCTGTATTTATAGGATGGCTTTTAAGCGCATGGCTTTTAAGTCTTTTTGTACCAAAAGGCAAGCCTCATTTTGATGCTTTGACTACCCCTAAAGTTGAAATGAAAAACGGTGGAAAGGTTATTATATTTTTAGGTGCTCTTACTATTGCTATTGCGGTATTCGGGCATATTGTAATGCATTTTCCGGCAATGTGGGGGATGATGTTTGGTTTGGCATTATTGGAACTTTACAGTTTTTATCATAAAAGAAAATATAAAGAAAAAATAGATGTGTTTGTTAATATGGCCAAAATAGAACATGATACACTGCTTTTCTTTTTTGGTATTCTTTCGGCGGTAGGGGCACTCTATTTTCTTGGATGGCTTTTTTATGTTACTAAACTTTATGAAATAATAGGTCCAACATGGGGAAATATCGGTGTTGGGTTTATAAGTTCTATTATAGATAACGTTCCTGTAATGGCGGCTATCTTAAAAGCCGACCCTCCAATGGATGCAGCCCAGTGGATGCTTGTTACTATGACAGCCGGAATTGGTGGAAGCTTAATCAGCTTTGGAAGTGCCGCCGGTGTTGGGGTTATGGGTAGAATGAGAGGGATTTATACATTTAATACACATATAAAATATGCTTGGGCTGTATTAATCGGATATCTCCTAAGCTGTGCCATCTGGTATGTTCAATTCGAAATTCTACACTGGTATTAATTTTCCCTTTCTTTTTGTTACAATTTCATTAAAAAGGATATAAATGCAAGTAGAAATACTGATACTTGATTTTGGAAGTCAATATACCCAGTTAATAGCCAGAAGACTGAGAGAAGATGGAATATACAGCGAAATAGTTCCTTATTTTGACGGATTAAAAGCAGCAAAAGAAAAAAAACCAAAAGGTATAATTTTTAGCGGCGGGCCCGCAAGTGTTTATGATAAAGACGCTTACAGGGCAGATAAAGAAATATATGATTTAGGACTTCCTATTTTAGGAATTTGTTATGGTATGCAGCTTATAACCGTTGATTTCGGAGGTGAGGTAGTTAGGGCCGACCATCACGAATATGGTAAAGCAGAGCTTTTTATAGACGAACCTCATAAAATTTTTAAAGATGTAAGCAATCCTACAATAGTTTGGATGAGCCACTCAGACAGGGTTGAAAAACTGCCTAACGGATTTAAAAGAATAGCCCATACCTCAAATGCTCCATATGCTGCAATTGTAAATGAAGAAAAAGAAATTTATGCAATTCAGTTTCACTCGGAAGTAGCCCATTCAGTTGAAGGAAGTAAAATTCTTAGAAATTTTGCAAAAGAAGTCTGCTCTGTAACAAGTAAATGGGATATGGCTCATTTTGCAAAAGAACAAATCAAAAAGATTAAAGAGCAGGTAGGGGAAAACAAAGTAATATGTGCATTAAGCGGCGGAGTTGACAGTTCGGTTACCGCGGCACTTTTACATGAAGCCATTAGAGATAAATTAATTCCTATTTTTGTAGACACAGGTCTTCTTAGAAAAAACGAAAGAGAAGAAGTCGAGCATGCTTTTAAAAATGTGTTGCACGTGCCTTTAATTACTATTGATGCAAGGGAAAAGTTTTTAGGAAGGCTCAAAGGTGTAACCGATCCTGAAGAAAAAAGAAAAATAATAGGGCATACTTTTATTGAGGTTTTTGAAGAAGCGGCCAAAAAACATAAAGACGCAAAATTTTTAGCGCAGGGGACTCTGTATCCTGACGTAATTGAATCCGTTTCGGTAAAAGGTCCTTCTAAAACAATAAAATCACATCATAATGTAGGAGGTTTGCCTGAATGGATGAAATTTGAATTGATTGAGCCTTTAAGAGAGCTTTTTAAGGATGAAGTCAGAAAACTCGGACTTGAACTTGGTCTTCCAGAAGACTTGGTTTATCGTCACCCATTTCCGGGACCAGGACTTGCTATTAGAATTATGGGTGAAGTTAATGAAAAAGATTTAGATATTTTAAGAGAAGCTGATTACATTTTAATTCAAGAGCTTAAAGCGTGGGGGCTTTATAATGAAGTTTGGCAGGCCTTTGCGGTACTTCTTAATGTAAAAAGCGTTGGGGTAATGGGGGATAACAGGACATATGACAATACGGTTGCAATAAGATGTGTCAGCTCAACTGACGGTATGACGGCAACTTTTTCCCATTTGCCGCATGAATTTTTAGAAAAGGTTTCAACAAGAATTATCAATGAAGTCGACGGTATCAACAGAGTGGTTTATGACATTTCAAGCAAACCTCCTGCAACAATTGAGTGGGAGTAAAATCAAAAATTAAAAATGAAAAGTTAAAAGTGAAAAATTTAAGGTTACCTATTTATTTATTAAATAACGATAAATATGAAGGGGTAATAAATTATCCTGTTATAAAAATAAATTTTCTATCCCCTTCTATTTCTTTTGATGGAATTGATTATCTGATTTTTACTTCTAAAAACGGGGTTAGGGCGATAAATAAATTAACTGATAAATGGAAAAATTTTCCAAGTCTGGCAATAGGAAAAGCAACTGCAAAAGAAATAGAAAAATTAGGAGGAATTGTTGAATTTGTTTCATCTAATGCCTATGGGGATGAATTTGCAAAAGAAATAAATAAAAAATATAAAAATAAAAAATTTCTTTTTTTAAGGGCAAAAGAAATAATATCAAATATAAAAGAAATTTTTGATAAATCTGATAATTCTTTAAGAGAAATTATAGTGTATGAAACTGTTTGCGCTAAACTTGATAAATTTATTAAAAAACCGGCTATTGTAATTTTTACTTCGCCTTCCACTGTTAAATGTTTTTCAAAAATCAATGATTTTGAAAATATTTTACCGATTGCAATAGGAAATAAAACGAAAAATGCTCTTTTGGAATTTACCAAAAATTCTATTTTAACTCCGCAAAATCCTTATATTAAAGAATGCGTCCTGCTTGCAAAAAATGTAAAATTACGGTAAAATTATAATATAACTTCTTTTTTGCTTATAAAGTGTTCTTTAAAAATCTTGATTGACAAAAGCTCAAGTTTTTGTTATAATTTTAATGCCTGGGAGGAGCGCTACCCGTACATTTTGGGGCCCTACAACCTTTTTTTTAGGGGAGACGGTAGCTTCGGGGTGTGCGGCGAGATGGACTCGCCCCTAAACCGATGCTCCCATCCCCACACTGTGACTTGGCGGAGCCCAAAGTCACTACGTGAACGCCCTCTCGGGCAAAATAATGAAAAATTTAAAATGTATAATGTAGAATGAATAAATGAAAAAAGTATTTACAATTAATAATAATTTTAGTATAATAAGTGACAGACACTTATAAATCATAATTTTGAGAATAATCTAAATTTTTTAAATTGATTATTTTAGCTTTGATTTTATTTGCTAATTTTTTTTATAATAATTTTTATTAATATCTTAAATATAATCTTATATTATAACTTCTTAAATAAAAAACAATTTTCTACATATGAAAAAATATAAAAAATCCTTAATTAAAAGTCATTAATTTATTCTGTAATCACATTTTATATATGAATTTATCTATTAAAATTTAATTTAGTCCTAAATTTATATAAGAAAAATTAAATTTTAAGTTATTTTTAAGAATTAATATTATAATTTAACGAAAATTAATCTTAAAAATTTTTATGAAAGGAGTTTTTAATGAAAAAAACAGCCAAGGTTAAAACTTTTTCTCCTACAGAGAAAAATTATGTAAATATAGCAACGGGTACATACAGAGCGGGAGAATTAAAAGGTATTATTAAAATAAATTCTCAAAGCTGTGTAGGCTGCGACACCTGCAGACATGTATGTCCAGCAGATGCGATAAACGGTGCTATTGGTGTTGCCCACTCAATTGATGAAATGAAATGCATTGCTTGTGGACAATGTTTAATTAACTGCCCATTCGGTGCAATAGAACAATTAAGTTTTGTAGAAGAGGTAATGAAAAATCTGGAAAATAAAGAAAAAACTGTTGTGGCGGTAATAGCCCCTGCGGTCCGTGTGGCAATAGCCGAAGAATTTGGAGCACCTCCCGGTACTTTAACAGTTGGAAAACTTCATAATGCATTAAAAAAAGCGGGTTTTAAAATTTATGAAAACAATTTAGCGGCCGATCAAACAATTATGGAAGAAGGAAGCGAATTTATAGCAAAAGTAAAATACTGGCTGTTAGGAGAAAGAAGCGAAGAATTAAATAAAATGGCAAATCATCCTTTACCACATTTTACATCTTGCTGTCCCGGTTGGGTTAGATATGCAGAAATTTATTATCCGGGGTTGATTCCGCATATATCAGGCACCAAATCCCCTATGCAAATAGCAGGTCCTTCAGCAAAAACTTGGGCTGCTTTAGACATTTGGAAAGTGGATCCGAGAAACGTTTACACTGTCGGAATAATGCCGTGTACCGCTAAAATATTTGAAGCAAGCAGACCGGAATTCAAATCTTCTTGGAAATTTTTAAAAGAAAAAGGTTATATTCCAGAAGACACCCCTCCATTCCCTGATACAGATGTAGTGCTTACAACAAGGGATTTAGCCACATTACTTAAAATGAAAGGAATTAATCCTCTTGAGTTACCGGAAAAAGAAAATGAAACGGAAACGGAAATTTACACGGGAGCTGGCACAATATTTGGTAACAGTGGAGGCGTTATGGAAGCTGCTCTTAGAACAGTTTATTATATTCTTTCTGAAAAAGAACCGCCTAAATGGGATTTTTATGCAGTAAGGGGACATACTGACGGATTAAGAGAAGCAGAAATTCCTATTACTCTTAAATCCGGAAAAACAATTGTGGTAAAAGCCGCTGTAGTTAACGGGATAAAAAACCATCTTGATAAAATTGTTAAAGATGTAATAAAAGGCACTTCACCTTACCACATAATTGAAGTAATGAATTGTCCCGGAGGTTGTATTGACGGAGGAGGGCAGCCGGTTAATCCAATGGGAACTTCATGGATAGACCCGTTATTACCTTTAAGATTAAATGCTTAAAATATAAAAGGAGGATAAAAATGAATGAAAAATTACCTTATCAATATGAAGAAAAACCTGCCACCACTTTAATAGACAGAAGAACTTTTCTTAAAGTTACAGGGGTTATAGTATCGGTTATTGCTGTTGGAGGTTATGTGATTACAGATCTTTTCAAAAAAAGAAATAAATACATTAAAATGAGACAAGCTGGTTTATATAAAGATGATATAAGATTACAGCAAAAAGGATTGGCAGCTTCGTATGAAAATCCTGCTGTTCAGGAATTTTATAAAAAATTTGCGAACCATCCGATGAGTGAAATATCAGAAGAACTTTTACATACAAAAGTATATGTTGTTAGAACCAACTTAAATTTAAAAGGAGGAAAACATGCTTGCTGAAAATGAAAGGGTATTGAGATTTCCTGTTTATGAAAAAATGTTTCATAACATCAATGCAATTACATGGTATATATTAGCCTTTACCGGAATGGCTGTATATTTTAAATGGGCATCAGGTGAAAGTGCTAAGTTTTTAATGGAAGTTCACATCTGGACGGCAATTGTTTTTACTTTGAATTTTATTTCTTTTATTTTAATAGTACCGGACAGGTTTTATATTATAATGAAAAATTTATTACAATGGGATAAAGACACATTTGCATGGTTTAAAAATTTAGGCGGATATCCCAGAATGTTCGGTATTCCTTTCGGTCCTGAAAAAACTGCTCCTCAAGGAAAATATAATGCTGGACAAAAAGTCGCTTATTTAATTTTTATATTTATGATTTTCGGATTGATAGTAACAGGATGGGCGCTTTATTTTGCAAAACAAGGGCTTGGCAAAGAACTTATGCTTTATTTCTTTTATTTCCATGTTTGGGGTTCTATAATAACTACAGCCCTTGTAACGTTTGTTCATTTGCCTCTTTCAATAATAAACATAGAAGATTTTAAAGCAATGTGGAGACTGGACAGCGGTTATATGCCTTTTGATGCCGCCGAACATCATTCCCCTAAATGGGTTGAAGACGATTTAGTTCAAATTAACTCAATAAAACAATAAAAAGAGCTGTTCAGCTCTTTTTATTTCAAGTAAAATCACGGAGGTTACTTAGTTGTTTAGAGAAGAAAAAGACAGTTTAGGTGTAGTAAAGATTCCATCTGATAGATATTACGGTATACATACCGCAAGAGCCTATAATAATTTTCAAATATCCGGATATAAAGTGCCAAATGAGTTGATTAAATCATATGCATTGGTTAAAAAAGCATGTGCAACAACAAATGCTAAATTAAATTATCTCAGCGAAGAATATGCCAATGCAATATGTAATGCCTGTGACGAAATAATCGATGAAAAATTTCAGGAAGATTTTATAGTGGACGCATTGCAAGGTGGCGCTGGCACATCAACAAATATGAATATAAATGAAGTGATAGCTAACAGGGCAAATGAAATATTAGGATATCCAAAAGGTAAATATTATCCGATACATCCGCTTGAACATGTAAATCTTCACCAATCAACAAATGACACATATCCAGGCACATTAAAAATAGCGGCGCTTTTTTTATTGGAAAAATTAAGCGAAGTTATAGCGGATTTTCAAAATATTCTACAAAAAAAAGAAAAAGAATTTGCATCCATTTTAAAAATCGGGAGGACAGAACTTCAAGAAGCAGTCCCTTTTACTCTCGGCAGGGAATTTTCGGCTTTTGCCGAAGCTATATCCAGAGACAGATGGAGAATATGGAAATGCAAAGAGAGAATAAGGGTCTTAAATATTGGTTCTACTGCAATAGGAACTGGTTTAACCGCCCCTAGGGAGTATATTTTTTTGGTTATTGAAATTTTAAGAGATTTAACTAGATTAAATATTTCCCGTGCTGAAAATCCTGTAAGTGTAACCGCTTTTGCAGATGATATTGTGGAAGTTGTAGGTATTCTTGATGCTTATTCTTCAAATTTATTTAAAATTTCTAATGATATACGTCTTATGAATTTTTTAAAAGAAATAAAATTAAAGCCAGCTCAAGCCGGTTCTTCTATAATGCCTGGCAAAATAAATCCCGTAATACTTGAATCTGCAATGCAAACAGCAATAAAAGTTAAATCCGATTTTAATGTAATAAGAGACTGTGTTTCTTTGTCATCTTTTCAAATTGTTGAATTTATGCCTTTAATAGCATTTAGTTTTATAGAATCTTTAAAATTGCTTTTGAATATAACTGTAAACTTGAAAGAACATATTAAAGAAATTAAAGCAAATGAAAAAATATGTAATAAATATTTTGAAGAAAGCTTTTCAATTTTAACCGTTTTACTCCCTTTGATAGGTTATGAGAAAACATTAAAAATTGTAAAAGAAATACAAAATAAAAACATAACGAATATAAAAGAATTTTTAAAAAATAGATTTGGCGAAAAAATTCTTGAATTATTTTTTCCTGAAAATCTTAATTCTCTTGGATATGATAAGAATAAATTAAAGGAGCTGTTTAATGATATCAACACCTAAAGGTTTAAGATTACATATCGGTGTTTTTGGAAGAACAAATGTCGGAAAATCGTCTTTTTTAAATATGATTACAGGACAAAATATTTCGATTGTTTCCCCTGTTGCCGGAACTACAACAGATATTGTCGAAAAAACAATGGAATTATTGCCAATAGGACCGGTTGTTTTTTTAGATACAGCTGGATTTGATGATAATTCAGTTTTGGGAAACTTAAGAATAGAAAAAACTTTAAATGTTCTTAAAAAAACTGATATTTGTTTATTAATTTTAGAGCCTGATAAATGGACTGATTATGAAGAAAATATAATTCAGATAATAAAAGAAAAAAAAATTCCTTTAATTGCTGTTATTAATAAAATCGATTTACAAAAGCCTTCGGATGAATTTATAAATAAACTTGAATCAATTTTTGGAAAAAACATTATTAAAGTTTCAAGTTTAGACAGTGATAATAAAGAAAAATATATTAATGCTTTAAAAAAACACATTATTGATATTTGCCCATCTGATTTTTTACAACCGCCGGCGTTAATAGGTGATTTAATCCCCTCAGGGGGATTGGCTGTTTTGGTTGTTCCTATTGATTTAGAAGCTCCTAAAGGCAGATTGATACTTCCCCAGGTTCAAACTATAAGAGACACTTTGGATAACGATTCCATGGCACTGATTGTTAAAGAAAGAGAACTTTCATATGCAATGTCTATTTTAAATCAAAAACCCGATATTGTAGTATGTGACTCACAGGGGGTATTAAAAATGGTTGCGGATATTCCAAAAGATATAAAAGCGACAACCTTTTCGATACTTTTCTCCCGTTATAAAGGAGATTTACTGGAACAAGCCAGGGGCACCGCACATATAGATGCTCTTAAGCCGGGAGATAAAGTTTTAATAGCTGAAGCATGCACTCATCATGCTTTGGAGGATGACATAGGAAGGGTTAAAATTCCAAGATGGCTTAAACAGTATGTAGGGGGGGGATTTGCAAATTGATGTTTATGCCGGAAAAGATTACCCTGATAATGTATCGGATTATAAACTTATTATCCATTGCGGCGGATGTGTATTAAATAGAAGAGGAATGCTTTCACGCATACAAATGGCAAAAGAAGTTAACGTTCCTATTACAAATTATGGTATGGCGATTTCTTTTTTACAGGGAGTTATTAAGAGAACTTTGAGCCCTTTCCCCGCTGCTTTAATGATGTTTGAAAATGAAAGAAAAAAGTTGAAAAATGATGTTAAATAAAACTGAAATTATTCTATCGTTAATAAAAAACGATAATAAAATTTTTGAAAGAGCAACAGAAATCAGAAATAAACACTGTGGTAATGAAGCTCATATAAGGGGAGTTATACATTTTTCCAATTATTGTATCAGTGATTGTTTATATTGCGGTTTAAGAAAAAGTAATAAAGAAATGAAACGTTTTAGGATGGATGAAGAAACTATAATTAAAATAGCCGGTGAAATTGCCCAAAAAGGGATAAAAACCATAGTTTTACAATCAGGGGAAGACCCTTTTTTTACAAGAGAAAAAATCTGCAGCATTATCCGACAAATCAAAAAAAAATATGATGTAGCCATTACATTGAGCTTGGGAGAGTTGTCTTTTGATGATTATAAAGCATTCAAAGATGCCGGAGCCGATAGGTATTTAATGAAACATGAAACAATGAATGAAAAATTATATGAAAAAATGAGACCCGGCAGAAAATTAAAAGACAGAATAAAAGCGTTAGAATTTTTAAGAAAAACAGGTTTCCAGGTAGGAGCTGGCAATATTGTGGGTTTACCAAAACAAACTTTCAATGATTTGGCAGACGATATCCTGTTTTTTCAGGATTTTCAACCCGATATGATAAATATAGGTCCTTTTATTCCGCATCCGCAAACACCTTTAAAAAAGTTTTCTTCCGGAAATTTTAATCTTATGTTGAGAGTTTTTGCATTAACAAGAATTGTAACTAAAAACACGCATATTGCAGCCGCAAATACAGTTGCAACACTTAATCCTGAAAATGGGCAATTTTTATGTTTTACTAAAGGTGGATGTAACGTTTTGATGCCAAATTGCAACCCTTCTTTCGAAAGTAAAAATAAAAAAATTGAATTTGAATTTCAATGTGCACCTAAAAAACGTTATGTAGATATAAATGAAGCTACAAATGTAATTACAAAAGCGGGTATTAAAATTTCAAGAACTAAAGGGAATTCATTAAAAATAAAGGAATACCAATGAAAAAAATAGCAATATATGGTAAAGGCGGTATTGGAAAATCAACAATTACATCCAATTTATCCGCTGCTATTGCAACAATGGGGAAAAGGGTCATACAAATAGGCTGCGATCCAAAAGCAGATTCTACAATAAATCTTTTAGGAGGAGTGCCTCCTAAAACAATACTTAGTTATATTGAAGAAAATGGTATGCCAAAATCAATCGAAGAAATAGTAAAAACAGGTTTTGCAAATACTGTGACTTTTGAAGTTGGCGGTCCAACACCCGGCCAAGGATGCGCGGGCAGAGGTATTGTAACGGCACTCGAACTTTTAAAAGAATTGAATGCTTATGAAATATATAAACCCGAAGTTGTTTTTTATGATGTTTTGGGAGACGTTGTATGCGGCGGTTTTGCGGTTCCAATGAGAAAAGGATATGCCGAAAAAGTAATTGTAGTGACATCCGGAGAAAAACTGTCTCTTTTTGCGGCAGAAAATATTATAAAAGCTGTTAGAAATTTTAAAAACAAAGGATATGCATCTTTATTGGGAATTATTGTCAATTTAAGAAATATACCTAATGAATTGGAAAAAGTACAAAATTTTGCAAAAGAAATGAATGTTGATATATTGGGAGTTTTACCAAGGGATGAATCTATTAATAAGGCGGAACTTTTAGGAAAAACTGTAATAGAATATGACAAAAATGCTCAAATAAGTAAAAATTTTTATTCAATTGCAAAAAGGATTTTAGATGCTTATTGAACAGACAAGAGTTAAAATTTCTGAATTAAATGAAAAAAATTTTCCTTTTGCACCCCTGGAGTCCATGGGTCCGAATCTTGCAGGATGGGGAGTGGTTGAAACCACTTTACTTTTGCCTAACAGTATTTGCCTGATGGTGGGACCTTTGGCCTGTCTTAGACACTCCTCTTTTATGTCCCATGCAAGAAACTTTTACGGGCGTTTTTATATGCTGAATATTGACGAAATAGATATTATAATGGGAAAACATTTTTCAAAAGTGGAAGAAGCTATTTTAAAAATTTCAAAAAAAGAAAAGCCAGAAATACTTATATTGGCGGGAACATGTTGCGATTATTTATTAGAAAGCGATTATACAGATGTAGTTGAAAATATGAAAAAAAAATTAAATATTGAAATAATATATACAGTAATGGCACCTTTAACGATAGGATTAAAACCTTCCCCTTTTGAATTGGCATATCAATCTTTAATTGATATTTTAAAAGATAAAAAAACAGAAATAAATAAAAACAGTGTTAATATTTTAGGAACTTTTATACCATTGAAAGAAGATTCAGAATTATTGGTTTTTCTTAAAAAGTTGGGTTATGAAAATATCTATCAAATTCCTACACTTAAAAATGTCCATGATTTGTATAAATTATCTTCTGCTTCATTAAATATCGTGATTCATCCTTTAGGCTTACTTTTAGCAAAAAAAATGTATAATGAGTTAGATATTCCTTATATATTCGCACCGGTAAGTTACGATATTTTGGAAATAAAAAAACAATATTCTAAAATTGAAGAAATAACAAATAAAAAAATTAATATAAAAGAGAAAAATAATGAAAATTTAATAAGTAAAAACAAATTTATAAAAAATAAAAATATTGCTGTTGGAAGCAGTGTTTACGGCAATCCTTTGGAATTGGCACTGGCTTTAACAAAATTAGGAGGAAATGTTAAAGCAGTTTTTTTGAGAAATTCTCCAAAACTTCATGAAAAAGAATACATTAATGAATTGTCTAAAATATCCCCTGAAACCTATATTTATAACGTTTCACATCCATATTTAAATGAAAATATAAATTTTTTTAACGATATAGAATTAGCGTTTGGGGTTGATGCCGGTATATTTTGCCAAAATGCTGTCAATATCCCTCTTTCAAGATATCAACACTCTTTTTACGGATATGAAAATTTAAAAAATTTATTAGATTCAATACAAGAAAATATTAAAAATCCAATCAGCAATTATGATTGGATATATAAATATAACTATCTTATATAGGAGTAAATATGAAATTAATAGATAATCTTTTACCTCTTGCTTCAGGATATTTTGGGGTTGCTTCAGCACTATATGAACTTGGAGGATTGATGATTACATACGGTCCGGCAGGAGGTGCATGGCATATAAATATCGGAGATGAATACAGATGGTATAGAAATAAAACAAAATTAGTAGGTGCGGGACTTTTAGAAATGGATGCAGTATTCGGAAATGATGCTAAATTTATCGATAGAATTATAAATGTTGCAAAAAACTTAAAACCGAAATTTTTAGTATTAATGGGCACCCCTGTTTCCGCAATTATAGGAACTGATTTAAACGGTTTATCTGAAACTATTCAAAAAGAATTAAATATCCCTCTTTTTTATATTAATACAAAAGGAACTGAAACATATAGTGAAGGCGCTTCAAGAGCTTTTTTAGAATTGGCTAAAACTGTTTTAAAACCTCAAAAAAAAGAGGAAAAAACTGTAAACATTCTCGGGGCTGTACATCTCGATATAGGGCATCATACGCATTTAAATCCATTAATTAATTTACTGAAAAATTTAAATTATAAAATCATCAGTATCTGGGGAATGGAAAAAAATTTTGAAAACTTAATTGAAAGTTCAAAAGCAGCTCTGAATATTGTAATTACTTCAAGCGGATTAAAATTAGCTGAATATATGCATAAGAATTTTGATATCCCATATATTGTAGGTTTTCCTGTGGGAGAAACAATAAAAAATTTAATTAATAAAAAATCTGTAAATAATAAAAAAGTATTGATAATTCACGAGCCAATTATAGCTTTGAGTATAAAAGAATATTTTGAAAAAAATTTAGGTATTGAAGCATTTGCCGCTTCCCCAATAAAAAATGATTTATTGAATAATAACTGCTGTTTTTTTGAAAATAAAAATTTCAGTTTCACAGAAACTGAAGAGGGTTTTAAAAAGTTTAATGATGAATTTTATTATATAATTGCTGATCCAATTTATCAAAAATTTATAAAATCTAAAAAATTTATCCCATTACCCCATTTAGCATTAAGCGGGAGACTTTATATGAATTTAAATTATGATTTTATTGGAAAAGAAGGAGAGATATATTTTAAAAAATTTTTGTGAAAATTATAAAAGTTTAATATTATTTTGTATTTTGTGAAAAAAAATTTAATTATTATAATTTATTTGTAAAATTCTAAAATCTTGGCGTCCCCGGCGCGATTCGAACGCACGGCCTCCACCTCCGCAGGGTGGCGCTCTATCCGGCTGAGCTACGGGGACAGGAATGAAATTATATCAAATTTATCTGGAAATTATAACAGCGGCGATGGCGAATCCTCCGTCATGGGAAATTGAAAGGTCGGCATTTTTTAAATTAAATTTTTTAATTGTTTTTTCTGAAAAATAGGGCTTATTTTTTGAATTTTTTAGAATAATAATATCCTTGAAATTACACTCTTTTCCAATACCCGTTCCAATAGCCTTTGAAAATGCTTCTTTGGCCGCATATGCCCCCGCAACGGAAGAGGGGGTTAAAAAAAATTTCTGTTCTTCTTCATTTAAAAATTTATCTTTTGCTTTTTTACCGAATTTATCAATCATATTTTCAATTCTTGAAATTACTACAATATCTATGCCTATCACTGAATAACAAACTCCGTAAAATAAACATGCCTGATTTCGCCTGTTGTAAGCATTTCATTCAGCTTTCTTTTAATTTCCTCTTTTAATTTTTCTTTTCCTTTTGCCGTTTGAATTTCTTCTACTGTTTTACTGGAAAGAATATTTATTATGGTGTCTCTTACAGCGGGCAGTTTTTTATCAATTTCGTTTTGAAGATCCGGTGAATCCAGTTCCAGGGAAACCTTGCATTTTAAATATCTGTCTGCATTGTTGCTTACTAAATTTACTATAAACTGATCAAGCGGATAAATCGGACCAATTTGAGCCATGTCACTGACTTTCTTTTTTACCGTTTTTTCTTGTGTCTGCGGATTTGTGTTTTGCTCAGATGTGTTTGTAAGTAAAAAATATGCAACCAATCCACCTATAATCAATAATATCAGCAATAATGCAATAATAATAATTAATAATAATTTACTTCCGCTTTTTTCTTTTTTTTCTTCCCCAATTTCCTGATTTTCTTTTTCTTCCGCCATTTTATTCCTTTTTTGTTATAATTTTATCAAAAAAGGGCTTAATTGATAAACCGCTTCTTTTATAATATCGGGAAAAACACAATAAATTTTATCAATATATTGGGCGATTTTTTTATTTTCCAAATAAAAATATTTTTTCTTTTTTTTAAACCTCCGTACAGAATTAAAAATTTGTTAGATCAGATTACATTTATCGGTTACGGCTCAATCGGTGTTATCTTTTTAACCGGTTTTTTTACAGGTCTTGTTGAAGCTGTAAATTTATACGATGCATTTCATAAATTCGGGATAGATGATTTTATGGGTTATACGATATTTATATCTGTGATTAAAGAACTCGGTCCCGTATTCGCCGCATTAATGGTGGTTAGCAGGGGAATGAGCGCTTATGCAGCGGAACTTGGAAGTATGAGAGTAACCGAACAGATAGATGCGCTTGATGTAATGGCTGTGGATTCCAGACATTTCCTGATAGTTCCAAGAATTATTGCTACAATTATTTCACTTCCTTTATTGATTTTGTTTTTTGATGCGGTGGCTAATGTAGGGTCTTATTTGATTTCCATATATTCTCTTGATGTAAACGGTTATGCGTATCTGGATAAAATAAGACAGTTTGGAGAATTAAGTGATTTTAACGAAGGTATTACAAAGGGAATTGTATTTGGCTATTTGATAAGTGCAATTTCAACATATATAGGTTATCATACAAGAGGGGGTGCCAAAGGAGTGGGGATCAGTACCACAAGGGCTGTTGTTGTTTCTTCTGTTGTGGTATTTGCGGCTGATTATGTGATATCAGCCTTTTATTTAATTTTTTAATCTTTCATTCTTCTCATATATGCCGGAATATCAAGCTCATCCACATCAAGTTCTATTCCGCCGACTACTTTTTCTTTTCCCACCAACATTGTTTCAATATTTTTTTTGATATCTTCTTTATTTGCCGCATCATTTTTTTCAAAGCCTGTTGCGACAATAGTTACTTTTATTTCGTCAGGTGCCAATGAGTTATCTGTTGAAGTACCGAAAATTATATCGGCATCATCATGGGCTTTTTCTTCAATTATATTCATACCCTCATAAATTTCATCAAGAGAATAATCCTCATGCATAGTAAAATGAACAAGCACACCCATAGCCCCTTCAATTGAAATGTTGTCAAGTAAAGGAGATTCAATTGCTTTTTTTATGGAATTAAATGCGGCTGATTCACCTTTGTCCTCACCCACACCCATAAGGGCCAATCCCTGATGTGACATTACTGTTTTTAAATCGTTAAAGTCAACGTTTATGTCATTTTCACCATATGAAATTACCATATTTGAAATTCCATGAACAGCTTTAAACAATACATCGTCCACAAGAGAGAATGCTTCTCTTCTTCCTACCTTTCTGTCTATTATTGTTAAAAGTTTGTCATTGGGTATTACAACTATTGAATTTGCCTCTTTTTTAAGCTCATTTGTACCGATTTCAGCCAATTTACCTCTTCTGCTGCCTTCAAATCTGAAAGGTTTGGTAACGACTCCTACTGTTAAGGCGCCTAATTCCTTTGCCGCTTTAGCAATAATACTTGCCGCTCCTGTACCAGTTCCGCCTCCCATTCCTGCTGAAATAAATACTAAATCTGCTCCTTCAAGGCTTTCTTTTATTTCATCAAAACTCTCTTCGGCAGCTTTTGCCCCTATTTCAGGCCTCATTCCAGCACCCAGCCCGTTTGTAAGTTTTACACCAAGCTGTATTTTTTTATGGGCTTTACTTGTTTTTAAAGCCTGAATATCAGTATTGGCAGCTATTAATTCAACATCTTTTATCCCTTTGTTCACCATATAGTTTATCATATTGTTTCCACCGCCGCCGACACCGATTACTTTAATTTTTGGCCCGTCGATTTCTTCTTTTATTGTGAAAAGATTGGTAGTCGCATTTTCCATTTTTTCCCCTTTTAAAATAGATTATTTATCCAGTTGATAAATTTTTTGAACGGATTTGTTTTTTTGTTTACTTTTTTAACAATATCGGCTAATTCTTGTTTTTCATCTTTTTCATTTTTTTTGTTAAACAATTCTTC
The DNA here is from genome assembly GCF_000523275.1 of Lebetimonas sp. JH292. Taxonomy (NCBI): domain Bacteria; kingdom Pseudomonadati; phylum Campylobacterota; class Epsilonproteobacteria; order Nautiliales; family Nautiliaceae; genus Lebetimonas; species Lebetimonas sp. JH292. The sequence goes on along the minus strand of NZ_ATHQ01000001.1, from coordinate 64,969 downwards.
ACTTTCTACTTTATTTGTTTTTTCGAGATCCAAGGAGTTGAAATTTTGATTTGAATCTTTTTCATATTTGTTATTTCCCCCGTTGGCATATAACAGCAGTCCGATAGCTGTGGAAAATTCAGGTGTTTTTAAATTTTTTACAAGACCTTCTATTTCTTTAGGATATCCTATTCTTACAGGCAAACCGTCAAAAAAGTTTGAAGCAATTTCTTTTACATTGTAAAAATTTGTAAAACCTCCGGTTAAAACAATACCTGTACCGATTTTGTCCTTGAGCTTCGAATCATCAATTTTTTTATTTAATAAAAGAAATGTTTCTTCCACCCTTGCGGAAATAACCTGGGTTATGGTTGAAATAGAGGCTTTTTGTTTTTCGTTTTCGTTTCCTATTACAGATATTTCTATTAAATCCTCCGAATTATTTACATAATCTTCAAAATCAAGTTTAATTTTTTCCGCATCTTTTAGTGTTGTATGAAGTGCGATGGATAAATCGTGGGTTATATGATGGCTTCCTATCGGAAGATAATCGGTGTAACTTAACGCCTTATTTACAAATACGGCTATATCACATGTTGCAGCCCCTATATCTATAACTCCCACACCCAGTTCTTTTTCGTCTTCTTTCAAAACTGCAAGAGAGCTTGCATAAGCGGAATTAACAATTTTATCAATTTTTAAACCGGCCAATTTAAATGTTTTTTTAAGATTATCAAGTCCGCTTTTTTGTGCTATTATAATATGAAGGGTTACTTCAAGCCTGCTTCCGCTCATTCCTATAGGATCTTCTATTTCACTTGAATCGTCCAATTTAAAATTATACGGAATAGCCTGAATAGGAACATAATCACTCGGAACAGCTGCATTTATCATTGCGCTGTTGATTGCCCTGTTAATTTCTTTTAATGTTACTTCTTTATTTGGAACATTGACTATGCCGTAACTTTTTATGCTTTTTGTGTATGCTCCGGATATAGATATTACAGCACTTGAAAGCTCTATGCCGGCAACTCTTTTTGCATCGTTTACCGCATTTTTAATTGCTTTACTGGCTTCTTCAATATTAGTGATAATACCTTTTTTTATACCGTTTGATTTAGATATTCCAACACCGCTGACGGTTAAATTACCGTTGTTTTCAGCTATTATTGCCGTTGTTTTAGAACTTCCCACATCTACAGCAAGTATCGCCAATTTAATTCCTTTATTTTACATAGCTTTTTATATGATATTTTTGCATTAATTCGTTAATTAAATCCTGAATAGCCTGAGTGTTAATCAGATTATCCGCGAATATTTTAACCTGTGCTTTGTTTTTTTCAAATTTAATTTTATCCAGCAACTTTTGTTCCAAAATTTTATAAACAACTGCTTTTTTAGGATTTTGGGACGGTATTAAAAAATATCCTTCAGGCTTTTTTGATAAAAAGAGATTAAATAAAAATTCTGTAGCTTCAGTAGGTTTTAAACCTTTTATTTTAACGGCATCGTATTTTGTAACATATCCTATATTCCTGCCTTTAAAGTTTTTAAGTCTGTTTTTAGCTGTTTGAAGAAGTGCTTTTTTTGTTTTTATGTTCAATAATTCTTTTAAAACATAAGCTCTTGCTTTTATATACGGCATAGGGGAGGGTTTTATTTCTTCTATTAATAAAGCGCTGATATAAAAACTATTTTTTATAAACGGTTTTAAATATCCTGTTTTAATAAGTTCCTGCATTTTTTGCGGGGGAATTAAATTATTATTTATGCCCAATGTGTATAATTTATAATTGTTTGCCCCTTCTTTAAGTTTTTTATAAGCCAATATAGCTTCTCTTTTGGATTTTTGGGCCAAAAGTGCCTGTTTGACCTGGCTTTTTGCTTTTTCAAACGGCAATATTTCACCTTTTTCGTTTTTAAAATCATTTTTGTTGTTTTTATAATAATCTTTTAATTCTTTTTCGCTGACTTCGCCGGTGATAGGCGTTTTGACTATTGCAATTTTATACATTGGGGGTGTTTTGTATTTGTCTTTGTTTTTTTTCCAAAAAGCTCTTAACTCATCTTCACTTATATCCACTTTTATATTATTTTTATTTATTATTTGTATTGAAATATTGTCTGCATTATAAAGTGCGCTTGCGAGTGTCAGCAGTTCTGTATCTGAAGGTTTTAAATGTAATGCACTCATAAGCTTTCGGATTAAAAGTTTTTTTCTCAAATTATTTTCAAATTCTTTTGCTTTCAATCCGTTAATTTGAAGATATTTTTTATAAGTGTTGGTGTTTTTGAAGGTATCAATTATCGCTTTTGCCACTTCTTCATCTGTTACATAAAGTCCCAGATTTTTTGCATACGCCCTCAGAATTCCCTGCTCAAGCGCCATTTTAAAAGCCTGCTGTTTCAGACCCAATTTTTCGGCTGTTGCATCATCAAGTTTTCCCCCAAGCTGTTTATTTAAATCCATAAAAAGATTATTGTAAATTTCCTGGACATCCTGAATGTTAACTTTGGTATTTCCGTTTATTTCCGCAACCGTAGAAGATTTTGAGCTTAAATTAAACTGTCCCCATCCTACAAATCCGGCCCCTATAAAAGCAATGGTGGCTATCCAGATGGTAATTACCAGCCATTTTCTGTGTGTCTGCATCCATTCAATCATTAACTGCCTTTTGTTTTTTGATATTATAATAAAAAAAAACATCCGAAAAAAGGGATTTTTAATGAAAAACAGAGAAATTATGAAAAAAGACTTAAAATACAACTGGCATCCGTGCACTCAAATGAAAGATCACGAATTTTTGCCGTTAATACCGATAAAAAAAGGTGAGGGTGTTTATTTGGAGGATTTCGAAGGAAACAGATATATTGACGCCATAAGCAGCTGGTGGGTTAATCTTTTTGGCCACAGCAATAATTATATTAACAAAAAAATTCAAAAACAGCTTGAAACGCTTGAACATGTAATTTTTGCAGGATTTACCCATCCCCAGGCCATAAGGCTCAGCGAAAGGCTTTGCAAACTGAGTGGGTTTGATAAGGTTTTTTATGCCGATAACGGAAGCTCTGCCGTGGAGGTTGCCATAAAAATGAGCTTTCATTACTGGAAAAACAGAGGTAAAACCAGACCTCTTTTTTTCTCTCTTGAGAATTCCTATCACGGTGAGACAATAGGAGCTTTAAGTGTGGGTGATGTGGGTCTTTACAAAGACACATATAAAGAAATTTTAATAAAAAACATGACTGTTCCGATTCCGAAAGACAAAAGCGAAGAGGAAACTAAAAAAGCTTTAGATAAAACCAGAATAATTTTTGAAAAATATCATAAAAAAGTAAGTGCATTAATAATAGAGCCTCTTATACAGTGTGCGGGTTATATGAAAATGCATTCTCCTTCTTTTGTAAAAGGGCTTAAAAAACTGTGTGAAGAATTTAATATTCATTTTATTGCCGATGAAATTGCCGTTGGGTTTGGTAGAAGCGGGAGCATGTTTGCCTGTGAGCAGGCCGGAATAAAGCCAGATTTTATGTGCTTAAGCAAGGGGCTTACAGGTGGCTATCTGCCTTTAAGCGTTGTACTTACTACAGATGAGATATACTCCGCATTTTACTGTGATTATAAAGAACTAAAAGCATTTTTACATTCGCATTCATATACTGCCAATGCCCTCGGGTGTGCGGCCGCCAATGCAACACTCGATATATTTGAGAACGGAAAGTGGATTGAAAGTAATGGAGAATGGGAACTTATAATGAAAAATGAAAAATGGAAAATGGAAAATGAGCTTTGCTCATCTGGCTACTTGAAGAGTTGCCATGATGAAAAATGGGAATTTGATGTTAAAAGTGAAAAGTGTAAAGTGAAAAATGAAAATTTGAGTATTTTAGAATACAATGAAATGATAAGCAAATATATATGGGATAGAATGCAGGAATTTAAAAAATTAAAAAATGTAAAAGAAATCCGTCAGACCGGGATGATTGGCGCAATAGAAATGATTGATTATCCATGGGAGAGGAGAATGGGCCTTAAAGTATATGAATACGGGTTAAAAAACGGAGTTTTACTTAGACCTCTTGGAAATGTAATATATTTTATGCCGCCTTATGTTATAAAAAAAGATGAAATCGATAAAATGATAGATATTGCTTTTGAAGGTATAAAAAATTTAGAGTAATATTATTATGTTAAAATAAGTCTTTGATATTATTTTTATAAACTTTAATTTTTAATATTAGTTTAATTTTAATATGGTATTAATAATTTTGTTCTATGAAAAAGAGGGGGCTTAAATTTTCAATGTATTTCAATATAAAATTATCTGAATATAGAATTATTGCCGAACACTTTTTTTTAATTACTGTTTTATTAATAAACGCTTTTGTTTTTACACAGAATAGAATTTCTTTTTTTATACAATTATCTGTTGTGTTTATTATTATAATTCATCATTTTATAGGCTTGAAATTCACTAAGCAACTTTCCGGTCTTGCCCATTATGATATGTTAACAATGTTGCCTAATAGGTATAAATTTATGTATGATGTGGAAAAATTGTTTTCCGTTGCTAAAAGAGAAAAATTATCATTCGCTTTAATTTTTTTTGATTTAGACGGTTTTAAAAATATTAATGACACTTTTGGGCATAAATATGGTGATGAAATATTAAAAAAAGTTGCTGATATTGTAAAACAGACCTTTTTACGATCAAACGATGCATACTGCAGATTGGGAGGGGATGAATTTCTGATTTTTACAATACCGTCTAATTTTGAAAATTTTGAAAAATTTTTAAATATTCTTTTAGAAAAAATCAATAATATTAAGATAAAAGATAATTTTAAAATAGGAGTAAGTATAGGAGCCGTTTATGTAAGGGAACCTGCAAAAAATTTAAAACTTGAAAATTTTATTAAAACTGCGGATAAAATTATGTACGAGGTCAAAAAAACAGGCAAAAACGGTTATCTGATTAAAATTATTTGATTACAATTATAAAATCTGCTTTGAAATCTCTTATATCACCTTTAATTACATTAACCATATGTTGCCTTTTTTATTATAATTATAGTCAAAAAAGGCTAATGTTGATAAATATAAAAGGAAGCTATTAAAAATTCTCTATTAAATCCTATAAAGCATTTTAAAATTAAATATTTACCTCTACTTATGGTCTATTTTGCATACGGAGCAAGCGGTATAAGCGGGGTTGCCGAGACCTTCTGGGTAAAAGAACAGCTGCATCTTTCAGCTGCCGCTTTAATTTCCCTTGGTGTTTGGCTAAGTGTCCCCTGGACTATAAAAATGGTTTTCGGGCAACTTGTAGACAGTATTCCGATATTCGGTTCACAAAGAAGAGCTTATGTGTATATAGGTGCTGGATTTATAGCAATGGGGACTATTTTGCTAATAGGACTTGCTGGAAATCATTCCTGGGCACAATTCAGCTCTAAAGACAATGTTTATATTATAGCTTCATTTTTAAGTGTTATAGGATTTGTCCTTCAGGATGTTGTGGCGGATACAATGAGCACCGAGGTTGTGGACAGAAACCAGCCTGAAGAAAAAGTGGAGGAAGAGCTCGCATATGTTCAGATTTTAGGAAGACTTGCAATATCTTTGGCTGCAGTTTTGGTGGCAGGCTTAAGCGGATGGATTGCCGAGATTCTTCCTTATGAAAAAGTGTTTGAAATTGCTCTTTTAATACCTTTAATTTCGGTTACAGGAGTTACATTGGTCAAACTTGATGTTGCAAAACCGAGTCCAATTAACTGTAAAATTTTGTGCGGAGGGCTCATTTTTGCGGTGTTTGTTGTTTTAATGGGATATGCTGAATATCAAAAATGGGATAATAAAATATTGGCTTTTCTTTTTAAACATTCCCAGGATATTATTTTTATTGTAAGTTTGGCTGTTATAAGTTATATGCTGAGTCTGGTTTTAAAAGATATAAATGAAATAAAAAGAAAATTTATTATAAAAACGGCAATTGTTATTTTTATTTACCGTGCAATGCCGAGTGTCGGTCCGGGGCTTCAGTGGTGGGAAATAGATGTATTGCATTTTAATAAAGCGTTTTTCGGTACACTTGCCCAAATAGGTGCAATACTTTCAATATTGGGAATGTGGCTTTTCAGCGATTTTATAGCAAAAAAACCTGCCCATTACACGCTTTTGTGGCTTACAATTGTAACCACCATACTGTTTTTACCTATAATCGGACTTTATTATGGAATTCCCCAAGCAATGGGATTGGCTCCAAAAACTGTTGCAATTATAGATACCGCTGTTGAATCTCCGTTTGATCAGCTTAGTATGATACCCCTTTTGACACTGATTGCAATACATGCACCCGAAGGGAAAAGGGCTACATGGTTTGCGCTTATGGCAAGTCTTATGAATTTAGCTTTAACGGCTGGGGGAATACTCACGAAGTATTTGAATCAAATTTTTATAATCAGCAGACAGATTGTCCAAAACGGGAAAATAATTGTTCCTCAGGATTATTCGCAGCTTGGAATTTTAATGATAATAGTAACAGTTTTAAATGTTACAATTCCTACAGTTACTATCTATTATTTGATGATTAGAAAATCATCCAAAATTAACTGAATTTTTGTATAATTTAAAAAATTAAGGAGGAGAAATGGCAATTTTAATGCTTATTATTATGAACCTTGCCGTTATGGCTTCAATATATTTAACAATATTTATCATAGAAGCTGTTTTTCACATCAGGTTAGACCCAGGAACTGTGAGCGGACTTGCAGTTTTGGCGGTAATTGTTGGATTTAGCGGCAGTATAATTTCACTAATGCTATCTAAATGGCTTGCAAAAATGAGTGCGGGTGTCAGGGTTATTGAAACTCCTTCAAATGAAGCTGAAAAGTGGCTTGTTGACACCGTTGCAAAACTTGCAGGGAACGCCGGTATTCCTATGCCGGAAGTCGGGATATTTGATGGTCCTCCGAATGCGTTTGCAACAGGCCCTTCTAAAAGCAATGCACTTGTAGCTGTTTCAACAAGCCTTTTTGATATGCTGGACACAAAAGAAATTGAAGGCGTATTAGCACATGAAATAAATCACATCAAAAACGGGGATATGATAACAATGACATTAGTCCAGGGTGTGTTGAATTCGATTGTGTTTTTTATTTCACGCCTGATAGCAAATATTGTTGCACCGAAAGATGAGGAAGGAAATGTAAATCCTTTTACATATATGGCAATTTCATTTGCACTTGAGATGGTTTTAAGCATATTTGCCACAATAATCGCCATGTGGTTTAGCAGATACAGGGAATATAAAGCCGATGCCGGGGCAGTAAAAATAGACGGGCCGGAGGGAATTTATTATGCCTTAGCAAAACTTGGAGAGATTCCAAAAGAAAAAATTGCGCTTCCTGCTGAAATGAAAGCATTTGGAATTGTGGGATTTATGGAATTATTTGCTTCTCATCCTCCAATTGAGAAAAGGCTTGAGAATATAAAAAGGGTGGCAAGGGAATTAGGATATAACGTATAATTTTTCTCTTGTTTACTTTCATTTACTTTCTATTTATTTTTTATTTACTTTAAAGGGTTATAATTTTTTTGCAAAAAAAATAAAAAGGAGTTTTCAATGAAAACAAAAAAACTAATTTCAGTGTTGGCAGTAGCTTTAATTACCTCATCAGCTTTTGCATTTGGACCTCAAAGTATGCAAAATCAAATGCAACCGATGCCTCCAAAGCATAATATAAAAGACGGTAAAAAACATAAAAGAGGCAATTCTGTTATAGCAATGGTTATGAAACTCGATTTATCAAAAGAGCAAAGAATGAAAATAAGAGATATTATAAAAAATGCAAGATGCAACAGTGAAAATGTAAGTGATGCATTTACAAAAACATCTTTTAATAAAAGCAAATTTATTCAGATTTTGGAAAACAGAAGAGAAAATGCCATAAAACGCCAGGCAGAACTTATTGAAAAAATTTATAACGTGTTAAACGATAATCAAAAAGAGCAGTTAAAACTGATGCTTGAAATGAGAAAATTAAAACAGTGCAGATTAAAATGATAAATGTTTTAATGATAGAAGATGACCCTGAATTTGCAGAATTTTTAGGGGAGCTTTTAGAAAAATACAATATTAAAATAACAAATTACCAAGACCCTTATATGGGCCTTGTTACTAATTTTTCAAATTATGATTTAGTGATTTTGGATTTGACTCTTCCCGGAATTGACGGTTTGGAAGTTTGTAAAGAAATAAGGAAAAAAAGCAATATTCCTATAATTATTTCAAGTGCAAGAAGCGATGTTGCCGATAAAGTTTTGGGGCTGGAGAGAGGGGCTGATTATTATCTTCCAAAACCGTACGACCCAAAAGAAATGTATGCTGTTATCATGAGTCTTTTAAGAAGAAACAAAAAGAAAGAAATTATTAAAAAAAGTTTGTTTGATTACGATGAAAAAAAACAGGTTAGAAATTTTAAAGATAAAATACTGAATTTAACATATGCGGAATATGAAGTATTACTCGTTTTAATTAAAAACAAAAACACCACACTCTCAAGAGAATATATCATTGAAAATTGTGAAACTTTAAACGACCTTTACGGTAAAAGCCTGGATGTAATTATCGGAAGACTTAGAAAAAAATTAAATGACAATGCAAAAAATCCCAAATATATCTTTTCAATAAGAGGTATGGGATACAGGCTTAGCGAATGAAAATTAATCTTTCTTTAGAAAATAAATTACGTATTTTTTTTATAATAATTTTAATTGTTATATCAACAGGCTTTTTTTTTATTCAAAAAGAGATAAAGCATAAAAACTATATAAAAACTATCAGGCAATATACACCTATAATAAGATATATACACAAGAATAGATTAAATTATAAAGAAAGTTTGGAATTATTGAATAGTATTGGATTTAAACAGGTAAAAAATTGTAGAAAATTTTTAAAAAAATATAATTTTAAAATTCACAGAAGAAATTTTAATCTCTTTTTTTATAAAGATAAAATTTATCTTTTTATTAGAACACCTTTTTTTGAAATTTGTGTACAAAAACCTTCTAATATACGAAAAACGGGTTATTTTTTATATGCGGTTTTTTTTATGTTTTTAATTATATTAATTTTTATATATTTTTTAATAATTAAAAATATAAGAGAAAAAGAGTTATTGCTTAATTCGCGCAATCTGTTTTTGAGAACAATAATGCATGAGCTTAAAACCCCTATTGCAAAAGGAAAAATAGTAAGTGAGTTGGTAAATGATGAAAAACAAAAAAAACGTTTAATTAAAATATTTGACAAATTAAATTATTTAATTAACGATTTTGCAAAAGCGGAACAGGTTATTTCAAAAAATTATCATTTAAATAAAACTACTTTTACATTAAAAGAGCTATCAGAAAAAGCTTTTTCTGTATATCTACTTGAAAAAAAAGAGATTGAAAATATAACAGTTTCAATAGATGAGAATACTAAAATAAAAGGAGATATAGAACTTTTGTCTTTGGCTTTAAAGAATCTTATTGATAACGGTTTAAAATATTCAAAAGACCATAAAATAATTATTAAACAGGTTAAAAACCGGCTATTGTTTATTTCAAAAGGGAATAGACTTCCAAAACCTTTAAAAAGTTATTTTAATCCCTTTCATAATGATATAAAAACGCATAATCACGGAATGGGGTTAGGGTTGTATATAGTTTTTTCAATTTTGAAGTTTCATAATATGAAATTAGATTACAGATATGAAGATGGACAAAATATTTTTATTATAGAGTTTTAGTTATGAATTAAAATATATTTTCATTCTTTTTTCATTTTCCCCATTATAATTCCTTAAAAAGGGAATATAATGGGGCTTAATAAAGAATGGTTTTTAGATATTAATTCTTTAGCGGGATATAATCATCTGTTAGATGAAATTATGATTTTAAGTGCTAAAACAACACCATTTATTTTTGCAATTATTTTAATTTATCTATGGTTTAGTAAAAGAAAAAATGAATCATTATTTGCTTTTTATTCCGCAATGATGGGACTTTTACTTAATCAAATAATTACTCTTATTTATTTTCATCCAAGACCTTTTATGGTTCATATAGGAACGCTGCTAATTCATCATAAGCCAGAAAACTCTTTTCCATCAGACCATGCAACACTAACTTTTTCAATTGCATTTATGCTTTTGATGTTCAAATCTACAAGAATTATAGGAATTTTTGCGTTTTTATTGGCTCTTCTTTGTGGAATTGCAAGGGTGTATGTTGGTGTTCACTGGCCTTTTGATATAATTGGAGGATTTTTCGTTGGATTAATTTCTGCAATAATAATTTATTCATTAAAAGAAAAATTGCAGAAATTAAATGACATTGCTATTTTTATATGGAATAAAATTTTAGGAGTTAAAAATTAAGAAAATAAAAAAGTTTTTAGAATATCTTTTTTTCTTTTTATGGTTTTTATTTGAAGAAGTAGTTGTAAATTCGGCAAAAAAGCTTCTTTTATTTATAAAAAATTTTCATTTTTATGAAAGAATAATGCGATTTATTGAAAACAGCAATGATTTGGTTTTGCTTTTTTCTTTTGTATTTATAGTAATTCTTGCTGAAACCTCGGCTACAATAGGTGTTTTTTTAGCTGCCAAGGGCTTTGTAATTACAGGAAGTCTGTTTTATATTTTAAAAATAATTATTTATATTCCGAGTGTTGATATTTTTAAAAGAAATAAAGACAGGCTTATGAAATATAAAATTATTCAGTTTGGATATTTTCTGTATGAAAAGATAGAAAAAAATCCTCTGTTTTTAGAATTAAAAGAAAAATTCAAACAGCTTAAAGAAAAAATTGCTTTTTTTATAAAACCTTATAAAGAAAAATTTAAAAGTTTTTGGAGGAAAATGTGGAAGCAATAGTTCATTTTTTAGTTACAACCATCGGAAATTGGGGATATATTGGAATTTTTATATTAATGTTTTTAGAGAGCTCTTTTTTTCCCTTTCCAAGTGAAGTTGTTATGATACCTGCCGGGTATCTGGCTTACAAGGGGGATATGAATCTGTTTTTGGTTATTATTTCAGGAGTTTTAGGCTCGCTCAGCGGAGCGTGGTTTAATTATTTATTGGCAAGTAAGTTTGGCAGAAAATTTTTAGAAAAATTCATAAGCAAAGAAAAACTAAATAAACTTGATTATTTTTTTGAAAAACACGGTCATATTTCCACTTTTTCCGGAAGACTGATACCGGGTGTGAGGCAGTATATTTCTTTTCCTGCAGGACTTGCTAATATGAACGGAATTATTTTTAGTTTTTTTACAGCACTAGGAAGTCTTATTTGGATTTTGGTTTTAGTGGGACTTGGATATTTTATAGGTCAAAACCAGGAGCTTATTCATAAATATTTAAGAGAAATCACTGCCATTACACTGGTAATATTAGCAGTAATTATTTTTATTTATTATAAATATCAAAAGGCTAAAAATGAAAATTCTTTTGGTTGAAGATGATGAAAAAATTGTTTCTTTTTTAAAAAGGGGGCTTGAAGAAGAAGGTAAAAAAGTAGATTTTGCCCTTGACGGGGAAGAAGGGGAATATTTGGCAGAAATTAATAATTATGATTTGATTATTATAGACTGGATGTTGCCTAAAATGTCAGGAATTGAAATAATTGAGCATTTGAGAAAAGAAAAAATAAATACCCCGATTTTAATGCTTACTGCTAAAGGTGAACTCAGTGATAAAATAAAAGGTTTTAAAAGCGGGGCAGATGATTATTTAACAAAGCCTTTTGAATTTGAAGAATTATTAGTCAGAATAGAAGCACTTATCAGAAGAAATTTAAAAACATATCAAAATATATTAAAAATTAAAGATTTGGAAATAGATTTAAATACTAAGGAAGTTAAAAAAGACAATAAAATTATTAAGCTTACCGCAAAAGAGTATGAACTTCTTTTATTTATGATAAAAAACAAAAATGCTTATATATCAAATGAAAAAATAAAAGATGAACTATGGAGAGAAAAAGAATATATTGATAATAATGTAATTGCCGTTACAATGTATCATCTTAGAAAAAAAGTAGGGGATATTATCAAAAATTACAGAGGTTTAGGATACAGGCTTGAAGTTTAATTCTTTAAAAATAAAAATACTGTTATGGTTTGGGGCAGTTTTAATTATTATTATTTTTATTTTCAGCTTTTTGGCTGTATATTTTTTTAATAAATCCATTAAAGAATCAATTAAAAACAGGCTTTATAAAGAAGCAGTTTATATTGAAAATCACTTAAAAAATTTTTCTTATAACGAAAAGCTTACAAATCTTGAAGTTTTAATTTATCAAAATAACAAAATTATTTTTAAAAGCAAAAATTTTGATAAAAATATTGATTTTAATAAAACTTTTCAAGTTATAGATGAGGGAGAAAAATTAAGAGCTGTTTTTGTCTATAAAAACGGTGAGGATAAAATTATTTTAATAAAAAAGAATATTATTGATAAAGTTGAAAATTTAGAAGATACACTTTTAGTATTAGACCCTCTTTTAATTATAATTCTTTTGTTTTTTGCAAATAAAATGATTAATAAAATATTAGAGCCCGTTGAAAAAACAACCGAACTTGCAAAAAAAATCACTATTCAAAATTTAAATGAAACTCTGCCTATACCTAAAAATTATACAGAACTTCAAAATTTAGCCCTTGCGTTCAATGAAATGATAAAAAGATTAAATGAAGGAGCTAAAAAAATAGAAAGGTTTAATTCCGACGTTTCACATGAACTTAAAACTCCTTTGACAATAATAAAAGGTGAAATTGATTTAGCTTTAAGAAAAGAAAGAAATATTGATTATTATAAAAATGCATTAAAAAAAATAAATAATGAAATTTCAAATTTGCAAAAAATAATAAATTCGTTACTTTTACTTACAAAAAATTTAAATAATCAAAATAATAAGTTAATAGAACTTGATGATGTGTTATTGCAGGTATTAGAAAGATTTGAGGGTAAATTAAAAGAGAAAAATTTAAAACTTCATATTGAAAATTTTGAAAAAGTGCTTTTTACGGGTGATAAAAATTTAATATATGTAGTTTTTTCAAACCTTATAGAAAATGCAATTAAATATACACCTGAAAATAAAAATATTTATGTATCTTTATACCAAGATTCAAACATTCATTTTATTGTTGAAGATGAAGGAATAGGCATAAAAAAAGAAGAAATTTCAAAAATAACAGATGAATTTTACAGAATTGAAAAAAGCAGAAACAAAAAAACAGAAGGTTTTGGACTCGGGCTTTCGATTGTCAAAAAAATTGTTGAATTTTATAACGGAAAAATTATTATCAGCTCTGAAGTAAATAAAGACACCAAAGTAGAGGTTGTTTTTTAAAATATAAAATTAAAATATCTTATTTATTAAAAAAAATAATTATTTAATTAAATTTAATTAATTTTACTAATTATTAAATTTTATATATTATTACAAAAAAAAGGATATGAAAATGAATTTAAAACCTTTACAAAATAAAGGCTTATCAGAAGTAATTAGAGACTTCACACCAAACTGGTTTACTCTTAATATGGGTACCGGTATTGCTTTTTTGACATTACATAATATAAATACAAATATATTTTACGGCCAAACACAAATTGGTATTGGATTTTGGATAGTCGATATTCTTTTCTTTTTACTGTTTTCATTTTTAATGATTGCCAGGATAATTTTATATCCTGAAGCTATTGCTCTTATGTTAAAGCACCCCGTTCAATCTATGTTTTTAGGAGCTATACCTATGGCATTAGTCCCAATATTAGAAGGATTTGCTATATTTGGTCCACCAATAATGGGTGATAAAGCTTTGGATATAGCATTATATTTATGGTGGATTGATGTTATTTTAGCAGTAGGTGTAGGATGGTTAGTGCCTTATTTAATGTTTACAGTTCAAAAAGAACATAAATTGGAAAATATGACAGCTGTATGGCTTTTACCAATTGTAGCTTCTGAAGTTACCGCATCTGCAGGTGGAATGTTGGCTCCATATTTTCCAAATTCTATGGGTGAGACTATGCTTATATTAAGTTACATTTTATGGACGTTTTCTGTGCCATTGGCATTTTCAATATTGGTGATTTTATTTTTAAGGCTTGCAACTCATAAACTTCCTGATAAAGCAATGGCTGTTACCAGCTGGCTGACGTTGGGACCATTAGGAACAGGTGCACTTGGATTGCTTTTGCTTGGAAACAGTGCTAAAAGTGCATTAGCTGGTACAGGCTTAGAAGGAATATCTTCATTTTTATACGATTTTGGATTAATTATGGGATTGTTAATATGGGGATATGCATTATGGTGGTTTTTTATGGCTTGGTTTATAACATTAAAGTTTTTCAAAGAAGGACTGCCTTTTAATATGGGATGGTGGGGATTTACTTTCCCGGTAGGAGTTTTTACAGCGTCAACTTTTCAACTTTGGAAAGAAACAGGCATAAATGCATTTGAATATTTCGGAATGCTTTTAAGCGTACAGTTAATGGTGTTTTGGTTAATTATATTTGTAAAAACTATAAAAGGAATGTGGAGCGGATATCTATTCCATGCTCCTTGTTTATCTCCTGAAACAGGATTGCCAAAAGAAGAAGAGGAGTGTAAAAAGTTTGAACAAAATAAAAAAAAATATACATAAAAAGGATAATACTATGAAACAAGAAAAATGGGTAATGCAATTATTGGAACCGAGTCATTATGTGCATTTATTCAATATGTTACATGCAAATATGGAAGAAGTTGATATTAAGGTTGTAGTTGTTGGCGGGGCAGTGTTACCTGCATTTGCACACGGGCATTTAAAAGAAAAAATTGAAGAATTTGCAGCTAAGGGAGTAGATTTTAATTTTTGTATAAACAGTATGCATTTACTCGGATTAGATAGTAAAGATTTGCCTGAAGGGACATCAATTGCAAGTGAAGGCGGACTACAAGCCATTAATGCTTATAGAAAAGCCGGTTATACTTATTTTGTAGTGGCATAAAATCAAGAAATCTTTATGACTGATATTATTTTAGCATTAATAGGAGGTTTAATCTCAGGAGTTGCTTTAGGTTTAACAGGTGGAGGAGGGTCTATAATTGCTGTTCCTTTACTTGTATATTTAGTAGGGGAAGATATTCATTTAGCCATTATTACTTCGCTTATAGCTGTAGGTATAACCTCTCTTATCGCTTCTTTTTCTTATATTAAAGAGTTTCTTGTAAATTTTAAAATAGCATTTTTAATGGCAACACCAGGAATTATCAGTATATATCTTGGTTCATTGGCAAATAAAGTTCTAAAAGGACCTGATCTTTTAATTAGTTTTGCAATATTAATGATTTTTATAGGTTTTAAAATGACCAAACCAAAAAATCAAAAGATAAATAAAAAAACAACAGGAATTGATTATAAAAAGATATTAATTCTTGGTTTTATAACCGGTTTTGCCAGTGGTTTTTTTGGTGTAGGAGGAGGATTTTTACTTGTACCGGCATTATATATGGGAGCTAATTTAAAAATAAAAGAAGCTATTGCAACTTCATTGTTTATTATATTTTTGTTTGGAGTTTTTGGATTATTAAGTTATTTAATTCAAGGCAGAGAAATTGATTATAATATAAGTGCAGTTTTTGCAATAGGAGGTGCTTTAGGCGGATTTATCGGTGCATATTTTGCTAAAAAAATCAATCAGAATAGATTGCGTTTTATTTTTGCAGTTTTTACAATTATTATGGGTATAGGAATTTTTATTGAGAATATTATAAAGCTAACAAACATCTAAGTTTTATTTAATGTTTTATAAAAAAATATTAATTTTACTTAATGATTTATTGTACAGAAGAAGATGTTTTTTAGTAAAGAAATACAGAAGTTCTTTATTAAATTTTATGTATAATTATATCAAAAATAAAATTATACATTAGAGGGCTAAAAGATGAAAATAAATAATATTGACATATTAAATATATTGTCTGATAAAAAAGTTTTATATGCGGAAGATGAAGATGGAATACGAAATAAAGTTATTGATATTTTAGAGATATTTTTTGAAAGGGTGGTAGCTGTTTGTAATGGCAAAGAAGCTGTCGAGGAAATGAGTTTTGGAAATTATGATGTTTTAATATTTGATATTTGTATGCCAAATATGGATGGATTAGATGCTGTTAAAGAAATAAGAAAAAAAATAAAAAAAATTCCTGTCATTATATTATCTGCTCATACTGAACAAAATTATTTGTGGAGAGCAATTGAACTTAAAATTACAAAATTTTTAATAAAACCTTTCGATAAAAATAATTTCTTAAAAGCATTGGAAAAAGTAGCTTTAGAACTAGTTGATTACAATATGAACATAAAATTAAAAAATGGCTGTATTTATAATCCTGCAAAAAAAAACAGTATCTTATGGTAATAAAAACATAAACTTATCTAAAAAAGAAAGCAGACTTTTGGAGTTTTTGATTCAAAATGCAAATAAAGTTGTGTCTTTTGATGAAATTTCCAATTATGTTTGGGAATATGAATATCCAAGCAAAGAAGCTGTCAAATCTCTTGTTAAAGAGATTAGAAGAAAGATAGGTTCCCAAAATATAAAAAATATATACAGCATAGGATATATATTTGAAATTTAAAAATTTATCAAGCTCCGTATCGGTAAAAACAAAAACCATTATACTTGTCCTGTTCGTTATCATTACCCTGTCCGTCATATTTTTTTCCATACGATATATAGATATAAAGAATTTTGCCAAAGCCAACCAGCAAATGGAGCTTAAAAAAGTAACGCACGTTTATAATGAAATATTAAAAAGAGTAAGAAAGTTTTATACGACAAGAGGATATGCCAACATAAATTCTTACGGGATAAAAAAAGCATTTGAAAAAAAAGATATAAAAGCGTTGCATGATTTAAGTCTTCCAAGATGGAAAATTATAACAAAAGAGAACAGATACTTAACAACTTTTGCTTTTTATGATAATAATGGAAAACTTTTGACATATTTTGGTCAAAAAGCACAGTTAAAACTTCCTTATATCAAAGGTAAAAAATTTCCATATGACGGCTTTTGGTATGGGGAGGGAAAGTTTTTTTATCATACCGTGTCTGAGGCAAGAGATAAAAACTCCAATATAATAGGATATGTTGTTTTTGTAATAGATCCCAGATATTTTCTATCTCAAATTAGAAAACTTATAGATATGGATGCATATATATATTATGACGGTTACGGGCAAAACCTCATTTTTTCATTACATGGAAACGATTATGTTAAAAAATTGATAAAAAATAAGAAACTATCCAATTTTAAAGAGATTAAGTTTAAAAAGAGAGATTATCTGACTTATATCATTAAAGGAAGAGGTATAAATAAAAAAAATGATTTTAAGATCATTTTTTTTCAGGATATTTCCAATTGGAGAATGATATTAAATAAAGCGATTTTACAAGGTGTTATAGGAATAATATTATTTATTATAGTTACTGCTGTAGTTATAAATTATGGTTTTGATATCATTTTAAGGCAACTCGATGAAGTAAATACAAAACTTGTAAATAGTCAAAAAGAGTTGCAAAAGTTAAATAAAAATTTACAGATTAGAGTGGAAAAGGAGATAAAAGAGAGGCTAAAAAAAGAGAGAGAAGTAAATGAAAAAGAGAGAATATTACTTCATCAAAGTAAATTAGCCAGTATGGGTGAAATGATAGGAAATATAGCTCACCAATGGAGGCAGCCTTTAACTGAACTGTCTTTAATTCTAATAAGTATGGAACTTCATTCTGAAAGAAACAATCTTACAAAAGAAAAATTTAAGTTAAAAATACAAGAAGCAAATGAAGCAATTGCATTTATGTCTAAAACAATAGATGATTTTAGAAATTTTTTTGTATCAAATCTTATAGAAAAAATAAAAAAACTTATAATAGCTTCACTGAAAAATAATAATATTAAGCTTGATATAGAAATAAAAGATGATTTTACATTAAACGGTTATCCAAATGAAATGGCTCAAGCGGTTTTAAATATCATTGTTAATGCTAAAGATGTAATTGTTCAAAGAGGTATACGAAATGGTAAAATACATGTAAAAACTTTCACAGAAAATTCAAACAAAATAATTCTTATTTCGGATAACGCAGGAGGAATAAAAGTTATTCCTATAGATAAAATTTTTGAACCATACTTTAGTACAAAGCACGCTAAAAGCGGTATTGGTATAGGATTATATATGACAAAGACTATTATTGAGAAAAACAATAATGGAAAACTTGAAGTTAAAAATGAAGATAAGGGAGCAGTTTTTACTATAATTTTTTAATAATGATTTAATTTTTCCCCCTGTTTTCCCCCTTTTTTGTTTTATAATTGTTTGAATTCTTAAAAAGGAGTAAATATGCCTAAAGAAAAATCAAGAAGGGATTTTATTAAAAAAGGAATTGCTTCAACAGCGGTTGCTATGGTAGCAGCATCTGACGCAAATGCTTTTTCTTTAAAAATCCCTGGTAGAGATAAAGATGACCCAAAATATATTGGTCAAAAAGGTAAACATTTTGTAATGGTTATAGATCTTAGAAAATGCATAGGTTGTCAAGCTTGTACAGCAGCATGTATGGTGGAAAATCAAGTTCCTAAAGGACAGCATAGAACGTATGTTCCCGAGATGGAGATTGGAGAATTTCCAGATGTTAGGAAAGGATTTTTGCCTCAACTATGTAATCATTGCGATGAGCCTTCTTGTGTAAGTGTTTGCCCAACAGGAGCAACATTTAAACGAGAAGATGGAATTGTTGTCGTTGATAATACTGTTTGTTGGGGGTGCGGATACTGTGTAGAAGCTTGTCCTTATGATAAACGATTTATCAATACAGAGACAAAAGTAGTAGATAAATGTAATTTTTGTGCACAAAGAGTTGATAAAGGGCTATTACCGGCATGTGTTGAAACATGTGTGGGGGGAGCAAGAATTTTTGGTGATTTGAATGATAAAAATTCAGAAGTTTCAAAGCTTTTTAATACTTATTCACACGATGTTTTAAAACCTGAACAAGGCAATAAACCCCAGGTGTTTTATATTGGTTTGGATGATCGACTTGTAGAAGTTTTGGATGCGACGCCTGTCCTTGATGATTGGGTGCGTTCTAAATTAAAAATTTTAGAAAAAGAATGGGTTATTTATCCAGAAAAAGGAGTGTAAAATGGAAACACAAATAATAACCACATTAGCTTCAGTTACTCCTGACAGAGCTTGGGGGTTTGATATTCCTAACTATTTTTGGTTTACGAGTACTTCAGCCGCTGCTTTTATTATTTTTAGCTTGGCTATTGTATTTGGTATAAAAAAGTATCGTCCCATTGCCGGATTTTCATTGTTGATAGCATTTGCATTTATTGTGGCGGCTCCATTGAATCTTATTGATGATTTAAAGCAACCCGGCCGTTTGATAAATTTTTTCCTTTATGGATGGGGACACTTTCCTACATCACCAATGAAATGGGGAGTATTGATACTTATGTCTTATACTGGACTCATTATTTTAACAATACTGACATTTTATCGTCCATATTTTCTTAAAAGAATGGAAAACTCTGGTGCAGCAGGCAGAATGTTTTATAAAATTTTAACTTTGGGCAGAGTTTCACAAAACATAGATAATAAGGATAATAAGATTTTATATTTTCTTGCTGCTGCGGGTATTCCATTAGCTATGGCTTTGGAAATTTATACCGGCTATATTATAGGAGTTGTTCATGCTGTTCCATTATGGCATACGCCATTGATGCCTGTTTTATTTCTTACTTCTGCGCTGGTAGAAGGTATAGGCGTTTTGATTATTTTGTTAATAATTTTTCAAAAATTCTTTTCAGAGAAAATGAAAGTTGACAGAAAGATGATCGAAAGTCTTGCCAACCTTTTAGCCTGGTTTATTTTAATAGAACTTCTTGTACACGTATTTTGGTTAAGTTTTGCAATGCCGTTTAATGGATCAAACAAATATATACTTTTTAAATATTTTGATTTACATTTAAGCAAGGTAGTTGGCGAATATATTATATGTTATATTATACCTGCAATTATAGGATTAACTTTATTAAGAAAGTCACTATTTTTAGTTTCATTAGCAGCAATTGCTTCAGCTGTTGGAGGATGGATGTTTAGGGAAACTTTAGTCATAGGAGGACAAGAGCTACCAAAAACAGTGCCCGGATTTATGGAGTATATATCTCCAGTTTTTGGACCGGATAGCATAATGTCAGTTGCATCAAATTTTGCATTTGTTATTGCAGCGATTTCAATATTTGCAGTGATTTTTCCATGGGATGAAGAAATGAGAGATAGTTATAAAGGAGTGCAAAATGGATAAAAAAAGAAGAAATTTTTTAATTGGAACATCTGCTGTAGCAGCTTCTGCTTCTATTGTGGGCTATAAAAAGACTTTAAAACAAGCTGTGACAATGTCAACGGATGGTGAAAAAGCAAAAGATCCTATTTATGGAAATTCTTACAAGCCAGAGTACAGTTATGTAAATGATCAGTTCGTGCCTAATGATGATTTTAAAATCTGTCCCACGACTTGTATAGGTTGTGTAACTCAGTGCGGTGTTAGAGTAAAAATAGATAAAAAAACTGATAAAGTACTCAGAGTTTTTGGCAACCCTTATAATCTTCTCTCAAGTGATCCTTGGTTACCGTATAATACAAGTATAAAAGAAAGTTATGAAATATTGTCCCAAAATGGTAAATTTGAAAAATATAGATCCAATGTATGCGCCAGAGGTAATGCAGTCTTTGATAAAATAGATGATAAATTTAGAGTTTTAAAACCCTTAAAAAGAGTTGGAAAAAGGGGTGAAAACAAATGGAAAGAGATTGAAATTGAGCAACTTATAGATGAAATAGTAAATGGTGGTAATCTTTTTGGAGAAGGACATGTGAAGGGATTGAAAGATGTAAGAGACATTAAAACTCCTATCAATCCTGATGAGCCTGTATTTGGACCCAAATCAAACGGGTTATGTTTTATTGGCACTACTCATGAAGGAAGATTTAAAGTAGTTGTAAATAGATTTTTAAAATCTTTCGGTACCTGTAATTGGGCGGGTCATGGTGCAACTTGCGGTTTATCCATGAGAGCCGGAGAAGCAGCATATCTTGGTAATTTTAAAAAATATCCACATTTAAAGCCTGATTTTGAAAATACCGAGTATCTGCTTAGTATTGGAACACCTCCGGGGCAAGCAGGCAATCCTTTTAAAAGACAAGGTAAGCTTTTAGCTCGTGCTAGAAGTGAAGGCAATATAGACTATACTATAGTATCTCCGATGCAAGGCAATAGTGATATGATATCAGCCGGAACAAGAAGTCATTGGATACCTATAAAGCCCGGAACTGATTTGGCATTTGTAATGGGAGTTTTACAAATTATTATAAATAATAAAATGTATAATAAAAAATATCTATCTATGCCTTCAGCAAAAGCTATGAAAGCATTGAATGATGTTTCCTGGACAAATGCTGCACATTTAATAATTCAAGATAAAGATGGGTTTGGAAAAATACTAAAAGATGGCAAAATTCCTTTGGTTTTAGATGCAACTGACAATACTTTAAAATCTTCAAATGATGTGATTCAGGCAGTGCTTGATTTTAAAGGCAGTGTTGAATACAAAGGAAAAACATACAGTGTAAGAACTTCTTTTAATGAGTTAAAAGAAAATGTAAATGAATTAAGTTTGCAAGAGTATTCCAAAGAGTGCGGAGTTAGTATAGAAACTATGCAGGAAGTAGCGAAAAAACTTGTTACTCATGGCAGAAAAGCAAGTGTTGACTGTCATGGAGGCACAATGCATACTACAGGTTTTTATACAGCTTATGCTGTAATGTTGTTAGGTGCAATGGTGGGAAGCTTAAACTATAAAGGCGGAATGAGTGCAGGCGGAGGAGCTTATAAAGATTTTATAGGTAAAAAATATAATCTTTTTGCATATAAAGGAAAACCGAATATAAAAGCTACAAGAATAGATAGAGCAAGAATGTCATATGAAAAAACAAATGAGTATAAAAATAAATTAGCCAAAGGTGAAAATCCATATCCTGCAAAAGGGAATTGGTTTCCATTTACAAGCCAGCTTTCACATCATATATTAAATAATAGTGCCGAAGGTTATCCTTATAAGTTGGATGTATTAATAACTAATAGTTCTGACTTTTTATATGGGACAAGTGGTTCAGAAAGTAAAATGAAAGAGCTTTTAGCTGATCCAAAAAAATCTATTCCTCTTTTTATTGCAGTTGACCCATTTATAAATGACACATCCAAATATGCTGATTATATCGTGCCGGATTCTGTCCTTTATGAGACTTGGGGAATTGTGCATGTATGGAATGGTTATTTAACTAAATGTAATACGTTGAGGTTTCCTGTTGTAAAGCCAAAACAAGCTACTTTTAAAAACGGGGAACCAATAGAAATGATTAGCTTTATGATAGCTCTTGGTAAAAAGTTAAAACTTCCCGGTTTTGGAGAAAAAGCCATAAAAGGAAATGATGGTAACTGGTATCCGTTAAATAAAGCTGAGGATATATATTTAAGGGCGTTTGAAAATATTGCAATGGATGGTACACCAGTACCAGATGCAACTGATGAGGATATAAAGCTCAGTGGTATAGAAGATTATGTCCCTTCACTTAAAAGAATCTGTGGAAAAAACTGGAGAAAAACAGCATATGTGATGGCTAGAGGGGGAAGATATGAAGATGTAGAAGACAGTTATAAAGGTGAATTTCTCGCTCATCAATATAAAAAACCTGTACAAATATATAATGAAACAGTTGGTACTACAAGAAATTCACTAACAGGTGAAAGATATAGCGGAACTATCAAATTTTTTAAGCAAAGACAAGTTGGGGGAAAAACATATGACGAAATATATCCTAAAGACAAGTATCCGTTAACAGCTTTTTCTTTTAAATCAAATGTGTTGGCAACTCCTGATGCAAACAGCAATAATCTGGCCGAAATAAGATTTACAACATATATAGATCTAAATCCAAAAACTGCCAAAGAGTTTGGTCTGAATCTTGGTGATTTGGTAGAAGTTGCATCAGAATATGGAAAAGTAAAGGGATATCTGAGATACAGAAATGGGGTAATGCCTGGATGCATAGGTGTTGAACATGGCCTTGGAAGAGATGCTAGCGGAGCTGAAAATATTGTTATAAATGGCAAAACGATAAAAGCTATAATAAGAAGAAAAAGCGGTGTAGACATAAACAAGATTGGTCTTTTAGATCCGACTGCTGGTATGCAAACTGCAAGCGACTTTGTATGCGGTTCAAATGCAAGACATGCGATTCCAGTAAAAATAAAAAAAGTAAAAGGAGTATAAAAATGAAATTAAAAAATATAAGTTTAAGCTTAGTGGTTTTGGCAACATTGGCTATGAGTGCAAATGCGGGAGACTCTTTAAGTGATGCGTTTAAAAATGGAAAAATTAAAGGCCAGTTAAAAGCTATAAATTATAATGTAGATAAAGGCTCAAAAGGTAAAGAAAGTATTTTGAGTCTTGGTGTTATGCTAAATTATGTAACTGGTGATTTTTATGGATTTAGTGCCGGCTTTAGATTTCAAAGCAGTGATTCCCCTTGGGCTAGCTCAGAAGCAAAAAACTTTTATAAGGCAGATCTTTATGGTCCGGGAGCTGTCTTGGAAGAGGCTTATTTGAAATATAAATATAAAAAAAGTTCGCTTAAAATAGGAAGACAATTTATTCAAACTCCTCTTCTTGCAGGTAACGGTTCAAGAATAATCCACGAATCTTTTGAAGGTTATACTGCTACTACAAAAGAGTTGCCGAAAACTAAAATATTTGTCGGTTACGTTGATAAATATTTAACAAGAACAAACTTTAAAGGTGCAAATGGGGGAGGTGTAGGTAAATTCGATAAAAAGATTTTTATGTACGGAGCAAAATATAAGTATACTTTGGGTGATGGTATATGGACTGCATTAGTACAAAATCAAACTATAAAAGGTTTAAAACTAACAGGACAATATTTAAAAATAAAAAATGCAACCATAGCCAAAACAGGTGATAATATGGGTGATATCTCCGTAGCTCTTGCTCAAGCTGAATATAAATTTAAAGCAGCCGGTCTTGGTATGCTTGCAGGAATCCAATACGGCTCAAGTAATGTTGACAATGATAACAGTGTAAGTGGAGATCTTTTAGGATTTAAATTGGCGACAAAATACAATGGTTTTATTACAAGTTTAGGCTATACGATAGCCAATAAGGACAAAGGTATGGTCTCAGGTGTAGGTATTTCATCAAATTGGGCATACGCAGGTGACATCATAGGTCTTGAAAATTATCAAAAAGATGTAAATGCTTTATCTTTAAATTTAAAATATAAATTTGCTAAAAAAATAATGCTTTTGGGAAGATATACTGATTACATGGTAGGTTCAAACGGAACATTAAACGGTGGAAAAGATCTAAATGCTTATGATTTAATTGCTTCATATAAATTTAAAAATGTTCTAAAAGGTCTTGGAGTAAAATTCCACTTTGAAGATGTTGAATATGATAAAAATCCAGTTAAAAACTATAGATTATATTTGACTTATAATTTCTAAAACTTTCCGATTGTCTGTTTTTATGATATTAAAAGCAGACAATCAACTTCATACTAATAGCATTCATTATAATAATTTCTTGCTCTGGGGCTTTTAAATTTTTGAATAACCTCCTCTACTGAAGGAAAATATTTTAAAAGCTACTACTTTGAATGGAATAAGCCTTCATATTCTGTTTTTTTTAACGAAATTTAAAGATTCTATTAAATTAGTGCTAAATGATTCTTGTTTATAAGAAAAACTCAAATAAAAATTATTTTTTTATTTTTGATTTATTTAGAAGATATATAATTTGGCTGCAATAAAAAAAACATTAAAGGATTTGACATGAAAAAAAATTCATATTTTGTTAAAAGTATGGTAATATTAGGTTTAGTTGGAAGTGTAGCAATGGCGGGAGACATTGAAACAAATGATGATGGTGGAAAAGATGTAGTAATAAAAAGTTCCATTCAAATTGCAGGTTCAGAAATCAGTGAAAAAAAAGATGCAAAAATAGGTGCTTTAGATGTAGCTAAAAAAATTAAAAACAGTTTTCATAACGGTAAAATAACTGGTATTAAGCTTGAGGATATAGATGGAAACTTAGTGTATAAAGCAGAAGTTTTTAGTAATAATAAAACTACAGATATATATGTGGACTCAGGTAATGGTAAAATACTAAGTGTTGTTTCTGATAAAGTTGATGATTCTGATCAAATGGACAATAAAGAAAATATCAACAACAGTGACGAAAGTGAAAATGATAACGGAAATGACAATAATGACAATTAGGAAACAATAATGAAAATTTTAATTGTAGAGGATGATTTAAACATCCTCTCTTTATTAAAAGAACATTTAAAGGAGGAAGGCTTTATTATTGATATTGCGCAAAATGGAGCAGATGGTGAATATTTGGCAATACTAAATCAATATGATGTTATTATTTTAGATTGGATGCTGCCTGAAAAGAGCGGTATTGATGTTTTAAAAACATTAAGAGAAAAAAATATTACAACACCCGTTATAATGCTTACGGCAAAAGGTGATATTGAAGATAAAATAAAAGGATTGAAAACAGGTGCTGATGATTATTTGCCCAAACCTTTTAGCCTTCAGGAATTGCAGGCAAGAATAGAAGCTATTTATAGAAGAATGGTTTTAAACGGACAAAATATTATTAGCATAAAAGATATTGTTATTGATACAGATAAGAAAATTGTTAAAAAAAAATCTTCAATTATTGATTTGACGGCACAGGAATACGAACTTTTAATGTTACTTGTAAAAAGAAAAAACTCTTATGTTTCTAAAATGATGATAGAAGAATATTTATGGAATAATGAAAAAATTAATGAAAGTAATTTAGTACCTGTAATAATTTACCATTTAAGAAAAAAACTTGGTAAAAATTTTATAAAAAGTATAAAAGGTTTAGGTTATAAAATTGAAACATAAAAGTATAAAAATAAAAATACTGTTGTATTTTGGATTAGTTTCATTTATATTATTTACAATATTTACAATTTCTTTTTATATCCTTTTAAAACAAAAAAATATTTCAAATATCAAAAATGAATTATATACACAAGCATCAAAAATTGAAAACTCTGAAAACTATCAAAACAGAAAATTTAAATATCCTTTTTTAATTGTAAAAAACAATAAAGTAATTTATAAATTTGGGAAGTTTGAAATAAAAGATAAAATTTTGTTAACTCGTATAAAAAATAAAAAAAATTTTTTTGCCCTGCATACAAATGGTCATGAAGATGTGTTTTATGCTTTAAAAGATGATAACCGTTATATTTTAATTGCTAAGAATAATTTTGATGATAATATGGAAAGCTTTATCTCTATTTTAATTTTTCTTGAAGTGTTATTATTAATTCTTTTTATTTTTTTAGCAAATAATATTTTAAATAAAATTTTAAATCCTATAAAACAAATTAATAAAACAGTAAGAAAAATAAATATAAATAATTTGAATTCTTATATAAATTTTTCAAATAACGGTAAAGAAATAGATGAACTTGTTGATAATTTTAATAATATGATAGAAAGATTAAAAAACGGTATTGAAAGAATTGAAAAATTCAATAGCGATGTTTCTCATGAGCTTAAAACTCCTTTAACTGTAATTGATATGAGCATTGAATTAGCGTTAAAAAAAGAAAGAAACATTGAATATTATAAAAATACTTTAAAAACATTACAAACTGAAATACAAAAAATTGAAACGATAATTAACGAATTATTGTTAATAACAAAATATGACAAATATAGTGTAAAAAAAACATTTTCAATATGCGATTTTAACAGTATTTTACTTGATGTAATAGAAAAATATGCTTCAACAGCTCAAAGAAAAAATATAAATATTGAATTATTGAAGTTTGAAAAAATTGAAAAAGAAACAAATTGCTTTTTAATTAAAACTATTTTTAAAAATATTATTGATAATGCTGTTAAATATACTCCAAGTGGGAAAAATATTTACATTTCATTATATTTAAAAAATAAAAAAGTATATTTTATTGTTAAGGATGAAGGGATTGGAATACCTGGTGATAAAATAGATAAAATAACAGAAAGATTTTACAGAACTGATGAAAGCAGAAATAAAAAAATAGAAGGTTATGGACTCGGGCTTTCTATTGTTAAAAACTTCTTAAATTTAATTGACGGTAATCTTCAAATTGTTTCACAACTCAATAAAGGCACTATAGTAACAGTAATTTTATGAAAAAAATTATTATTTATTTTTGATTTATTTTACCCTTGTAAACTTTTATTGAAAATAATCTAATCAAGGAGTGAATAAATGAATAATGCAAGTACAACAATTAACAGAGTTGCCGGTTTAACGGTATTTTTCTGGATAGTTAAAATACTATCTACAACAGTTGGAGAGACTGTTGCTGATTTTGTTAATGTGGATTTAGGTGTTGGACTGGTAGGAACGACTATTTTAATGGGTGTTATTACAATAGGTTCTGTTATTTGGGATTTGAAATTAAAAAAATATTATGCACCTGCATACTGGTTTTTGATAGTTATGATGAGTATTGAAGGGACTTTAATCTCAGATTTACTTGTTGATGGATTAGGCGTTAGTTTAATTACGCTTGATGTGGTATTTACTATTGCTATGTTGGCAGGATTTTATTTGTGGTACAAAGAAGAAGGAACTCTTTCTATTCATAAAATCACAAATGACAGAAGAGAGATTTTTTACTGGCTTATAGTTCTTATAACTTTTGCACTTGGAACTGCTGTAGGCGATACTGTATCTGAACATTTAAATTTTGGTTACTTAAATTCTTTAATGTTATTTGGCGGTATTTTTGTATTGGCTGGTATTTTATTTTATATGAAAATGTTAGACGGTGTTACAGCATTTTGGCTTGCATTTATAGTTACAAGACCAGTTGGAGCATCATTAGGTGATTTATTAATTCAAGCACCGGTAGATGGAGGTTTTGGTATTAGTGCAGGAGTTGTAAATACTATATTCTTAAGCATTATCATAGCAGTAGTTGCTTATTTAACTGTTAGCAAAGTGGATGTAATACCGGCTGAGGATTAAAATATAAAAGGAAATATTATGGATGCAATCAATATTAGAAACTTACATAAATCTTACGGAATCAGTGAAGTTCTAAAAGGTTTAAATATGAGTATCAAGCAGGGTGAAATTTATGGTCTTCTTGGACCAAACGGAGCAGGTAAAAGTACACTCATTCGAGTAATTCTTGGCTTGCTTCCATATGAAAAAGGAGAGGTGTTTCTTTATGGAGAAACATTAGAAAAAAATATACATAAGTTAAGTAAGGAGATTAATGCATTACCTGAGTTTTTTGAAGCATATAACTGGATGAAAAATGTAGAGTATCTTCAGTTTTTTGCAGATTTATATGGTGTTGATACAAGCACTCAAAAAATAAAGAGCTTACTCGAAAGTGTCGGTCTTGATCCTGAAGATAATAAAATTGTTGGTGAATATTCTCAGGGAATGCGTAAAAGGCTGGGGCTTGCCAGGGCTTTAGTAAACAATCCTAAACTTCTTATTCTTGATGAACCGACCAATGGACTTGACCCAAAAGGCCGCAGAGAAATTCATAATCTGCTTTTAAAGATTAATTGTAACAACAAGACTACTGTTATACTTTCAACACATATATTGGATGATGTTGAGCGTTTATGTAATCGTATAGGAATTTTGGCTAATGGTGTTTTACAATATGAGGGTGCTTTACATGAGCGCACACAACAGAAGCACTATAGATTTCGTTATGAAATATCGGATGCGGATTTTAACCCCAAAGAGTGTGAAAGTGAAAATATTCATTTTATAAATAAAAAAGAGTCATGGATAGAATGTGAAATTAACAATATTACTCCTGATACCGCTTTAAAAAATTTATTAAGTAAAGGTATAAAAATCAATCAAGCAATTGCTTTGGAAGGTTCTTTGGAGTATCTTTATTTTAAAGTAACAGGGGGTGTAAAATGATGTCTTTTTCAAAAACTTTAATTAAAAAAGAGTTTGGGGAACTGTTTTTTTCAGTAAAGGGTCTTTTTTATTTCTTAGCGGTATCTGTTATACTGTCTCTCTTTTCTATACTTTTGGTTACCAATACGGAATTGAGTCTTTTAGACAATGCACAGGCATTATATATGATAAGCGGAATTGTACTGGCTTTAATGATGCTTATATCTTCCGTTTACGGCAGTGATGCTATTGCAGGTGAAAGAGAGCGCAGAACACTTGAAACATTACTAATAACCCCTATTGACGCTAAACAGATTATTCTTTCTAAGCTTGCTTTTTCATCATTTCTTTACTTTTTACTGTTTTTTATAGGATTACCATATTTTGTAGCTGTTGGAAGTAGCGGGCAAAATGTTGTGGTTGGACTTGTATATCTTTTTTTTATTGGTTGGATGCTTAGTATTATTTATACATCTGTTGCTATTTTAATATCTCAATTTATAAACAGTATGAAAAACAGTTTGATGATTATGCTTGCTATAGTGCTTATTTCATCTACTCCGTTACTTATTTCCCCGGTAATGAGAAAAGCAGGGCTTGGTAAAATTATGGATTATGTAAATCCGTTTGGTGATGCGATAAATATATTAGATTCTGTAATTATTGATAGTGAACCATTTTCTGTTCAGGCAATCCGAATGGGAATTATTCTAATATATGCAATTGTATCTATTGTTATTGTCGTTAAAACCACTAAAAAGGAGAGATTATTATGAAAAAAATTATTTTATTTCTTTTAATTATGTCATTTTCCCTGTATGCTCAAAGTGTTTCTATTGATTTTAAAGCGGAAAAATTGTCTAAAACATTACAAATGGGGGATAAACCAACATTTTATTCCACTATTACAAATAACTCAAAAAGTGAGCTAAAAGGTGTGGTTCTTTATTTATCATTGGTAAATTTAGATAAAGGGAAAGAACATCCTGTAGATTTGGAAGATTGGGCTGCACAAAAGGCTGTTCATATCTCCAGTTTACCTATTAAAGGGGTATATCAAACTAACTGGACTATTCGTTTGATTAATTCAGGTCATTACGGACTTTTTGTTACAGCTGTTTTGCCTGATAGCAACAAACCATTAACAAGTAGTATTGTGCATTTTTATGTAGCACCTAAAAAAACAGTTGTCCCATCAAGAATATTACCTGTAGCTATAGGTGTTCCTTTTATTATTATTTTTGTTATGATAATATTGTGGTGGCGCAGACGCAAAATCAAATAACTGCATTAAAAGCATTTTCAAAAATCGTTTCTCTTTGATGAATAAATCATTCTCAAAGAGAAACGAAATAAATATTATCTAAATTTTTTAATCAGTTTGATATTATCTTTTAATTTCAATGAAGAATCTATCACAATTACATATTTACCTTTTTTACCATCAATAATACCGCTTTTATTTAATATTTTGTCCAAATTAGAACTAATTCTAATACATCCCCTTGAAGCTTTGTGACCCAATAATTTAGTATCTATAGGATTTGTAGAATGTATTGCCAAATGCACTTCTCTAAAAATATGCGAATTATCATCTATAGGTATATTGTGTTTTCCCAAATAAAAAATTCTATTATTTTTTGCTCCATATTCTTGAAAATTTGTTTTATCTGTCTTCCAGTCACCTCTGAGATATTTTTTTCTATTGATAATCATAATGGGTGTTTGAAAATATCTGTCATTTCTGCTGTTTAATCTCGGATTTCCTGTTGATACTTTTGAAGAGCCTATATAGCTAATATTATTATATTTTTTGTTATAATTAAAAATAAAGGCTTTTTGAATTCCTCTATCTACCAAAAATATAAACTCTTTGTTTTTTAGGTATATTAATCTATCATTGATTAATTTTCTAATTATATTTCTATAAAAAAGAAAATTTTTATAAGATATAGAATGATATAAAAATTTAGAATGAATTAAATAATTTTTTAATTTTTTGGTTGTAAAATTTCTTAAATCAGGAATGTCATCATTTTTATTTGTAAAATTAATTTTTGATATCAAGTATATTGTTTTGGGTTTTAGAATTAATGGTTTATTATCTAATATATTTATATAAGAATGAAATCTATTATTCCAATTATATAGTCCTAAATTATGAAAGTTTTCTTTTACAAAAATAGTGTGAATATGTAAATAAGGAGCTTTTTTTGTATAATATGTTCTTATTTTTAAAATACTTTTATCCATTAAAACAGGCGATAAAAATTTTTCTACTACATAATCTTTGACTTTATAATGTTTTGACATTGTTTGTGAGTAATTAAATGCATGCAAGTTATTAAACGTAAAAGCCGGTATAAAAAGCGTTTTAATAAAGGTAAATTTTAATGAATTATTTTTGTTAATTAAATTCATTTTGCTATCCTTTAAACAAAAATTTTTTATAAAATTTTATAGTTGCAAAATAAATTAAATATAAATTTTGTAATAAAAAACGTTAAAAAAGATGAAAAAGGAGTAATTATTTGTGAAGAAATTGTAAAAAATTTTCTAAAAGTAAATAAATTATAAATTGTATCTAAAGCTATTTACAAAAATTTGTAACTCTTTAGACAACAATAAATTTTTCTCTTTTTTTCTGTTTTTATGCAGATACCATTTTTTGAACTGATTCTCTTCAAATTCTTTCGCTTCTTCTTCTGAAATATATCCGGGATGAAGTAATATTTCTATATTATTGGAATTTTTTGCATTATTTATCTCTTTTTTGATAGTTTTCAGTTTCATATCTCCACAAAACAGGGTATTAACGAATTTATCATTATGTTTTATATTTTCTTTTTGAAATTTTTTAATCATTTTGTTTGATAATTTATTTAATAACAAAAATACAAAAACAGGTATTCCCAAATATTTTACCAAATCATCAAATGAACTAATAGATATTACGAAATCACTTTTGGGAACTCTTATATTTAAAATCTTTATATCCATTTCATTTTTTAATTCAATTAAAATATCTGTAATAAAAGGGATTGTGTGAAAATGCTGATGAGAATCAATATTTATATCTTTTGTATTTAGCTTTTGACAATACAATATAATCCGATTTTTAAACTCTTCTTTTATCTCCTCTTTTATAGCTTTTCTTTTATCTTCATTCCATAAAAAATAGTATTCAAAAAAAAGTCTTTGCCAACTTCTAAAAAAACATCCTTTGTTATCGGTTAAATAATGAAAATTTTGTTTTGAAAGCTGTTTGCCTTCTGTGATGTTTAGATGAAGCACTTTTCTGATGTTTTTATTTTTAATTAATTGCAGTGAATAATCTAATGCATCACTGTTTACAATAATACTTACAGAATTTAATACCCCCTCATCTATACATTTACATATAACTTCTGATATATGTTTTGTATTGCCATAGTCATCTGCGTGGATAAATATCTGTTTCATTTTATATTACACTCCAAAATTTTACCGTCTGTATAAAACATCTGCTCTTCACTTGCTTCATTGTCGCCTTTTATCTCTTTTATTTTGCATTTTGTCTGAATATATTTACAACTAACATTTAAATCTTTTCTTGATTTTAGATATTTATAGAAAAAATCCCTGCTTTTATCGATATTTTTAGATATTTTATGAATAGGAGTGAAAAAATAATGATAAAAAGTAAAATCATATCCGTTATCAAATGAAATTGTTGCATAATATTTTTTAAATGAACTGTTTTTATCTTTAAAAATCCAAAATCTTATATGCTCTCTTTTAGAAAGTGAATTACTTTTATACTGATAAGCAAAATTTTGAGACACACCTAAAAAATATAATGAACTTACTGGCGGTACTTTATCTTTTAAAAGATTAATATATTCTCTAAAAGAGATATGATTATGACCGAAAATATCGTTTTTTATCCAGTCATGATTTAGAATTTCACTTAAAGATAATTTAGAGATTAAAATAATATTTATAGGCTGTATTATATGTTTTGGATTATCAATGTAATATGTACCGAGATTTTTGCAAGATTTTATTTTTTTAAGTAATTTAGTATTATACGGATGGGGGTTGTAATGTGTTTTATGCGGCTGGTTAATAAAAAATATAAAAAAGAGAAAAGAAAAATAAATTATTGTGGAAATAATTAAAAAAACTGTAGAATGTGTTGTTAAATATTTGATTAAATATTTTTATGTTTTTTTAAATTATGAAAAAATTTTATTTTTTTTAAATAATAAAATAATAACAGACAAATCAATAAGATAAAAACAACAAATATAAAATATCCTGAAACAAAGCTCAGAATTTTTTCAAAATGTCTGCCGAAAAGATAGCCTATTATAATAAACTGGCCTATACCTATTATCACTCCTGCTGTTTCAAAAGGAAGAAATTTTTTATAATCAAGTTTATAAACACCTAAAATAAAAGGCGTCACCCATGAAAGAGGTCCTAAAAGCCTTCCCATAAATGCACTAAAAGCTCCATAACGCCTGAATATTTTCAGACCTTTTTTATAATTTTTTTTGTTTATAAAATATTTAAAAAGTATAACTGCATTCCATATTTTCTGCCTAAAAAATAGCTTATATTATCTCCAACTATCCCTCCAAGATATAAAACAAATGTTACAATCCAGATATTTAGTATTCCCATTCCGGCCAAAATTGCGCCGCTTAAAAAAACAATTTCTCCGTAAATAAAAAACGAAAAACCTATAACGGTCTCAAGCATAGAACCGAAAAATAAAATAAAATACGCTATTTCTTTGTATTCAATTAATATTTTTATAAAATGATTTATTAATTCGCTCATCTGTAAATTGTATATTCTTTATTTCTTTTTTTGCTTTTAGGCATAACTGCCTGTAAAATCCATTCAAAAACAGTTTTAAAATATCCGTTTTTTATAAAACGTCTTGTTGATGAATAAACTTTATCTGTATTTACAAAGAAAAAATCACCGTAGATCAATAAATATTTTATAAATTTTAAATCTTCGGAAAAATTAAGTTCTTCATCAAACCCGATTTTTTTAGCAATATCGCTTTTTGCAATTTGAATAGAATATGAAGTTTTAGTAAATTTATGAAAAATGTCAAAAATTTTAAACCATAATTTATCATAAATTGAATTACTATCAGACGGTTTTATTGAAGTGGTTCCTATATAATAAGGTTTATTACTGTTTTTATTTAAAAAATTATTAAGCTCATTTAAAAAATCTTTTTCAAAATATGTGTCGCAGTCTAAAAAAATAACATAATCGCTGTTTTGAGAAATATGTTTCAAACCTTCGTTTTTTGCAATAGATATGCCTTTTTTGCTTTTATAAACTTTAAATTTATTATTTTTTTGTTCGTATTCTTTTAAAAGTTTATAGCTGTTATCTGTTGAGCCGTTTTCAACTGCAATAATTTCGTAATTTTCATATTCAATTTCTGATAATTTTTCAAAAACTTTTGGCAGATATTTTTCTTCATTATGCACTGGGATAATAATTGAAAAAAAATTTTTTTTAAAATACGATTTAACGGTTTTATCTATTAAATTAATGGCTTCTTTTGTTTTTGATGGAAAATCAAAAGGTTTTATGTTTTGAGTCTGTGCGTCAAGTTCTGTTAAATCAAAATTATCTTCATCTCCAATAACAAAATATCCTTTATGTTTATGATATCTGGCCAGATATTCCTGTTCGGATGAGTTTTTTGTAGGAAACAGAATTGCTTTTTTTTCAATTTCAACCAAATCCATAATAGTTGTATAGCCTGTTCTTGAAATTATTTTTTTAGCTCTGTTGAAAAGTTCAAGTCTAAGTTCTTTAGTTACATTTGGATAAATTGTTATATTATGCTCTTTTATTTGTCTAATTTCATTTTTTGTAAGATCACCTAAAACAAAAACCTTTTTACCTTCAAGTTTTTTAGCTTCTTCAATAAGTTTTGATATAAAATGTTCTTTTTTCTCTAACAGATATCCGCTTATAACAAACAGATAGTCTATGTCTTTTTCCAAGTCCATTTTTTTATAAGAAGAGAGTATACCTATGTATTTATGATTAAAAAATTTGGTTAGATAATTGTGGGAAAGTCTGCCGGCTAATGAAAATTTGATATCTTCAAAATCAGGTATAAAAACTGTATTAAAATTCCTGAAATATAAAATATTACCTATATCACTTAAAAATTTAAAATATTTAAAAAAATTATCAACTGCAAATGATATTTGATGAGAAAGTAAAAACGATGGTATTTCTTTTGAATAAATTCCGTATCTTCCGTCACTGAAAATAAAATCATAATTTTGCGAAGAGGTTTTTACAAAATTGTTTTCTTTTTTTATTATTAAATTTGTTTTTATCAAATCTTGTATTAAATAAAGGTAATAACAAATTCCATCACCTCTTTCAAGCGGAGGGTAATCCTCAATTTCAATAAAATTAATATTATTATATTCTTTTAGTTCCTCTTTTAAGAAATTCAAAGCATTTGCATAGCTTATAATATCAATTTTATACTCTTTTGCAAAATGTTTTATAACAGGAAGTGTTCTTGTTGCATGTCCAAGTCCAAGTGAACTTATTGCAAAAAGCGCTTTTTTCATTTTTTACCTTTTTTTTGTTTATTATAAATAGAGCCAATGAAATGATAATGAAAAAAATTTCATTTTCATTTCAGTATAAACTATTAATATTTTAAAAATAAGGTACAAAGGAGATTTATGATTGAAATATTTATAAAATCTATAAAAGATTTGTTTGATAAAAAAATATTATTAACTTCGCTTATTCCAATAATTATTGCGGCATTTTTTTGGGGAGTTGTGTTTTTTGTGTTTCACACTCAAATACATAATTTTATACTTTTTATAATTTCTCATATTCCTTTTATAGGAACTAATAATTTTATAGCCAATTTGGTTGAAGCAATAGGTGGAATACTGCTTTATTATGAGCTTTTAATTATAACATCTGTTATGATTGCAGGTATTATAGCAGATAAAATTGTTGAGAGAATAAATGAAAAATATTATCATCTAAAAACAAACGGCTTTGGAAGATTTATAGGAAGTGTTGTTGTTTCATTAAAATATAATATTATATTTATTATATTGTTTATTATTGCACTGCCTTTAATGTTTGTACCTGGATTAAATATGTTGGTACATCTTATTTTATGGGTAATTTTAATTAAAGAACCCCTTTTTTATGATTCACTAGCGATGATAGCTGATAAAAAAGAATATTTTACTATTAAAAAAAGATATAAATTTTCTATTTTGGTTTTATCATTTATTTTGGCTGCTTTATTTTTAATTCCCCTTTTTGGTGTTTTTGTTTATATTATCCAATTAATTTTATTTACACATTTCAATTTAAATAAATTAAAGGAAATCAGAAATGAATCTGCATCAGCTTATTGAACAATTTTTTAATTACATGTCTGTTTTCCCAAAAGATACAGTTAATTTAATACTGCTTAGTGTTTTATTTGTCGGTTCAATTATTGAATCCCTGCCGGTTTTGGGAATGTTTTTTCCAATGGAAACTTATACTGTTATTTTAGGGATTTTCGCATACAAAGGGATTGTAGATTTAAAAATAGCTATTTTAACTGCATTTTTAGGCTTGCTTATAGGTGATATAATAGGGTTTTATTTAGGCAGGAAATTAGGAGAAGAATATATAAAAAGTCATGCTAAAAAATTAAAAATTACACCCCAAAAATATAACAAAATAAAATTTTTAATAAACGATAATTTAATTAAAGCCCTCTTTATAGGAAGGACTACCAGTATAACCCGCTGGATTGTCCCATTTTTAGCCGGTGCAAATAAGGCTAATTTTAAAAAATTTGTTCTTGCAAATATTTTAACAGGAGTTTTCTGGGCGTCTGTTTTTATTTTGGGCGGATATTTCTTAGGCGATATATTTGAAATTTATGGAAAATATTTCGGTCTTGGGGTTTTAGCCGCCACAATTATTGCTTATTTTATATATAAATTTTACAAACATTATCAAAAATTTTTTCAAAAAGAAGATACAAAACTTTTAATTTTAAACATTTTCGGGCTTTATCTTTTTTTTAAAATGCTTGAAGATGTAACCGATTTGGAATTAATTACAAAATGGGATTTTTACATAAGTTCACATATTCATGAAATTTACAATCCTTTACTTAATAAAATAATGATTTTTATAACATCTCTTGATAATCCTTTGGAAGTTACGATGATTATAATTTTAATAGTTTTATTTTTAATTTTTAAAAAATTATATTATAAAGCTTTGTTCTTTATTTCGTCAGTTTCAGGTGCGGCGGTATTATTTGAAATTATTAAAAATATAGTAAAAAGACCGAGGCCCCCGCATTATTTAATAGAAGTAGGAGGTTATTCTTTCCCATCAGGTCACGCCACATTAAGTACAGCACTTGCTTTTAGTTTATATTTAATTTTTAAAGATAAAGTGAATAAAAAAATACTGCTTATTTTGTGTATAATTTATCCTCTGTTAATTTCATTTACAAGAGTTTATTTAAATGTTCATTATCTAAGTGATGTAATAGCAGGAATTGGACTTGGGCTTTTTTGGGTCAGTTTAATGGCAATGGTTTTTAAATTGGTAATGAATAAATTAAAATAAGTAATATTTTTAAGTTTTATAGTAAAAACTGTATAATTTCTTAAAAAGGTTTCTTATGGAAAAATTTATTCAAATAATAAAAGAGGCGGGAGAGATATTTAAAAAAGGGTTTTATTCGGCTAAAGAAGTAAGTCTAAAAGGTAAAAAAGATTTAGTTACAAATTACGATATAAAAATAGAAGAGTTTTTAAAAGAAAAATTTTCAAAATTTAATTATTCCATTATTGCGGAAGAATCGACAAAAGAAGAGTTTAACAATTCAATAATAATAGATCCGATTGACGGAACTACCAATTTTTTTCATCAAATTCCTCACTGTGCAATAAGTGTGGGCGTTTATGAAGAAAAAAAACCAAGATTCGGTATTGTTTATAATCCTGTTTTGGATGAACTTTTTTATGCCGAGGCTGGAGGCGGCGCATATAAAAACGGTAAAAAAATAGAAGTCAGTAAATTCAGTGATTTTGGGAGGGCATTGATTGCAACAGGTTTTCCATATTCGGGTGCTGAAAACAGGGATGATTTAAACTGGGTGATTGAAAAACTCTCAAAAATTTTGCCAAAATGCCAGGATATTAGACGATTTGGAAGTGCGGCTTTAGATTTATGTTATGTGGCTGAAGGGAAATTTGACGGATATTATGAAACAAATCTGAAGCCCTGGGATGTAAGTGCAGGGATTATTATTTTAAGTGAAGCCGGAGGCAAGGTTAGTAATGAAAAAGGAAGCGAATATAATATGTTTGAAGATAAATGCATAATTGCAAGTAATGGAATTATTCATATAAAATTTTTAAAGTATTTCTGATGCTTCAGGCTCTGGCAGGTCTTGGACTTTTTTTATTCGGAATATATCTGTTTGAAGATATTTTAAGAAAACTTTCATCAAAATCCTTTAAAGAAATTATTAATAAACTCACAGGCGGTAAAATAAAAGCGTTTTTTTCTTCAATATTTTTTACAGCTCTTTTTCAAAGCTCGTCTTTTATAACTTTAATAATTCTTTCTTTAATCGGTGTCGGGTTAATTAATCTGGAAAATGCTGTTGCAGTGATTTTCGGGGCGAATATAGGGACGACATTTACAGCATGGATAGTTGCTGTTTTTGGATTTGAAGTTAATTTAACACCTCTTTTTTATTTTTTTATTGGTCTTGGCGGATTTAGTATTTTGATAGAAAATGAAAAAATAAAAAGAATTTTGCTTTTAGTGTTTGCTGTAGGACTTTTGTTTTACGGACTTGAAATTATGAAAGATGCAATGGAGGGTTTTTCTAAAAATATTGATATAAACGAATTTAAGAATTATCCTTTAATTGTTTTTTTACTGGTCGGTTTTATAATAACAGGAATTATTCAATCAAGTTCTGCTTCTATTGCAATAATCCAGAGTGCGCTTTTTAGCGGTGTGGTTGATTTTAAAATGGCAGCCGCTTTTGTAATAGGTGCGAATATTGGTACTACTGTTACCGCTGTAATAGGTTCTATTGAAGGAAATTCAGATAAAAAAAGGCTTGCTTTAGCTCATGTTTTATTTAATATAAGTGTAGGGGTGGTTGCTTTTATTTTTATTAAATATCTGGTTGAAATTACCCTTTATTTTACGAACGGGCTGGACAATGTTTTAAAAATAGCATTTTTTCATACGTTATTTAATGTTTTGGGCGTAATTATATGGTTTCCTTTTATTGATTTTTATTCAAAATTACTTAAAAAAATAATAAAAGATAAAAAAAGAAGTGTTGTTAAGTATATAAATGCAGTTGACATTAATATTTTAAATTTAGCTCTCGACGCTTTGAACAAAGAAATAAACAGGCTTGCCAAAAAAGTCAGCAATTTCGCTCTTCTTGCGATATTTGTCCCTCCTTCTAAAACAGATAAGTCTATAGATAAAATTTTAGAAGAAAACAGCGAATTAATTGATGTCGATTTTAATAAACTGTATAATGAAATCAGGGAAATAGAAGGGGAAATTTATAAATTTATATCACAGCTGAATCAGGATGAAAATATTGTAAAACTGTTTAAAAAAACAATGTATCTAGCTACCGCTGTAAAATCCATAAAAGATATGCTGGGAGATATTGAAAAAATTTATGAAGAAGAAGGGCTTGAAGAATTTTTACAAAATATTAGATATCAGATTTTAAAAGCCACAATTTTATTCAGAAAATATTTAAACGGGGAAAATGTGTATGAGGAAATAGAAAATATATATGACCAGATTGCCAAATCATATAAAAGGGCAAGCGATATAATCAAACTGATTTCCAAAACTTCAAAAGTAAGTGCCGAAATTAACGCAATAATGATAAATATGCTGCATTTATCCAAAAGTTACATTAAATCACTTAGAAATATTATGCTTCTTAATTCTGATAAATAATATCGATATCTTTTGGAAAATTAAGCGGTGGAATAGAAATGTTTTTATTTGTTTTTTTAAAATAAATTTCAACCTTGTTTCCGATATCATCCGTATACCATGCTTTTTTAAGAGTTTTATCATAAATAAAATATATCTCTTTTTTGTTATTAATTGCAACATATAAATTTTTATCAAGTTTTTTAGCATTTTTTAATATCTTAAAAAGATTTAATTTCGCTTTTTTTGAAATAGTAACCTGCATTAAATCAGGCTCATAAATATAAACTTTATCTTTAATCCATATCTCTTTAATATTAGGATATGTGTATTTCCAGTAAATTTCATTGTTTTTAAGTATAACTATTCCTTTATAAGTTAATTTTTTGTCTTTAGAATATATATACTGGGTGAATTTGGCTTTAAATTCTTTTGGTAAATTTAGGGCATTTGAAATAGTAATAATAAAAATTAATAAAAATGTATTTCATAAAAACATTTTTCACTTTTCATTTTTAACTTTTCACTTAAGAATATGTTATTATAACAAAAAACTTTGCAAAGGCTTTTTTAATGGTAAAACATGTGTTCAGGAAAATATTCGGTACAAAAAACGACAGGGAACTAAAAAAATATTTTAAAAGAGTAAAAGATATAAATGCATTAGAAGATAAATATCAAAAGATGAGTGATGAAGAAATAAAAAACGAATTTAATAAAATAAGAGAAAATGCGTTAAAAGAGGTGGAAAAAGAAGATAAAAATATTGTGCTTGATAAATATTTAAATGATGTATTTGCAATGGTGCGGGAGGCAAGTAAAAGAGTACTTAATATGAGGCATTTCGATGTGCAGCTTGTAGGGGGAATGGTATTGCATGAAGGAAGAATTGCCGAAATGAAAACGGGGGAGGGTAAAACCCTTGTTGCAACTCTTCCCGTTGTGCTTAATGCAATGCTTGGCAGGGGCGTTCATGTGGTAACAGTAAATGATTATCTGGCAAAAAGGGACGCCACTCAGATGGGAGAGCTTTATTCATTTTTTGGATTAACTACAGGTGTTGTAATTTCAGGAATGGAGGAAAGTGAAAGAAAAAAGGCCTATGAATGTGATGTTACTTACGGTACCAATTCGGAATTCGGATTTGATTATTTAAGAGACAATATGGTTTTTGATATAAATGATAAGGTTCAAAGAGGACATTTTTATGCCATAGTGGATGAGGTTGATAGTATTTTAATTGATGAGGCAAGAACCCCTCTTATTATTTCAGGACCGGCTAATAAAAGGGTTGAAGATTATTTAAAAGCAGACGAGGTTGCCAAAAAAATGGTAAAAGATAAGCATTTTAAAGTTGATGAAAAAGACAAGGTTGTTTTATTGACGGAAGAAGGAATAAAAGAAGCTGAAAAACTTTTTGGTGTAGAAAATCTTTATACTCCTGAGAATGCCATTCTGGCCCATCATCTTGACCAGGCCATAAAGGCTAATTATCTTTTTCAAAACGGAAAAGATTATATTGTAAGAAAAGGCGAGGTGTTAATAGTTGACGAATTTACAGGAAGAATTGCCGAAGGCAGAAGATTTAGCGAAGGGCTTCATCAGGCTCTTGAAGCAAAAGAGGGTGTGGAAATACAGGAAGAATCACAAACATTTGCGGAAACCACATATCAAAATTATTTCAGGCTTTATGAAAAATTGGCCGGTATGACAGGAACTGCTCAAACAGAAGCTACTGAATTTATCGAAATTTATGGACTTGAGGTTATTTCAATACCGACTAATATGCCGGTAATCAGAAAAGATTTAAACGATTTGGTTTATAAAACGGCAGAAGAAAAATTTGAATCCGTTGTAAAAACAATAAAAAAACTTCATACAAAAGGTCAGCCCGTTTTGGTCGGGACTACAAGTGTAGAAAAAAGCGAATATTTAAGCAGGCTTCTTAAAAAAGAAAAAATACCTCATACTGTGCTTAATGCAAAACATCATAAGAAAGAAGCGGAAATTATCGCCCAGGCCGGAAGAAAAGGTGCTGTGACAGTTGCTACTAATATGGCCGGTAGGGGAGTTGATATCAAAATAGACGATGAAGTTAAAAAACTCGGAGGATTATATATTATAGGCACCGAAAGGCATGAAAGCAGAAGAATTGACAATCAGCTCAGAGGCCGTTCCGGCCGTCAGGGAGACCCGGGTGCAAGCCAGTTTTATCTTTCACTTGAAGATGATTTACTTAGAATTTTCGGAAGTGACAGAATAAAAAGAATTATGGAAAGACTCGGTATTGAAAGGGGTGAGCATATTGACAGCAAATTAGTCTCCCGTGCCATAGAAAATGCACAGAAAAAAGTTGAAAATATGCATTTTGAAGCAAGAAAGCACATTTTAAAATATGATGATGTCGCAAATGAACAGAGAAAAGTTATTTATAAATTCAGAGACCAGATACTTGATACAAATTTTGATATTGAAAATAAAATAAAAGAAATGAGAGAGGATTTTGTAGAATATATTTTAAATGAGAGCGAAGTTTTTCCGGAAATGCAGGAAGACGACATAAATTATGAAAATTTGATTTCTCATTTGAAAGAATATACGGGAATTGTTTTTTCTTTGGAAGAGATGAAAAATAAAGATTATGATTCATTAAAAAATTATATAACAGAAAAACTACAAAACAAATTCGAAGAAAAATTTAAAGAAGCAAGCAAAGAAGACAGGCAAAGGATTTTAAGACAGGTTTTACTTCAGGTACTTGATGAAAGCTGGAGAGACCATTTATATATGATGGATATATTAAAAACAGGAATAGGGCTTAGAGGATATAATCAAAAAGATCCTCTTGTTGAATATAAAAAAGAGAGTTTTACTTTGTTTGAAGAATTAATTCAAAGAATAAAAGTTGAAAGTTCCAAAATACTGCACAATTTACAGATAGAATACCAAATGCCAGAAATTGACCCTGATATCGCAGAGTTTATGAAAGCAATTGAAGGTAAAAAAGTTGAAGATATTTTAAATAAAATTCCGGAAATACCGGAAAATATG
This sequence comes from Lebetimonas sp. JH292, assembly GCF_000523275.1. Taxonomy (NCBI): domain Bacteria; kingdom Pseudomonadati; phylum Campylobacterota; class Epsilonproteobacteria; order Nautiliales; family Nautiliaceae; genus Lebetimonas; species Lebetimonas sp. JH292. The sequence continues at coordinate 21,749 of NZ_ATHQ01000001.1, read as the reverse complement.
GAAGAAAAAGATGTAAATGAAATAATTAATAATTTAGATGAGGAAACCAAAAGATTGCAGGCCGAATTTGAAGCAAAACAGGAGAAAAAAAGAGTAAAAAGAAATGACCCCTGTCCCTGTGGAAGCGGTAAAAAATATAAAGACTGCTGTGGGAAAAGCCCTAGGTTTTAAATAGTGAGTAGTGAGTGGTGAGTAGTGAGTTGTGAGTAGTAAAATGAATAAAAAATTTGTAAATTTTATAATTAAAAGATATTTAAGGTTTGATAAAAAACATCCTTTTATATATATAAGTTTTATTCTCGCTTTTCTTGGTATTTTAACCGGTGTTGCGACTTTAATGATAGCAATGGGGATTATGAACGGAATGGACAGGGAGTTTGAAAAAAAACTGAAAGTTATGAATTATCCCATAACTGTTTATTCATCATTAGTGAATGTTGATGATTCAACATTAAAACTTTTAAAAAAACACTTTCCTGAGTTTAAATATTCACCCTATATCGAAACATCGGCGGTTGTTCAAAACAGTAGCAATTTAAACGGGGTGCTTCTTTATGGGGTGGATTTTAAAAAAGAAGCAAATATTAATTATATTTTTAAAAATGCTATAAATGGAATTGATAAAACAGGACTTTTTGATGTAGTACTTGGAAAAAGGCTTTTTTCTGACCTTGGTATAAGTAAAGGTGAAAAAATTATAATGATTTTTTCAAAAATTACTCCTCTTGGATTTGGTATTTCTCCTATTATTAAAAAAGTAAAAATTGTCTCTTATTTTAACAGCGGCCTTGTGGCATATGACAAAGGAATAGCTTATATGAATATAGAAGGTCTTAAAAGAATATTACATCAAAATTTTTACAGCGGTATTCATATTTACTCTCCCAATCCTTTTAAAGACATTGAAAAAATAAAAAAAATACTTCCTCCCGGTATCGGAGTAATTGGATGGTGGCAGCAGAACGGCAATTTTTTTGCAGCTTTAAAAATGGAAAAAAGAGCTTTGTTTTTAGTGTTAATGCTTATAATTATTGTGGCTTCGCTTAATATTATTAGTTCACTTCTTATGATGATTATGAGTAAAAGAAAAGAAATTGCTTTAATGATGAGTCTGGGTGCCGGAAAAAAAGAGATTAAAGCTGTTTTTTTAAGACTTGGACTTATTGTGGGGCTTATAGGTATAATTAGCGGGGCTTTGGTAGGAGGAGTTGGTATTTGGGTTTTGAAGACATTTGATATAATCAAACTTCCGGCGGATGTTTACGGGGTCAGTAAATTACCGATTAATCTCAGTTTTACAGATTTTAACTTGATTATTTTTGGAGCTTTTGTAATTGTCCTTTTTGCGTCATTTTATCCTGCGCTTAAGGCAAGTAAAACCGATGTGCTTGAAACATTAAGATATGAATAAAGTTTGAGGCACTAACTAAATAACGAAAAAATAAAAATATTACAGCATTGCGGAGTTTAACGAAAATTTTGCGTCTAAAAAATTGCACTCAACCCGTCAGGGCGCTTGCTGTTTGCAATTTTTAGCAAAATTTGAGCGGTGCATTAGCAAAATGAAGCTCTGAAGCTGTTATATTTTTAGCTTTGTAGTTATTCTTATATATTTTACCATTTAGTCATTGATAAAGTTTGATATAATTGCAAAAAAAAGGAATAAAATGCAAGGCGCAATGACTGCTTTAATCACTCCGTTAAAAAACGGAAAAGTTGATGAAGAGACTTATGCAAAACTGATTGAAAGGCAGATAGTTAACGGAATTGACTGTGTTGTACCTGTGGGTACCACAGGGGAGAGTGCAACTTTAACACATGATGAACACAAAAGATGTATTGAAATAGCGGTTGAAGTGTGTAAAGGAAGGGCAAAAGTAATAGCAGGGGCGGGAAGCAATTCCACTCATGAAGCGATAGATTTAGCTAAATTTGCTGAAAGTAAAGGCGCTGATGCAATTTTGAGTGTAGCCCCTTATTATAACAAGCCCACCCAAAAAGGTCTTTATGAGCATTATAAAGCACTGGCAAACAGTATTTCTATTCCTGTGGTTTTATATAATGTTCCGGGCAGAACCTGCTCTAATATCGAAGTTGACACGGCTGTAAAACTGTTTAATGATGTTGAAAATATTGTTGCAATTAAAGAGGCAACCGGAAAAATTGAAAATGTGGTGGCTTTAAAATCAAAATCAGGTATAAGCGTAATAAGCGGTGAAGATGCAATAAATTATCCCATTATGGCAACAGGGGGAAGCGGATGCATATCTGTAACATCAAATTTATTGCCGGATAAAATTGGAAAACTTATTCATCTTGCCTTAAAAGGTGAATATGAAAAATCAAAAGAAATAAATGAAGAATTGTATGAGATTAACAAAGTTTTATTTATTGAAAGTAATCCAATCCCTATAAAATTTGCAATGTATGAAGCAGGGCTTATTCCATCTCTTGAATACAGACTTCCTTTAACAGCACCTTGTAAAGAATCACAGGTAAAAATTAAAGAAGTAATTAAAAAGTATTTATAAAACTTTAGTTATAAGTGGAGCAACAAGGGGTATAGGAAAAGCTATTGCCGAGAGGTTCGCAAAAGAAGGTGTAAATATAGCATTTACATACAATTCAAATAAAGAAATTGCCGAGAATCTGGCAAGTGAATGGAAAGAAAAATATAATATAAAAGCAAAGGCTTATCAATTAAATATACTTGAGCCCGAAACATATAAAGATTTATTTAAGACAATTGATGAGGATTTTGATAGGGTAGATTTCTTTGTCTCAAATGCAATAATTAGCGGCAGGGCGGTCGTAGGAGGTTTCGGACCTTTTATGAGGTTAAAACCAAAAGGCCTTTGCAATATATTTACAGCCACTGTAAGCGCTTTTGTTGTAGGCGCCCAGGAAGCGGCAAAAAGAATGAAAGAAAGAGGCGGAAGTATTATTTCGCTGAGTTCTACAGGAAATCTTGTTTATACCCCTAATTACGCCGGACATGGTGCAAGCAAAGCTGCGGTTGAAACCATGGTAAAATACGCTGCGGCTGAGCTTGGAGAATTTGGAATCAGGGTTAATGCTGTAAGTGGAGGGCCTATTGATACTGATGCATTGCGTGCATTTCCAAATTATGAGGAGGTAAAAAAAGCGGTAGAAATTAGAAGTCCGCTAAACAGAATGGGGACGCCTGAAGATTTGGCTGGAATTGTCTATTTCTTATGCAGCGATGAAGCAAGCTGGATAACAGGAGAAACCGTTATTGTTGACGGAGGCACAACGTTTGGAGGGAAAATAGGTTGATTACGGAAGATAATATAAATCTTCAAAAAAATATGAGATGGGAAAAAAAACTTAAACATATCCCGAATTTACTGGCTTTTTCAAGAGTTTTTTTAGCTCTTTTAATGTATTTCTTTTTAGTAAACAGAAATTTATTCAGCGGAATTGATTCAAGCTGGTTTGATTATTTTGCAGTTCTTTTGTTTGTTGTGGCTTCCATAACCGATTTTTTTGACGGTTTTATTGCAAGAAATTTTAATGCAATCAGCAAACTTGGTGAAATTCTTGACCCTCTTGCCGATAAAATGCTGGTACTTGGTGCTTTTTTAGGTTTGTTGTTTTTACACAGGGCAAATGCATGGGCAATATATTTAATACTTCTTAGAGAATTTTTTATTACAGGTCTTAGAATTGCTATGGTAGAAGAGGGAATGTGTGTAAAAGCCTCATTTGCCGGAAAAATAAAAACTGTTTTTCAAATGATTGCTATTGGATTTTTAATAATGAACTGGCCTTTTGCGAATTTATTGCTTTGGATTGCCGTAATATTAACGTTATATAGCGGAATGGATTATGTTTTAGCATATATAAAGAATCAAAATGATTAGCGCTTTACTTATATTATCTTTTTTAATATTTTTTCATGAATTAGGTCATTTTTTAATGGCAAAATTAGTAGGTGTAAAAGTTGAAGTTTTTTCTATAGGATTTGGGAAAAAACTGATTTGTAAAAAAATAGGGGATACCAACTGGTGTTTAAGTGCTGTTCCTTTGGGCGGTTATGTTCAGATGAAAGGTCAGGATGATTCAAATCCGGCTTTGAAATCAAATGATCCGGATTCATACACTTCTAAAAGTCCATGGCAGAGAATTTTAATTCTTTTAGGGGGACCAGGTTTTAATTTTCTGCTTGCATATTTGATTTATTTGTCTGTCGCAGTTGCAGGATGGCCGAAACTTGCACCTGTTATCGGAAATGTTATGGAAAATTCCCCGGTATTTCATCAGTTAAAAAAAGGTGATGAAATTATTGAAGTAAATGGTATAAAAATAAAATCGTGGGATGAAATTCCGGTGTTGATACAAAACAGTGATAAAGTCAATTTGGGAGTTAAAAGAAAGAGTAAAATTATTATGTTAACTATTAAGCCTAAAACAATTATTACTAAAAATATTTTTAACGAACCGATAAAAAGAAAAATTATAGGTATTTCCCCTGGCGGAAAAATTATAAAAGTTCATTATTCTATAATAAAAGCCTCTGTTGTAGCCTGGCAGAAATTTTTAAACGACGCAGGGCTTATTTTCAAAGGTATTGAAAAACTGATAACCGGTGCGATAGGGTTAAATACAATAAGCGGACCGATAGGAATAGTGGATGTAACGGCTAAAGTTGCGAGTATGGGGATTATTCCTCTTCTGTTTTTAACGGCGCTTTTGAGTGTGAATTTGGGAGTTTTAAATTTGCTGCCTATTCCGGCACTTGACGGTGGTCATATTATGTTCAATTTATACGAGGCTTTGTTTAAAAAAGAAATAAGCGAAGAAATTATGATAAAATTCACAATAGGAGGCTGGGCTGTTTTAGGCGCTCTTATGATAATTGGAATATTTAACGATATAATGAGAATAATTCATTAAGGAGAAATAATGACATTGGATGAATTGATACAAAAAGTTGAGGTTGCAAGGCTTAAAAGAAGCGAGCATTTAATTGTTCAGATTGTAGCCGTTACAAAATATACCCATAATTTAGAACCTCTTCTCAAACTTTATAATGAAGGTCAGAGGGCGTTTGGCGAAAACAGGGTTCAGGATATGGAGAAAAAAGTAAAAGCTTTAGAAGAATACCCAATTGAATGGCATTTTATAGGTAATTTGCAAAAAAACAAGATAAATAAACTACTTTCACTTGACCCTTTTATGATTCAGTCAATTAATTCTTATGAATTAGCCGAAGCAATTGATAAAAGAGCTGAAAAACCTGTTAAGTGCCTGCTTGAAATTAATTCTTCAGGGGAGCCTACAAAACACGGCTTAGAACCTGAAAAAGCAATTGAAACATATTTGAAAATAAAAGAAAATTTGAAAAATATAGAGCTTAAAGGCCTTATGACAATAGGTGCCCACAGCGATGATGAAAAAGAGATTAGAAAAAGTTTTAAACTGACTTATAATATTTTTGAAAAATTAATGCCATACGGGGCAAAAATATGCTCAATGGGTATGAGCAATGATTTCGAAATAGCAATAGAAGAGGGGAGCAATATGATAAGGGTCGGAAGCGCTTTACTAAATAGTTATTTGTAAGGGCTGATATGGATAAGAATGATCTAAAAATTTATTTTAATCAATTATTAAAAAAAGCTTATGATAATTTAATTGAAAAATTAAAAAGTGACAATTACACTAAAAGATTTTTTAATAATAATGATTTTTTACTTTTGATAGAAGAATATGAAAATAATTTAGTAAAAATTTTTGAGTTTTTTGTAAATGAAAAAAATGAAAAAATAAAAAACAGAATAAAAAAAATTGGATCATTTTGGAATGGATTATTACATATATCTTGAAAACATTAATTTTTTGGAACTTTCTTTTTTAAAAAATATTTTTAAAAACATTGATAAGTTTGATTTTTGTGATGTTGAAAAATTTTTTATACAAACAAACAATTTTTTTAATTTACTTAGAAATTATTCAGCACTTAGTTATTTACAAGATTATATTGACAGAGAAAAAATTTTGTTTAGCGATTATATATTAAGTTCATTAAAATCTAGTGATAGAGAACTTTTTAAATATGTAAATTATTTTTTAAACCTTACTGAAAACTTTTTAAATTATTTAACATATAATGATAATAAATTCCAGGAAAAGGTTTATTTGGCAAATATTGAAAACAGAATTGAAACTATTGATAAAAAACATAAAAAAGAAAAAATTTTAAAACTTTTAAATAATTTAAATGAAATAATTGAACAAATAGTTGTTTTAAAAGAGGAAGAAAATTATCTATTATTAATTGAAAAATATAATGAATTTATAAAAAATTCTTTAATGTTTTTATCTTTTTTGATAACAAATCTAACTGCAATGGAAATTAAAAAATTAAAATTAGACCCTCTTACAAAAACTTTAACAAGAGCGAGTTTAGAGGGTTTGATTTTAGGTATTGAAGATGTTTCTATTGTATCACAAAAACCATTTGCAATAGCTTTTATAGATATTGATAATTTTAAAAAAGTAAATGATACTTACGATCATTTAGCGGGAGATGAAGTATTAAAAAATATTGCGTCTACTATTAAAAACAAAATTAGACTTTCAGATTATTTATTTAGATACGGAGGGGAAGAGTTTATAATTGTTTTTTCTGCAATAAAAGATATCAATACTTTAAAAAACAAATTGGAAGAAATTAGAGAAGCTGTAGCTTCTAAAGAAATTAATTTTGAAAATTTTAAAATAAACGTAACAGTTAGTGTTGGAGGTCTTTTTGTAAAATTAAAAAATAGAGTGCCTGTAAAAAATTTAATAGAAAAAGCGGATAAATTAATGTATACGGCAAAAAAAAGTGGAAAAAATAGAGCTATAGTTGATAAATATATTGAAAATTAAGAATGTAAAATAACACTAACCCCTTTTTCAAAATATTTTTTAATTTTTTCAAAATCCTCTGGTTTTAATTTTGATATATTTTCTTCATAATTAAGAAGAGGACTGATGTCCCCTTTTGCAAAATAATCACCAAAAATATTGCTAATTCCGCCGCTGCTTTCCATTGAAGTTATAAAATCGAGTTTTGTGGTGTTTTTTATTTTGTTTAAAAGTTTTTTAGTCGGTTTTGTATTTAATAAAATTTTTTTAATTTCTTTTTCAACTTTTTTAGGCTCAACCCCGGGATTACATACTGCAAGTGCTAAAAATATTCCTTTATCTTTTAATTCCATATTATATGCATATATTTCACTCACCAATTCTTTTTTATATTGAAGTTTTTCTTTTAAAACAGCACTTTTCCCACCGCTTAATATTTCCGAATATGCGCTTAAAATTATCTGGTCTTTATGATTAAATTCAGGTATATGAAAAGCAAGGGCTACAATGTTTACTTTAGTTTGTCTTTTTATTTCAATAAATTTGTCTCCGTCAAGTTCCGGTTCTTTATAATGAAAATTTGGAATTTCTTTTTTATTTTCTATTTTTGAAAAATATTTTTGCGCTTCTTTAAATACGCTTTTAGGTGTAATGTCTCCCACAACAAGTAAAATAGCGTTTTTAGGCTGGTAATATGTTGAATGAAAATCTCTTATATCGTCTATTGTCCAGCTTAATATATCTTCTTTAAAACCGATAGGTGTCCAGTGATACGGATGGTAAAGAAATGCATTGTTAAAAAGTCTAAAATATAAATATCCCACCGGATTATTATCTACTCTCCAGAGTCTTTCTTCATAAACAACTTTTCTTTCTCTTTGAAATTCATCATCATTTAAATTAAGATTACTCATAACTTCACTGAAAAGGAAAAATGTTTTACCAAGATAATTTGAAGATGTTTTAATATAATAATGTGTATAATCAAAACCTGTCGAAGCGTTATCCACGCCTCCTATAGATTTTACAATTTTATCAAATTCGCCTTCTTTTAAATTTTTGCTTGATTTAAAATTCATATGTTCCAACATATGGGCTATACCCGTTTTTCCCAAAACTTCGTTTCTGCTTCCGACTTTATAAAATATATTGCTTGTAATTACATTGCTTCCTTTGTTGCAAGGTATTGCTATAATTTCCAGATTGTTTTTTAATTTATGAGAATAAAATTTTGGAAGCATTTTTATCCTTTAATTTTTTTTGGAATATCTATACCTGTTGCTTCAGAAATATGATTGAACCCGTCTTTTTTCAAAAGTTCAATCAATCCTTTATTTATTTTCCTTACAATTCCAGGGCCTTTGTAAATTATTGCCGTATAAATCTGAAGAAGACTTGCCCCCATTCTTATTCTTTTATAGGCTTCTTCGGCACTGTCTATGCCTCCCACACTGATAATAGGTACTTTTCCAAATATTTCAGAAGCAATTATTCTCAATACTTCAAAACTTCTTTTTGCTAAAGGTTTACCTGAAATTCCACCTCTTTTTATAGGGGAATTTATAATATCGTAATTTATTGTGGTGTTTGTGGCAATTATACCATCAGCCCCGGCTTCTACGCTTATGTTTGCCAGATTTACAATATCAGCATCTTCCATATCCGGAGAAAATTTAATGAGTATCGGTTTTTTAGTAAGCGGTTTTAATTCATTAAAAATATTATTTATAAATTCTTCGTTTAATAGATTCCTGAGATTTGGTGTGTTTGGAGATGAAATATTAATTACAAAAAAATCGACTACATCTTTAAGCTCTTTTACCAAAATTTTATAATCCTCTATCGCTTTATCTTCAGGTGTGGTTTTATTTTTTCCTATATTTGCCGCTATCGGTAAAATAAAAGGATATATCTTGGATAGTCTTTTTTTTATAACTTCAACTCCTTCATTGTTAAATCCAAAAGCGTTTTGAATAGCTTCATATTCTACATGTCTCCATGAACGGGGTTTTTCATTGCCAGGCTGCGGCAGAGGTGTTACAGCACCGATTTCTCCCCATCCGAAACCGAGTGCGGGCCAGGCCGAAACCATAGTTGCATTTTTGTCAAATCCCGCCGCAACACCTACGGGGTTTTTAAATTCCAAATCCCATATTTTTTGATTTAATATAGGGTTATCAATAAAATTTCTTTTTGTTAAAGAATTAAAAAAAAGAGGGCAACGTCTTGCAGTTTTGAAAATTGTCTCAACTGCATTATGTGCAAATTCCGGGTCGGTTTTGTAAATTAGGGGTTTTATAGTTTTAAAAATATCCATTTTCCATTATCCATTTTCATTCCTTATATTTTTTCCCATACGGTTCCGTTTGGGGTATCCTGGATTTGAATATCCAATTTATTTAGTTCATCTCTTATTTTATCGGCAAGGGTAAAATCTCTGTTTTTTCTGGCAGATTTCCTTTTTTGAATTAATTCTTCAATTTTTGTTTTTAAATTTTCATCTATGCCGCTTTGAAAATATTTATAAGCATCGCTTCCGCCGACACCGAGGAGTTTATCAATAAAATCAATATTGCTTATAATTTTTTGTTTTAATGTTTTATCTTTTGGATTTTTATCCAGTTTTTCATTCGAGAGTTTAACAAATTCGTCTATAGCAGCCAGGGCTTTTGAAATATTTAAATCATCTTTCATAGCATCAAGCAATTTGTTTTCAAACTCTTCATCTTTTTGTTTTTTAGCTATTGCGTAAACCCTTTTTTTAAGTCTGTATAATTTATCCAGTCTTTTTTTGCTGGCAATTAAATCCTCTTCAGAGAAATTAAGAGGGGCCCTGTAGTGAGTACCCATCAAATAAAATCTTAAAACTTCCCCGGAATAATGTTTTAGAGCGTCTTTTACAAAGAAGCTGTTTCCAAGGGATTTGCTCATTTTTTCACCGTTAATTGTTACAAAACCGTTGTGCATCCAGTATTTTGCCAAATGTTGATTGTATGCGCACCAGCTTTGCGCTTCTTCGTTTTCATGATGGGGAAAAAACAAATCCGCTCCCCCTCCGTGTAAATCAATCTGATATTCACCATCAGGATAAGCAATATGTTTTTTAATCATAGCGGAGCATTCCAAATGCCACCCGGGTCTTCCTTTACCGAAAGGAGAATCAAAACAGACATCATTTTCTCCTTTGCATGCTTTCCATAGGGCAAAATCTCTTGGGTTTTTTTTGCCTTCGGTTTCTATTCTGTGAATATTTTCTTCACTGTCCTGGCATTTGTTCGAAAGAGAGCAGTATTGGGGGTCTTTTGATGTATCAAAATATATATCCCCGTTTTTCAAAGTATAGGTACATCCGTTTTTTACAAGCTTTTCAATCAAATCAAACATTTCTTCAAGTGTTTCGGTTGCTTTTGGCTCTATATCCGCTCTTAGTATATTAAGCTCATCCATGTCTCTCAAATAAGAATTTATATAATATTCGGTTAATTCTTTTAAACTCTTAGAAGTGTCTTTCATTTTATTTATGATTTTATCATCAATATCCGTAAAATTTTTTACAAAAGTTACTTTGTATCCAAGTGCCATAAGAGTTCTTCTAAGCAAGTCAAAACTGACGGAACTTCTCGCATGTCCTAAGTGAGCGTCATCATATACGGTAGGACCGCACACATAAATTCTGACTTCATTATCTTTAATCGATTTAAATTCAACTTTTTCTTTTAAATGTGAATCATATATTTTCATTTTGCTCCTTTAAATTAACAATAAAATCTTTTTAAAAATTATAGCAGTAATTATACTTGCAATTATGCATAATATCAAATAAAAGAAATAACTTTTTTTCAAAAAACTTAAAAAACAGTTTAAATGAAAATTCTTTTATATATAAATATGACATGATTATTCCCGCTATACTGCTCGAGAGTGCAAGGCCGTAAACTTTAAGTGGAATAATTAAAATAATTGAAAAAATATATTTCCCCCCAAAGCAACTGCTGATATTTTGGCTGCTTTTAAATGTTTATGTATTGCATACATATAGCTTGAAAATAGTTTGCCAATACCATAAGGAATAAGTCCAATTAAATACATAATTAAAACATTTGCCGTCATTATAGTGTCAGTATGGGTAAATGCACCTCTTTCAAACAAGACTTTTATTATTTCTTTTGAATCCATTATTCCCACAACAGTTGCCAATATCAGCGAATAAAGTAAAATCCAAAAAATTTTTTTCATCATCGAAATTGCTTTATCCTCTTTTTTTGAATTTAAAAGTTTTGTTATTTTTGGGAAAAACACAGTTGAAGTTGCAATGACAAACAAAGCAAAAGGAAGCTGAAAAAGTCTGTTTGCATAATATAAATAACTTATACTCCCGGATACCAAAAATGTAGCAAGCCATGTATCTAAAAATGCTGAAATATGTGCGGTGGAATTTCCAAATACAGAAGGTAAAAAATGTCTTTTGAATTCACTTATGTCAATTTTTTCCTCTCTTTTACATCCGATAAGAAGCGCTCTTAAAATTTTTTTCTTTTTGGCCATTATCAAATGAGCTGTTAACTGGGCAAATCCTCCTATTAAAACACCTAAACTTAAATACCAGATAATCTCTTTTTTAGGCAGGTTTTTTGAAATGATTAAAGCCGCTATCAACGAAATATTAAGAAGAGCTGTTGAAAAAGCGGTAACTGCAAAATGATTTTTATATTGAAGTAAACTCGCAAGAAAAGTTACTATAAATATAAAATCCAAATACCAGAAATTAACGGCAATAAGAGGGGAAGCTATTTTTTTTGCCTCATTGCTGAAACCGTATGCTAAAATATTGGTGACAAAATCTCTGAAAATAGTTACAAAAAGGCTTAAAATAAGTATAATTATAAAAAACTTGATAAAAATTATATACGCAAACCGTGCTTTGTTTTTAGTTTTTGCAAATGTCGGCAGAAAACTTTGGCTGAAGGCTCCTTCGGCAAAAATTCTTCTAAAAAGGTTGGGAAATTTGAAAGCGACAAAAAAGATATCGGAATACATATTTGCCCCGAGTATAGAGGCACTCAGCAAATCCCTGATAAATCCGAGAATTCTCGAATTGAAAATACCTAAAAAATTTATAATTATTGCTTTAATCATAAGCGGTATTATATCAAAAAAGGTTTAATGTGGGTCTGTTTGGTTTTTTTAAAAAAGAAAACGAGGAAAAAAAAGAGATACAAGCCCTGCCTCTGGTCGTAAGAACCGAAAATGTTAATGATACTCTTGCCAAAATTTCCTCCAAATACAATATTCCTTTTTCGAATCTTGATTTTGAAATAACTGAAGTTAAAACCTTTATAAAAACAGAAAACGACCATGAGTTTATTGAAGTTGATGAAGATTCAAAAATGTTACTTAAAAACGAAAACTTTTTGAGAAATGAAAAAAACGAGATAAAGCAGGTGTATGAGATTAAAATAATTAAATATGAAGTAAGTGACTTTGAATTAATAGGGAAAATAGAAATAAATGAAAAATTAAAGGGGGCAAAATTTATTCTTTCGCCAAAATCACTTATTGTATACAGTGACATTCTGTTTGAAAAATTTAGAGAAGAACTTAATAAGAAAAAAATAAGGAACTCTTTATTAATAAATTTGTTTGATGAAAAAATGAATGAATCAATAGAAAAAACAGTTGCAAAATTAAGAATAATAGGTTCTTTGGAATGTGAAGAAGAAATATTGTTATGTAAAGGTATAGATGAAATCCCCACTGTTCAGGGAGAAGTGGTTTATCATTATAAAAAAAATGAAACTGCTGTAAAAAAAGAGCTTATTTATCCCGTAAAAGCAGGCGAGATTTTAATAGAGATAAAAAAAACAAAACCGGGTAAAAACGGCAGAAACTGCAGAGGAAAAATAATTTTGGCCGAAAAAGTCAAAGATTTTGAAATTCCAAGTATTGGATACGACCAGAAAACAATAAAAAAAGAGGAAGATAATGAAAAAATAGTTTTTACAGCATTAAAAAACGGATATTTGTATAATGATTCCGGAGTGTTCGTAATAAAAGATGAAATGGAGATAAAACAGATTAATATAAAAACAGGTGATGTTACAGGTGCCAAAGAAAGTGATATTAAAATTGACGTAAAAGAATCCGATGCGCTCAAAGAGGCCATAGGGGATAACACCACGGTTGAAACAACAACATTAATTGTAAGGGGAAATGTCGGAAATTCCGCATTGATTAAATGTAAAGATTTAAAAATAATGGGACAGACTCATCAAAAGAGTAAAATTTATACCCAAAAAGGAGAAATAAATATTCATAAAGGATATGTTGAAGCAGATGAAATAAAAATAACAAGGCTTGAAAACGGAACAGTAAGAGCAAATAAGGCGGTAATTTCTCAGGTAGTGGGAGGGGAAATTTTTGCTAAAAAAGTAGAAATAGAAATTTTAGGTTCCTATTTAAAATGTTACGCACTGGACGAGATTAAAATACATACTTTAAAAGGAAGTGAAAATAAATTAATTATTTCTCCTGCCAAGGTATTGGGTGAAAGCATAGATACAGACAAATTACAAAAAAAACTGGGAGAAATAAAAAGGGATTTAAAAATCAATATAGAAGAATATAATAAAAGATTAAGGGTTTTGAAAGAAAATAAAAGTTCTGTTAATGAATTGAAAAAATTATACTTACAAAATAAAACAAAAGGTATAAAAACTTTACCCGCTATAATAAAAAAATTAAAAGAATTTAATTCTTTTAAACAAAAAACGGTTGAATTAAAAGAAAAAATCGAGGAATTAAAACAGGGAATAAAAGAGATGAAAGAAACAATCGATAAATTACAAAATGCCGTAATATATGCAAAAATTCTCTCTTTAAGCCCATGGACACCTTATAACAGAATAGAATTTGATTTTGTAGAACCCCCGATAAAACTGACATATGATACTAAAGGCAACGAAGGTGTTTGCGGATTTAAACTTAAAGATTTTGGAAATATAAAAAAAATAGTAAAAATAAAAATAAAGGAAAATAATGATAGCGGCTCTTAAGGGTAGAATTTTTGAAAAAGAAGGCGGTAAAATTTTTTTGGAAGTAAACGGGATTGTTTATGAACTGAATGTCAGTATGTTTACTTTTTCAAATGCATCAGACGGAATATATTATATTACTGAAATTATCAAAGAAAACGAATACAGCTTATATGGGTTTTTAGATAAAAATGAAAAAAAACTTTTTGAGCGGCTTATTAAATTAAACGGAGTCGGCCCAAAAGTAGCTCTTGCAATCTGTTCAACCTACACTCCCGAAACTTTTATGGATATAATTTCAACCAAAAATATTGAAGCACTTAAAAAAGTCCCTGGAATAGGTCCTAAGAGTGCTAAAAGAATATTAATGGAAATGAGCGAATTTGAAATAGAAAATGTAAATCCCGTTTTTAATCAGGCTTTAACAGCCCTTGAAAATTTGGGCTTTAATAAAAAAGATATTTTAAAAGCACTTGACGGGGTAGAGGTAGGCAGTGTTGAAGAAATGATTAAAGAAGGACTTAAAAGACTTAGCAAAGGAGTAAAATAAATGACTTTTCTTATTATATTCGGAGGGCAGAGTTTTGAACATGAAATTTCAATTGTAAGTGCGATAACACTGAAAGAGAAAATAAAAAACAATGAGTTAAAATTTGTTTTTATAGATGAGAAGAGAGATTTTTACTTAATAGAAAAAGAAAATATGAAAAGTAAGTTTTTTGCGAGTGGTGAATATAAAAAATCACAAAAATTGGAAATAAAAAAGGGCGGATTTTTTTACAAAAAAGGAATTTTAAAAAAAGAAGAAAAATTAAGTTTTGACGTTGCAATTAATCTTGTGCACGGACGAGACGGTGAAGACGGTAAAATACCGGGAATGCTCGAATTTTTTAATATAAAAGCCATATCTCCGAATATTGAGGCAAGTGCAATAAGTTATAACAAAGTTTTAACTAAAGCTTATGCTAAAGAAATAGGTGTCGAAGTAATTGAATATGAAATAATAAATTCTCCAAAAACAAAATTTAATTTTCCCATAATAGTAAAACCTGCCAGACTTGGCAGCAGCATAGGGGTCGGCATTGCAAAAAATCAGAATGAACTTGATTATGCGTTTGATGTTGCAAGGGAATTTGATGATTTAATTATAGCAGAGCCGTTTGTAGAGGGAATTAATGAATATAATCTTGCCGGTTTTTTGGCAAATGAAGAATTTATATTCTCAAAAATAGAAAAAGTTGAAAAAAAAGAATATCTTGATTTTGAAAAAAAATATTTAGATTTCAGTAGAAAAAATATTATGTTAAGTGATATTGAACAAAACTTAGAAATAATAATAAAAGAAAATTTTACAAAAATTTATAACAAAACATTTAAAAACGCACTGATTAGATGTGATTTTTTTGAAAAAGACGGAATTATTTATCTTAATGAAATAAATCCAATTCCCGGAAGTATGGCTAATTATCTGTTTGACGATTTTGAAAATAAATTGGAAATGCTTGCAAAAAGTGTAACTTTGGAAGAAAAGATTATAATTGATTATCAGTATATTAACAAAATACAAATGGCAAAAGGAAAATAAATGACTTATAAATTTTTAATTTCCGGCAGGGTGCAGGGTGTCTGGTATAGAAAATTTGTAAGTGAAAAAGCAAGAAAGAGAGGATTCAAAGGTTATATTAAAAATATTCCTGACGGAATGGTTGAAACAGTGGCAAATATTGAAAATGAGAAAAGTTTAAAAGAATTTTTAGAAATATTAAAGGAAGGCTCTCCTTATTCCATTGTGGAAAATATTGAATATCAGGAAATACCTGAAATTAAATTTAGTGATTTTGAAATCAGGTATTAAGGAAATCTATGTTTGAATTGATTGTTAATTTTATAACGGCTTATGTTTTGGGATTTTATTTAATTACCACGCTTCAATGGTATAACTATAAAGTTAAAAGAATTATATTTCATTTTCATAAACCTTTTTGGCATTTGATATATTTTGTTGTTCCTGTTGTTACTTATATTGTAGCTTATAAATTTTTTTGGATATATCTTTTTTTCGGTTTAATTCCCGCAGTATTTTTATGGGCCAGAAGAACCAAAGGTTTAAATATTACAAAAAGGGTAAAAAGATTTTTTTTAATTTTAGGGCTGCTTGAAACAATAAATCTGCTTTTTATATATAAACTCAAAATAAATCCGGGTATCGGTATTTTGTGTGTTTTAATATTCAGTATAATGTTTTCTGAATGGATTGAATATATTCTGTTTTTAGCATACAAAAGAAAGGCAAAAGAAAAATTAAATAAAATTAATCCTACCATTATTGCAATAACTGCAAGTTACGGAAAAACTTCAATTAAAAACTTTATTTATCAGTTGTTAAAAGATGATTATAAAACTTATAAAACCCCGAGAAGCGTAAATACGATAAAAGGCATTGTTTTAGATATAAACAGAGATTTACCCGAAGATACACAAATTTACATAGCTGAAGCCGGGGCAAGGGAAAAAGGAGATATAAAAGAGATAGTTAAATTTTTAGAAAACGAATACTCAGTACTTGGAAAAATAGGCCCTCAGCATATAGAATATTTTAAAACATTGGAAAATATTAAAAAAACTAAATTTGAAATTTTTGAAAGTCCGAAATTAAAAAAAGGTTTTTCATACGAGAAAATAGACAATGAAAAAGTAATTGTAATAAAAGATAAAATAAAAAATGTGAAATCATCTCTAAATGGAATAGAGTGGGATGTGGAAATAAACGGAGAACCCCAGCATTTTAAATCAGCAGTTTTAGGGGAATTTAATGCACTAAATGTAACACTTGCCGTCTTTGTTGCGATAGAATTTATAAAAAATATTGAAAAAATAAAATACAAAGTGCTAAAATTGGAAAATGTACCCCACAGACTTCAAAAAATAGAAGTGGGCGGCAAAATAATTATTGATGACAGCTTCAACGGTAATATTGAAGGAATGTTGAGCTCATATGATTTGGTAAAAGAATTTAACGGAAGAAAAATTATTGTAACTCCAGGAATTGTAGAGGGTACGAAAGAGATGAATGAAAAAATTGCAAAAAAAATAAACAGTGTTTTTGATATTGCAATTATTACGGGGGAAGCTAACAGAAAAACGCTTTGTGAAAATTTAACAATAGAAAAAATAATTCTTAAAAATAAAAACAATCTTGAAAAGATATTGTCTGATGTTACAAAAACGGGGGATTTAATTCTTTTTAGCAATGATTTGCCAGAATACTTATAAAAGTTAAAAATTAAAAGTTAAAAATGAAAAGTTAAAGGATTAGAAATGGATTTTTTATTAAATTTGAGTAATCACATCGATTTAAGTATTATCGGTGTTGCAATAGCTGTAATTATTCTCTCTTTTATTCCCAAAATTGATTTAATGGCTGAAAATTTAAGCAAATTTTTTATGATTATATCTATAATTGCTCTTATAACAATGACTCTAATTGTAAGTTATGATGTAATTGCAAGGAAATTGTGGCATGGCGGAAGCATTGCTATGCAGGAGCTTGAATGGCATCTGTTTGATATAACATTTCTTTTTTCCATAGCTTATACTTTAGCTAGGGATAAGCACGTAAGGGTGGACATATTTTATGACAAATTTCCGATAAAAATTAAGGCGATAATTCAAATAATTACAATTATTTTTTTTGTAATTCCCCTATCGACTTTAATAGTGATTGAAGCTATTCCTTTTGTTCAAATGAGTTATTCTATGCATGAACAATCAGCAGACCCGGGTGGGCTTTGCTGCAGATGGATTATTAAATCGGCGATAATATGGGCTTTTTTAGTGGTAATAATACAATGTGTAGCCGAACTTAGAAAAGCATATTATAAATTAAAAGGTGTAAAATGACAGGTATAATTCTTTTTGCGGTGGCATTTGTTTTATTAATGCTCGGTATTCCGGTTGCTTTTGCTTTTGGCGCAAGTGCGATTTTTGTTGCATTTATCGATCCAAACATAGGACTTGACGTTTTTGGGCTTTTGCCTTATAGAATATACGGTGTTATGCAGAATTTTACACTTATGGCCGTTCCTTTGTTTATTCTTATGGGATTTATATTAGAAAAAAGCAAAATTGCCGAAAATATGCTTGAATCAATTGGAAAATTATTTGGACCCGTAAGGGGAGGGCTTGCAATAGCAATTGTTGTAGTCGGTGCAATTTTAGCCGCATCTACGGGAATTGTGGGTGCAAGCGTCGTGATGATGACGGTTATATCACTTCCTGTAATGATTAGACACGGATATTCTCCACGTCTTGCAAGCGGTGTAATTGCGGCAAGCGGTACTCTTGGTCAGATTATTCCTCCAAGCATTGTTTTAATTATTTTGGGAGCGGTTATGCAGATAAGTGTAGGTGATTTATTTAAAGCTGCTGTAATTCCGGGATTAATTATAGTCGGACTTTATATTATATATATTTTAATTTTGGCTTTTATAAAACCTGAAATTGCTCCGGCCATTGAGACAGACGAAAAATATTCAAAAATAATAATTGATGCTTTAAAATCTTTAATTGCACCTTCTATTTTAATTATATTGGTATTGGGAAGTATATTTGCAGGCTTTGCAACACCTACGGAATCAGCGGCAATAGGTGCTCTTGGCTCAATTATTTTAGCAATTGTATATAAAACATTTAATTGGGAACTTTTGAGATATTCAAGCGTTGAAACAGTAAAAACTACCGCCATGGTTTTTATGGTGTTAATCGGTGCAAGGGCATTTTCACTGGTATTTAACGAAAGCGGGGCAGGGGATTTAATTACACAGTTTTTTACCCAGGACATTTCAAATCCGTATATATTTGTTGCAATTACAATGCTGGTTATTTTTATTTTAGGTTTTTTTGTAGATTTTGTCGAAATTACATTTATTGTTATTCCTATTTTAATTCCTATTGTTCAACAGTTTGGAATAGACCCTCTTTGGTTTGCACTGCTTATAGCTGTCAACTTACAAACATCCTTTTTAACACCGCCTTTCGGATTCAGCCTGTTTTATTTAAAAGGAGCGGCTGGGGATAAAATTCAGACCAAAGATTTATACATAGGTGTAATTCCTTTTATTATTTTTCAGGTTATTGCTCTTTTGATACTGATTTTTTATCCGCATTTGGTGCACATAATGGTTAAGTAATGGTATATATAGGAACAAGCGGTTATTTTTACCGCAACTGGCAAGGGGATTTTTACCCTTCCGGGCTTCCAACTTCCAAATGGCTGGAATATTATGTTAAGTTCTTTAATTCGCTTGAACTTAATTCAACCTTTTACAGATTTCCTAAAATTACAACAATAAAAAACTGGAAATATAAAATTAAAAATGATTTTAAACTTTCAATTAAATCCAATAAAATAATAACTCATACTTCAAAATTAAAAAATGCGGATAAATTAAAAGAATTTTTGAATATTGTATCTGTTTTGGGAGATAAATTAGGGGTAATTCTTTTTCAGCTTCCTCCAAGCTTAAAATATAAAAAAGAACTTTTGTTAAATTTTGTAAATGCTTTGGATAAAAATTTAAAATATGCAATAGAATGCAGAAATAAAACCTGGTATAACGATGAAGTATATGAAATTATGAAGAACGCTAATATTTGTTTGGTTTGGCATGATTATAATCAGGAGTTTGTTTTTGAGTATACCGCAGATTTTAATTATGTAAGATTTCACGGATTTAGCGGAAAATATGTAGGCTCTTATCCTGATGATATTTTAAAAAGTATTAAATTAAATCTTTTAGATGAATCTTTTGTTTATTTTAATAACACTGATGATAACAGTGCATTTAAAGATGCACAAAGGTTTATGAAGCTTTAAAAATAATTTTAAGAGAATATACATTATGTTAACTAAATAATAAATTAAATTTTTATTTCTATAAAAGCAAATAAAAAACAAATATTTAATTATTCCAATTCCATTATTATTTAAAAAATACAAAACAAAAATACAAAACTATGTTAATATTATTATAAAGATATTGAAAAATTAGGAAAACTATATGTCTAAATTTGAAAATTTTAAAGAAAAAATCAAATCAGATATAGCAAAAAACCGTGAAAGAATTAAAGAATTAGGTCCTGGCATTATTACAGGAGGTGCTAGTGATGATCCTGCAGGAATTGTAACTTATACGATGGTGGGAGCTACTACCGGATTTTCTCAGCTATGGTTACTTTTATTATCAACTCCTATGATGATTGGTGTTCAAAATACAATTGTAAGAATTGCTCTTGTAACGGGTAAAAGTTTACCTGAACTTACAAATGCGTTTTATAATAAATTTTGATATTTTCTGTTGCTAATATTTTAACAATAGGAGCAGATTTAGAAGCATTAGCTGCTATTTTAGGCATTATTACAGGTAAAAATCAACTTTATTTTCTTATTCCAATAACGGCATTTATTGGATATATTGCAATATATTTAATATTATTGGTATATATTATAAATGCTATTATTGCCCATCCAAACATTAAAGAAGTTCTTTTAAATACTTTTATTCCTCATATTGAAATGAAAACAGCTTGGATTATAGCGGCACGCTGCAGAAGAAAAAGAAGAACATAAAACAGTCGTTCAAGCAAAAAACAATAGATACAATTATTGGGATGATATATTCTAATCTTTTATCGTATGCTTGGTCATAACAATATAGATACAATTCAAAGTATAGCTGAAGCTTTAAAACCGGTAGCCGGGAAATATGCTTTTGCCCTATTTTCTATTGGCGTAATTTTGGAGATATTATTGTTATTTCACCTTTATCAGTAGTTGATGCCCTTTATTATTCACAGGTTTTAGACGATTTTCCTTATAATAATATATAAAAATACGCTTTTTAATAATGTTTTTACTCTATTTACTTTAGTAGCAACAATAATTTTAAATTTAATTATGTTTTATAATTTAATTTAGTTCTAATTTGTTATAATTTTTTAAAAAAGGAAAAAAATGAATGAAAAAGAAATCTTTAATAGAGCTAACAATAAATGTGAATTATGTGAAAGTGATAATAACCTTTCTATATACGTAGTTTTTGAAAGTGATAATAATGACGGATATGTTGTACTTTGCGAAACCTGTAGAAATCAAATAGAATCAGAAAATTATGATGAAAGTCACTTCAATTGTTTAAATACAGCTATGTGGAGTGAAGTTCCTGCTGTAAAAATATTGAGCTACAAAATTTTAAGTGCACTTGGCAGAAGCGATTTAACAGATATGATTTATTTAACAGATGAAGAAATGGCAATTGCAAACAAAAAAGAAGAAAAAATTTTAGATGCAAACGGAAATGAATTAAAAAATGGAGATAATGTAACAGTTATAAAAGATTTGGATGTAAAAGGCGCTGGAAAAACCATAAAAAGAGGAACAGTAATTAAAAATATAAGAATGTGCGATGTTCCAGATCATGTATCATGCAGAGTTGACGGAATCGGTCAGGTATATTTAAAAGCGGAGTTTTTAAGCCCATCAAATTAACTGTGTAAATAAAACCCATATACTAAAGCTTTAAGATATTTTACTAAAAATTCCTAGAAATATATCACAAGTTGCGGATAAATTACAAACCAATTTCTGATTCTGTTACTTTTCCATTTTTTGATAGAATTTAAAGATTCAATTGGATTTATATGAGGGTATCTTTTGCCCCATTTTTCATTGAAATATTCAAGATTTTGAATGGCTAAATCCTCAGTATCAGCTTGATATACTGATTTTAAATCCTTTGCAATTTCTTTTCTGTCTTTGTAAGAGACAAATTTTAAAGAGTTTCT